>JAEWJX010000054.1:0-10000 GCA_023386365.1 Actinomycetes bacterium | reverse complement strand
CCACCGTCACGCTGCAGAACTACTTCCGCCTGTACCAGAAGCTGTCGGGCATGACCGGCACCGCCGAGACCGAGGCGGCCGAGTTCATGTCGACCTACAAGCTCGGCGTGGTGCCCATCCCCACCAACCGTCCGATGGTGCGCAAGGACCAGTCCGATCTCATCTACAAGAACGAGTCGGTCAAGTTCGAGCAGGTGGTGGAGGACATCGTCGAGCGCCACCGCACGGGCCAGCCGGTGCTGGTCGGTACGACGAGCGTCGAGAAGAGCGAGCACCTGTCGCGCCTGCTCGCGAAGCGCGGGGTGAAGCACGAGGTGCTCAACGCGAAGAACCACGCGCGTGAGGCGGCGATCATCGCCCAGGCCGGGCAACTGAGCGCCGTCACCGTCGCCACCAACATGGCCGGTCGTGGTACCGACATCATGCTCGGCGGTAACGCCGAGTTCCTCGCCGTCGCCGAAATGAACAACCGCGGACTCAGCCCGGTCGACACCCCGGAGGAGTACGAGAAGGAGTGGGACGGCGTCTTCGCCGCGGTGAAGGCCCGCATCGAGGCCGAGGCCGAGAAGGTGCGCGACGCCGGCGGACTCTACGTGCTCGGCACCGAGCGTCACGAGTCGCGACGCATCGACAACCAGCTGCGCGGTCGTTCCGGCCGTCAGGGCGACCCCGGCGAGAGCCGCTTCTACCTGTCGCTGCAGGACGACCTGATGCGCCTCTTCAACACCGGCGCCGCCGAGATGCTGATGCGCGGTGCACCCGACGACCTGCCGATCGAGTCGAAGGCCGTGTCGCGCGCCATCCGCTCCGCGCAGTCGCAGGTCGAGTCGCGTAACGCCGAGATCCGCAAGAACGTGCTCAAGTACGACGACGTGCTCAACCGTCAGCGTGAGGCGATCTATTCGGACCGCCGCCACATCCTCGAGGGCGACGACCTCCATGACCGGGTGCAGAAGTTCCTCACCGACGTGATCGGCGAGGTCGTCGACGAGCACACCGCCGAGGGATCGAGCGACGACTGGGACCTCGAGGCGCTCTGGACCGAGCTGCGCACCCTCTACCCGGTGTCGATTACCGTCGACGAGGTGCTGAGCGAGGTCGGCTCGAAGGGCAGCCTCAAGGTGAAGGCGCTCAAGGAGGAGATCCTCTCGGATGCGCGGATCGCGTACCAGGGTCGCGAGGAGAAGCTCGGCGCCCAGGCGATGCGTGAACTGGAGCGTCGCGTGGTGCTGTCGGTCATCGACCGCCGCTGGCGCGACCACCTCTACGAGATGGACTACCTGAAGGACGGCATCGGCCTGCGTGCCATGGCGCAGCGCGACCCGCTGGTCGAGTACCAGCGCGAAGGCTTCGCTCTGTACCAGAGCATGATGGAGGCGATCCGCGAGGAGTCGGTCGGCTTCCTCTACAACCTCGAGGTCGAGGTGACGGGTGCGGACGGCCAGGCACGTGTGGCGGCGAAGGGCCTCAACGCCCCTCAGACGCCGCAGGGTCTCAGCTACTCGGCACCGTCGGACGACGCGTCGGGCGAGGTCGAGGTGCGCAACCAGCGCGGCCAGGTGGAGCGTGCGGCCACCGCACGCGCCCAGCAGCTCGCGGCCCGTCAGGCGCCGCAGCAGCAGGGCGGCGGCGAGCGCGGTGCGTTCGGCCAGAAGGTCGACGACGGCGGCGCGGGCCAGCAGGCTCCGCTCAACCGGGCGCAGCGTCGTGCGCAGGAGCGCAAGGGCTGACCCTTCCGGTCAGAGCACGTGCACCGCGGTGGCGCGCCACCTGCGGTCGAGTCCTTCGAGACGGATGGCGACGGCACGCACCCGCGCGCGCCCGCGCACGATGACGACCGCCTCGACGACGCCGTCGCGCGGCTCGCAGACGGTGATGGATCCGATCGCGAACACCGGCCGTGAGGCAGGTCGACCCGTCACCTGACGCGCCTGCGCGGACAGCACGACCCGCTTCAGCAGTGTCTTGTAGACGGAGTCGTCGAGCCATCGGGCGATCTGCTCCAGGTCGCGTGCGCCGGCGATGATCTCGATCACGCACCGGGTGAGGTTCTCCAGCAGCGGGCGCGGATCGGGCAGCTCGTGGGTGGCAGACGGTTGGCGCCCGAACAGCTCCTCATCGGCCCGGCGGCCGGGGAAAGCGCGCACGCGAGACGTGTCGAGAGCTGTCGTTTCGCGCATGGCCCGCCCAACTGAAGGAATGGTCTGTCGTCCCCCGAATGGGGTACACGCCACCCTCGCACAGGGCGACCGGGGTGAATGCACCGCGGGGTCGCGCTTGTGGACAACAGGCGCCGGTGCGGCCGCCCCTCCCGTTACGGTCTCGGGATGCGCTGGGATGAGCTGTTCGCGGATCTCGAGGGGCAGCTCGAACACGAGCTGTCCGTCGAGGAGCGCGGCGTCGAACGCGAAGCGGAGCGACTCCGTCGGGCACGCCTCACCCTGTGCGAGAGGTTGCGGGACCTGTCGCGGGGTGGGCGCCGCATCCGCGTGCAGCTCGTGGGAGGTGCGGTGCTCGACCTGCGGGTCGAATCGGCGGGAGCCGACTGGGTCGCCGGGGCGGCGAGCCGCGGCGAACGCGCGCGGGACGTCATCCTGCCTGTCGCATCCGTCGTCTCGGCCGTGCCCGTCGAGGGGCCGGTTACCGGGGCTGAGCCTCTCCCTCCCGACGGACTCGCGCAGCGACTCGGCATCGCGTTCGTGTTGAGGGACCTGGGTCGCCGGCGGGTCTCCGTCGAACTGCACACCGCATCCGGGGTGCACCACGGTGTCATCGGACGTGTCGGCGCAGACCATCTCGACCTGCGGGAGGACGATCCAAGTCTCGGTCGTGGGCAGCGTGTGATCCCGTTCTCTGCGTTGTTCGTCGTGTGGATCTGAGGGGCGCTACGCGAACAGCTCGGGCAGGTCGGCGTGCGCGGACTGCTGCCACAGGCTCATGCGGCGCGCCTCTTCGTACTTCGCAGCGATGTAGCCCTCGAGCACGTCGCGCTCGATACGCCACTGGCCGTGCGCGCCGATCTTGATCGCCGGAAGCTCGCCGCTGCGCACGAGGGCGTACGCCTGCCCGGCGGAGATGTTGAGGATCTCGGCGGTGTCGGCGAGGGTGAGGAATCGACCGAGGTCCGAGACGGCTGCCATGTACCGATTATGGGCCGGATGGCTACACGCGGCGGCGCCGACGATCCTCGCTGTGGATAACTCTCTCGCGCTCGACTGACCGCCGGGCACCATGAGGACGCCGTGGCGAACGTTCCGGCGAGAGGAGTCCTCGTGAGTGCATCACCGGCCGCCGGCCACCGTCGGAGGTGGGTCGACCCGCGACTCCTGATCGGCATCGGCCTCGTCGTCGGGTCGGTGGCGGGAGTGGTCGGTCTCGTCGCGGCGGTCGACACCCGGACGGTCGTCGTCGCGGCACCGAGCGCCCTCACCGCGGGCGAACGCGTGGAGCGCGACGACCTTCTCGAGCGGTCGGTCGGGCTCGACGACTCGGCGGGGCTCTACCTCCGACTCGACGAGGTGCCGGACGAGGGCCTCACGATGGTACGCACCGTGCCGGAGGGTGAACTCATCCCGCGGTCCGCCGTGGGGGATCCCGAGACCCTGCAGCACACCTCGCTCATCGTCGACTCCGCGGTGCGTCTGGGCTCCGCCACCCGGGCCGGCTCCACGGTCGACCTGTGGGCCACTGCCGCGGAAGCGGGGGGAGAGGGCGCCGCCGCGCCCATCGTGCTCGTGGCCGACGCCACCGTGGTCCGGGTGCTGCAGGGCGAAGGGCTCATGCCCGGCTCGTCGTCGTCCACGGTCGAGCTGCTCGTTCCCCGCTCCCAGGTCGCGCGTGTCCTGCAGGCGCAGGCCGCGGGGGATGCGCTCGCCGTCGTCGCGGCCGGACGAACGTCCCCGGGCGACTGAGGTGCGCGTCGCACTCTGCCTCGGCCCGGATGATGAACGACGTCTCGCGGCGTCTGCCGAGCACCACGGGCACACGGCGGTCGCGGGATGCTCCGGGGGAGACGAGCTCGCGATCCGGCTCGCCCAGCAGCAGATCGACCTCGTCATCGTGGTCGCGGCTCCCACGCTGCTCACCGCCGCGCTGGTCGAATCCGCCGACCTGCTCGGCGTGCGGATGCTGGTGGTGGTCGGCAACGCCGAGGAGCGGCAGCACGCGCGTCGGCTCGGCATCGTCGACGTCGTCGACGGCCCTCCCGCGTGGACGCTGCTGGATCCCGCGGCACCTCGACCGGCCCAGGCGCTGGAGCACACGGCACGGCCGCCGCACCCGGCGGCCGTGAGGAGGGATGCAGACGGGGCCGCGGAGCCGGGAAAGGTGATCGCCGTGTGGGGCCCGCACGGGGCGCCGGGGCGCACAAGCGTCGCCATCGCGCTCGCCGCCGAGCTCGCCGCATCCGGGCTCCGGGTGGTGCTCGCCGACGCCGACACGCACGCCGCATCCGTCGCCCCCACGCTTGGTCTGCTCGACGAGGCCCCCGGGTTCGCGGCCGCCTGCCGACTCGCGGGAATCGGGGGACTGGATGACGCCCAGTTCGACCGCATCGCCGCACCCTTCGGGCCGGCGGGCGGCGGATTCCGGGTGCTGACGGGACTCGGCCGACCGTCGCGGTGGCCGGAACTCGGCGAGGAGCGGGTGACGGGTGCGCTGGCGTCCGCCCGGGTGAGCTTCCAGATGGTGGTCGTCGACGTCGCCGCAAGTCTCGAACGCGACAGCCTCGACGACGACGCGACCACCACGCACCGCAACGCTGCCGGCCTCGCCGCACTCCGCTGCGCCGACCGAGTGGTGGCGCTCGCCGCCGCGGATGCCGTGGGCATCGGGCGTTTTCTGCGCGGGCACGCCGAGCTCGGCGACCTCGTGGAGAGGGAGCGCGTCGTGGTGGCCGTCAACAAGGTGCGCGCGCGTGTGCTCGGACCCGGCCCCGGGGGTCAGGTGCGTCAGACGCTCGAGCGGTTCGGCGGCATCCGCGAGGCGGTGCTCATCCCGTGGGACCCGGCGGCCTTCGATGCGGCACTTCTCGCCGGGCGTCCCCTGCGCGACGCCGCGCCGCGCAGCGCGGCGCGCGCCGCCATCCGGGAGTTGGCGGATCGGCTCGTGCCCGGGGCGATCGGGCAGAGCGGACGGCGGCGCCGCGGGCGGCGGATAGCCTAGGAGACGTGTCCACGCTCTCCGAGCTCATGCTCGCCCACGGCAAAGCGTCCGAGGTCGACATCGAGTGGCTCCACCTGCTCGTGGCCGACGGCCAGCTGATCGCCGACCTCGCGTTCGCCGACATCGTGCTCTGGGTTCCCACCGATGCGGGCAGCTTCATCGCCGTCGCCCACTCGCGCCCGTCGTCCGCGGCGACCCTCTTCTACCGCGACTTCGTGGGTCAGGAGATCAAGCCCGAGTGGCGCGCCCAGGTGACGCAGGCCTTCGACGAGGTGCGCATCGTCGACACCTCCGCGCCCGACTGGTACGAGGAGACCCCCACGCGGGTGCGTGCCGTGCCCGTGCTGCGGCGCCTCAGCCCGAGCGGAGCCGCGACCACGACGGCGCCGATCGCCGTGCTCACCCGCCACTCGAACCTGTCCGAGGCGCGCACCCCCAGCCGCCAGGAGCTCACCTTCAACCAGTGCGCCGACGATCTGTTCGGCATGATCGCCCGAGGCGACTTCCCCGACCTGGGTGCGCCGACGCTGCCGCGACGCGGCGCCCCCCGCGCATCCGACGGCCTCATCCGGCTCGACGTCGACGGCATCGTCACCTTCGCGAGTCCCAACGCCCTCTCCGCATTCAACCGGATGGGGTTCGCCGGCGAACTGGAGGGGGAGTCGCTCGCCGAGGTGGCCACCGCGCTGCTCTCCGGCAAGCTCACCGTCGACGAGTCGCTGCCGCTCGTGGTCACCGGGCGTGCGCCGTGGCGCACCGACATCGAGGCGCGCGGGGTCACGGTGACGCTCCGTGCCATCCCGCTGCGCCACAAGGGTGAGCGGGTCGGCGCGATCGTGCTCATCCGCGACGTCACCGAGGTTCGCCACCAGGAGCAGGAGCTCATCACCAAGGACGCGACGATCCGCGAGATCCACCACCGCGTGAAGAACAACCTGCAGACGGTGGCGTCGCTGCTGCGCATCCAGAGCCGCCGCACCCACAACGACGTCGCCCGCGACGCCCTCACGCAGGCGATGCGGCGCGTGACCGCCATCTCGTTGGTGCACGACACCCTCTCGGAGGGACTGAGTCAGAACGTCGACTTCGACGACGTCTTCGACCGGGTGCTGCTGCTCGTCACCGAGGTCGCGTCAAGCCACAACACGACGGTGCGGCCCACGAAGACCGGGTCGTTCGGGATGCTGCCTTCGGAGTACGCGACGCCGCTCGCGCTCGCGCTCACGGAACTCGTCACCAACGCCGTCGAGCACGGTCTCGCCGAACGGGACGGCGAGATCGTGATCTCGGCGAAGCGCAAGAACGAGCTGCTGAGTGTGCGGGTGCGCGACAACGGGGTCGGCCTGCCGGAGGGCAAGGTCGGATCGGGTCTCGGTACTCAGATCGTGCGCACCCTGATCCAGGGCGAACTGGGTGGCACCATCGACTGGCACACGCTCGAAGGCGAAGGCACCGAGGTGACGATCCAGGTGCCGCTGCACTACCTCACGAGGGGGTAGTGATCGGCGGGATGACTAGGAGGCGCGGCGGGCGCGAGCTGCGCGGCGCTTCAGGGCGCGACGCTCGTCTTCGCTGAGGCCGCCCCAGACGCCCGAGTCCTGGTTGGTCTCGAGGGCGTACTGCAGGCACTGCTCGGAGACGGTGCACCGACCGCAGACCGTCTTGGCCTTCTCGATCTGGTCTACAGCGGGCCCCGTGTTGCCGACCGGGAAGAAAAGCTCGGGGTCGACGGTGAGGCAGGCGGCCTTGTCACGCCAGTCCATCTGTGCGGTGCTCCTTTGTGTGGTTCTGATGACGCACGCGGAGGCATTCGGTTGTTTCCGCGCGTGGTCGAGAGGATCCTTTTTCGTGTGGGGGATTTGGTTCGAAATCGGATCACTCACCACGTTGTGAGCGTCACATCAACCGCGTTCAGGGTTTCATACTTGTTACACCGAATCAATAGCTTTGAATGGGATATCGCTGTGAGAAACCCGGCTCGTCCGCCCATGTTCTGGGGGCTTGCGGCCCTTCTGGCCGTCGAACTCGCGGCCGTCTCGGTGGTCGCCGCGGTGCTGCTGATCGACCTCGTCGCGGCCGAACCGGCATCCATGGCCACCGCTCTGGCGCTCACGGTGCTGGTGCTCGTCGCGGTCGCCTGGATGGCGGCGACGATCGTCGGCCTCCTCCACGGGCAGGCGTGGGTGCGGGCGTCGGCGATCGTGTGGCAGGTGCTGCAGTTCGCGATCGGGCTCGGTGCCTTGCAGGGCACGTTCGCGCAGCCCGCGTGGGGGTGGCCGATTGTGATCGTCTCGGTGGCGACCTTCGCGATCCTGTTCGCGCCGTCGGTGGTGCGGGCCACGTCGGCGCGGTCGCCGCGCGAGTAGCCGGGCCGTCAGTCGGCCGCGGCGGTGTCGCGCACGGCCTGGTCGAGTGCGCCGCGGAACGCGGTGACCGAGGGGCGTGCGGCGCTCGCGAGCCGGGCGGACGTGAACACGGTGCGCTTCGGGTCGCCGTCGAGGGGGACGAGCTCGACCGAGGTGCGCGGGGTGCCTTGCCAGATGAGGTCCGGCAGCAGCGCGACCGCGTGACCGGTCTGGATGAGGCGCACCTGCGCCTGCAGGTCGGCCGTCTCGAAACGCACCTGCGGTTCGAACCCGGCACGACGGCAGGCCTGCTCCGCCCAGTGGCGGGAGGCGGCGCCGCGCGGCTCCATCACCCAGGGGGCGTCGCGCGCGTCGCGGATGTCGCGGGCGGCGAAGCGGCCGGTGTGGGCCGGCGGTGTGGCGAGCCGGATGGCGTCGGTGGTGAGCGGGCGCCGGTCGAGTTCGGCGAGACGCGGAGCGGCGTGTCCGGGGTACTCCTCGGCGATGACGAGGTCGAAGTCGCGCGCGAAGGTCTCGTGGAGCGCCGTCTCGGGTTCGCGCTGGGTGACGACGGCGGTGAGTTCGGGGTGCTCGCGTTCGAGCACGTCGAGCGCCGCCGGCAGCAGGGCGAGCGCGACCGACTGGAAGATCGCGACCCGGATCGTGCCGGAGGCCGACTGCAGCGAGGCGGCGAGTTCGGTGTCGGCCTGTTCGAGCCGGTCGAGGATCGCGGCCGTATGAGTGACGAGCAGCTCGGCCTGCGGGGTGAGTTGGAGGCGGCGGCCGGCTTTCCGGAGGAGTGGCACGCCCGCCTCGCGTTCGAGGAGTGCCAGCTGCTGCGACACGGATGACGGCGTCTGGTGGAGGGCTGCCGCGACGGCGGCGATCGTGCCGCGAAGGCTCAGCTCGCGGAGGAGGGCGAGGCGGCGAACGTCGAGCATGCCTGATCCTTAAGCAGAACTGATGAATATCGCGAAGTATTCGTTGCTATACCTTACGGGACGTCGCGCCGCATACTTCTGCGGTGACCGCGCAGAAGCTCGCCCCGACCGAATCCGCCGCCCTCGCCGACGCCGTCGTCGCGCAGGTGCGCGACTGGCTGACGACCGCGGCCGCGCTGCCCGTCGACCCGTCGGCGAAACGCCTCGCGGGCCTGCTGCAAGACCCCGCCGGCCTCGAGTTCGCCGTCGGCTTCGTCGACGGCGTCATCCGCCCCGAAGACACTCGCGTCGCCGCCCGCACCCTCGCCCACCTCGCGAAGCGTCCGCCCGCGTTCCTCGCGTGGCCGCTGCGCGCCGCCATCCGAGTCGGGGGCCTCGTGGCGCCGCTCCTGCCGGGCATCGTCGTCCCCATCGCGCGCGCCGTGCTGCGGCGGATGGTCGCCCACTTGGTGATCGACGCCGACGACCCGGGCCTCGGCAAGGCGCTGCGCCGCATTCGGGGCGCGGGCGCACGCCCCAACGTCAACCTGCTCGGCGAGGCCGTGCTCGGAGCCCACGAAGCCGGACGCCGGCTCGCCGGAACGCGTCGGCTGCTGGCGCGCGACGACGTCGACTACGTGTCCATCAAGGTCTCGGCGACCGTCGCACCCCACACCCCGTGGGCGTTCGACGAGGCCGTCGCCGACATCGTCACCGCGCTCACGCCCCTGTTCGAGGAGGCCGCCGCCGCGACACCGGCGAAGTTCGTGAACCTCGACATGGAGGAGTACAAGGACCTCGACCTGACGATCGCCGTGTTCACCGCGATCCTCGACCAGCCGCACCTGCGCGGACTCGAGGCGGGGATCGTGCTGCAGGCATACCTGCCCGACGCACTCGGCGCGTACCTGCGCCTGCGTGACTGGTCGCGCGCGCGTCGCACGGCTGGAGGCGCGGGCATCAAGGTGCGCGTCGTGAAGGGCGCGAACCTGCCGATGGAGCGCGTCGACGCATCGCTGCACGACTGGCCGCTCGCCACCTGGGCGACCAAGCAGCAGAGCGACACCAACTACAAGCGCGTGCTGGATGTGGCGCTGCGCCCCGAGAACATCGACGACGTGCGCATCGGCGTCGCCGGGCACAACCTCTTCGACCTCGCCTACGCGCGGCACCTCGCCCGCACCCGCGGGGTCGAGGGCGGCGTCGAGATCGAGATGCTCCTCGGGATGGCGCCCGCGCAGGCCGAGGCCGTGCGACGCGACGCCGGCGGACTGCTGCTGTACACCCCGGTGGTCGCTCCCCAGGAGTTCGACGTCGCGATCGCGTACCTCGTGCGGCGCCTCGAGGAGGGCGCGTCGAGCGAGAACTTCATGTCGGCGGTGTTCGACCTGGCCGACGACGACGCGCTGTTCGACCGCGAGCGTGAGCGGTTCCTCGCGGCGCTGCGCGACGTCGACGCGCCCGTGCCCCACCGGCACCGGGTGCCCGACCGGCACGCCGCGGTGCCGCGGTCGGCGCCCGGCGCGTTCACCAACACGCCCGACACCGACCCGGCCGTCCCGGAGCACCGCG
>JAEWJX010000044.1 GCA_023386365.1 Actinomycetes bacterium | reverse complement strand
GCCTTGAGCAAGGCGATCCGCCTCTCCCGGAGCGGCCGCCCCGACAGGCGCTCGAAGATCGCGGGGTCGATGCCCTCGACCAGCCGCAGCCCCATCAGCAGGTATTCGTCGCCCTGCGCCTCGGTGGAGAGCAGCTCGTCCTCGATCAGCGCGCTGCCTTCGGCCTCGACCCGCTCGAGCCAGACTTCCGGGCGCTTCTCCGACGACTGCGCCCGCCGGCCCTCGGCCGTGACCAGCCTGCCATGCGCCCCGGGTCCGACGCCGGCATATTCGCCATAGCGCCAGTAGACGAGATTGTGCCGGCACTCCGCGCCCGGGCGTGCGTGGTTGGAGATCTCGTAAACCGGCAGGCCGCGCCGCGCCGTGATCTCCTGCGTCACCTCGTAGAGCGCTGCGCCCGCGTCCGGATCGGGGATGGCGAGCTTGCCGGCCCGATGCAGGCGCTCGAAGGCGGTGCCGTGCTCGATGGTCAGCTGGTAGAGCGAGAGGTGCTCGGCCGCGAGCGAGATCGCCTGCTCGAGCTCGGTCGCCCAGAGCGCCGGCGTCTGCTCCGGGGCGCGTGCGTAGATCAGGTCGAAGGAGTAGCGCTCGAAGATCGAGCGGGCGATGCCGATCGCGTGGATCGCCTCATCCGCGCTGTGCAGGCGCCCGAGCGCCTTGAGGTCGGCGTCGTTCAGCGCCTGGATGCCGAGGGAGACCCGGTTGACCCCGGCGGCGCGGAAGTCGCGGAAGCGGCCGGCCTCGACACTGGTGGGATTGGCTTCGAGCGAGACCTCGCAATCGGGTGCGACCGCCCAGTGCTCGCCGATCGCATCGAGGATCGCGCCGACCGTGCGCCCCTCCATCAGCGAGGGCGTGCCGCCGCCGAAGAAGATCGAGGAGACGGTGCGCCCCGGCGCCAACGCCGCGCGATGCGCGATCTCGCGGCGGAAGGCGGCGATGTAGCGGGCCTGGTCCGGCGGCTGCAGCCGGACATGGCTGTTGAAATCGCAATAGGGGCATTTGGCCAGGCAGAACGGCCAGTGCACATAGACAGCAAAGCCCGCATCCGCGGTCGGATGCAGGACAGAGGGCCGCTCGGAGAGGGCGGCCGAGGCGTTCATGCCGGCTTCCTCAGACAGGCCTCGGCGAGCGCGTGGAAAGCGCGCGCGCGATGCGACAGGGCGGTGTCGCGATTGCCCCAGTCGATGCCGTGCTTCTCGGCGCTGCTCATCTCGCCAAAGGTCTTGCCATGCCCGTCCGGCTGGAAGAGCGGGTCATAGCCGAAGCCGCCGAGCCCGCGCGGCGCATCGATGATCGTGCCGAAGACGCGGCCCTCGAACAGCTCCTCATGGCCGTCCGGCCATGCGATCACCAGCGCCGAGACGAAATGCGCCTTGCGCTGAGCGGGCGCGGTGGCGCCGCGCTTGGCCAATTCGGCCAGAACGCGGTCCATCGCCGGCTTGAAATCCTTGCCGGGGCCGGCCCAGTTCGCGGAGAAGAGGCCCGGTGCACCGTCGAGCGCATCGACGCAGACGCCGGAATCATCGGCCAGCGCTGGCAGGCCCGCCGCCTTCGCCGCCGCATGCGCCTTGATCGCCGCATTCTCCGAGAACATGTAGCCGTCCTCGGCCGGCTCCGGCAGGCCGAGCTCGCCGGCGGAGACGAGCTCGATGCCGAAGGGCCCCAGCAGCTCACGCATTTCGCGCAGCTTGCCCTGGTTATGGGTCGCGATGACGACCTTGCCGGAGAGGATGCGGTGCTGGCTCATCGTCAGGCCACCGCCGCCTTCTGCAGTGTGACGAGCTTGGAGACGCCGTCCTTGGCGAGCTTCAGCAGCGAAAGCAGCTCCTCCTCGGAGAAGGGCGCGCCCTCGGCCGTGCCCTGCACCTCGACGAGGCCGCCCGAGCCGGTGATGACGAAATTCGCGTCGGTCTGCGCGCCGGAATCCTCGACATAGTCGAGATCGATTACCGGCGTGCCGGCGACGATGCCGCAGGAGACGGCAGCGACATGGTCCTTCAGCGGGTTCACGCCCTTGAGCAGGCTGCGGCCCTCCATCCATTTCAGCGCGTCGTGCAGCGCGACCCAGGCGCCGGTGATCGAGGCGGTGCGCGTGCCGCCATCGGCCTGCAGAACGTCGCAATCGACGACGATCTGGCGCTCGCCGATCGCGGTCAGGTCGACCACGGCGCGCAAAGAACGGCCGACGAGACGCTGAATTTCCTGCGTGCGGCCCGACGGCTTGCCCGAGGTGACCTCGCGGCGCGTGCGCTCATGCGTGGCGCGCGGCAGCATGGAATATTCGGCAGTGACCCAGCCCTTGCCGGTGCCACGCAGCCACGGCGGACCCTTTTCCTCGACGGTCGCCGCGCAGAGAACCTTGGTCTCGCCGATCGTCACCATGCAGGAGCCCTCGGCATAGCGCACCACGCCGCGTTCGAGCGTGACCTTGCGCATCTCGTCGGCGGCGCGTTTGGAGGGTCGCATGGGATCGTCCTGATTGTTCGAGAGGTGGCGGCTTGTAGGCTTTCGGGCGGCAGGGGGCAAGGCAGGACCCCTTGATCCTTGGGCTCCGCTTGATGAAAATAGCGGTTCATGAG
>JAEWJX010000017.1 GCA_023386365.1 Actinomycetes bacterium | reverse complement strand
GCGGGGCGGTGACCCGCACCCGCGTCGGGCGCGCGTCGGGCGCCGGCGAACTCATCCGCCCGCCCGCAGGCGTCGCGCGTCGAGCGCCTCCCGCAGGGTGGGTTGCAGCCGCCGCGACACCGGGAGTTCTACGGCGCCGATGGTGACGGTCGCGTGTCCGGCGCCGCCGCGCAGCCGGGTGACGTGGTCGAGTTGCACCAGGTACGAGCGGTGCACCCGCAGGAATCCGGCCTCCGCCCACTGCCGTTCCAGGTCGGTGAGGGGGATGCGCACCAGGTAGCTGGATTCGTCGGTGTGCAGCCGGGCGTAGTCGCCCTGCGCCTGCACGTAGCGCACGTCGTCGCGCCGGATCATGCGGGTCGTCCCGCCGAGCGTGACGGCCACCAGCTCGGGGCGGGTGATGGGCCCCGTGGGGCTGCCGTGCAATCCGTCGATCACCCGGTCGAGGGTGCGGGTGAGGCGTTCGGCGCGCACCGGCTTCAGCAGGTAGTCGACGGCGGCGAACTCGAACGCCTCGAGCGCCTGATCCTCGTCGGCGGTGACGAACACCAGCGCGGGGCGCCGCTCGAACCTGCTGAGAGCGCGCGCCAGGTCGAAGCCGGAGAGGCCGGGCATGTGGATGTCGAGGAATGCCGCATCGACGGTGTGCTCCGAGAGCAGGCGCACCGCCTCCGCCCCGGACGAGGCGCGGTGGATGGCGGCGATCCGCGGGTCCTGCCCGAGTAGGTAGGCGAGTTCGTCGAGGGCCGGCGGTTCGTCGTCGGCGATGAGCACGGAGAGGGTGCGGGGGGCGGTCATCCGGCGAGTCTCCCTTCGCCGGCGCGCAGCGGCTGCGACTTGGGGACGCGCATCATGACGAGGGTGCCGGCACCCAGGTTGGTCTCGACGACGAGCCCGAAGTCGTCGCCGTACACCTGCCGCAGTCGGGTGTCGACGTTGCGCAGCCCGACGTGCTCGCCGCCGGCGCGTCCGGCCAGCACGTCGCGCGCGAGGTCGGGGTCGATGCCGACGCCGTCGTCTTCGACGGTGATGAGGGCGCAGGAGCCGTCGTCGGTGGCGGTGATGGTGACCCGCCCGCCCCGCTCCGCCGACTCCAGCCCGTGCCGCACCGCGTTCTCGACGAGCGGCTGCACCGACAGGAACGGGATGACGGTGGCCAGCAGTTCGGGGGCGATCTGCAGCGTCACCTGCAGTCGGTCGCCGAAGCGTGCCCGCTCCAACCGCAGGTAGCCGTCGACGCTGCGCAGCTCCTCGGCCACCGTGGTGAAGTCGCCGTGGCGGCGGAAGCTGTAGCGCGTGAAGTCGGCGAACTCGACGACCAGCTCGCGTGCCTTCGCGGGGTCGGTGTGGATGAACGACGCGATCGCGGTGAGGGCGTTGTAGATGAAGTGTGGGCTGATCTGCGCCCTCAGCGCCTTCACCTCGGCTTCGGCGAGCGCAACGCGGGAGGCCTCGAGTTCGGCGAGTTCGAGCTGCGTCGATACCCAGCGGGCCGCCTCGCCGGTGGCGCGCACCAGCCCCGGTCGCGCGCCCCGGGCGAACGCGACGAGGGTGCCCGCGCGCTCGCCGCTGCGCAGGATGGGCGCCGAGACCGCGTCGATCGTGTCGCGACCCTGCCCGGTGACGGCGCGGTGCAGCTGCGGCTTGACGCCCGAGTGGGCCTCGACGATGCTGGCGGCCACGTCGCGCCAGCCGTCGGGTCCGTCGAGCGCGAGCACGCCATCCGGACCCGCGAGGGCGAGACCCTCGCAGTCGAGCATGGCGCGCAGGTCGCGCGCGGCACGCGCCGGTTCGCCCTCGTCGAGTCCCGCCCGCAGGTGCTCCGCGGCGCGGGTGGCGAGGTGCAGGGTGGTGAAGCGGGCACGTTCCGCGTCGGTGCCGAGTTCGCGGGGGCCGCGGGCCAGACGGCGCGCCACGAGGTACCCCGCGATGGCCACCAGCGCCACGGCGACGGCGATCGCGAGGCCGCTCACCAGCGACTCGGCCATGCAGCCCACGATATGCGTTCGCTCGTCGCGGGCGCAGCGCCGTTCGTCGCACGCTCGGCACCGCCCGGCGACGACGAGCGGATGGGCACCTCCGGCGGTGGCCGCAGGTTCCAGAGTGTTCCGCAATCACGTCGAGACGGGCGCGCAACGGTGCATGCCCGGGATGAGGAGAGATGATGGGCGACGATGCCCCCCGCTCGGTGACGGAGACGGAGGCCGACTTCGCCGGCATCCAGCACTCCGAACGCTTCCGTGAGTTGAAGAAGCGGCACCGATCGTTCGTGTTCCCCGTGCTCGCCGCGGCACTGGTCTGGTACTTCGCCTATGTGCTGCTGGCCGGCTACGCCCCCGAGTTCATGTCGACCCCGGTGTTCGGCAGCATCAACATCGGCCTGCTGATCGGCCTCGGTCAGGTGGTGACGACGTTCGCGATCACGATGATCTACGTCGCCTACGCGAACCGGAAGCTCGACCCTCTCGCGGAGGAACTCCGCGACGAGGCCGCACGGGAGGGGGTGCGCTGATGGAGACCGATATCGGGAACCCGTGGCTCAACATCGGCATCTTCGCCGCGTTCGTGCTGGTGACGATGATCATCGTCTTCCGCGCGAGCCGGAACAACAAGACGGCGGCCGACTACTACGCCGCCGGACGCTCGTTCACCGGACCGCAGAACGGCACCGCGATCGCCGGCGACTACCTGTCGGCGGCGTCGTTCCTCGGCATCTGCGGCGCCATCGCCATCAACGGCTACGACGGCTTCCTGTATTCGATCGGCTTCCTGGTGGCGTGGCTGGTGGCGCTGCTGCTGGTCGCCGAGCTGCTGCGCAACACCGGCCGGTTCACGATGGCGGATGTGCTGTCGTTCCGTCTGAAGCAGCGTCCGGTGCGCATCGCGGCGGCCACCACGACCCTCGTCGTGTGCTTCTTCTACCTGCTGGCGCAGATGGCGGGCGCCGGTGGCCTGGTGTCGCTGCTGCTCGGCATCGACGACAAGCTGGGCCAGTCGATCGTGATCGCCGTCGTCGGCGCGCTGATGATCGTCTACGTGCTCGTCGGCGGAATGAAGGGCACCACCTGGGTGCAGATCATCAAGGCGTTCCTGCTGATCGTGGGCGCCGGCGTGATGACGATCTGGGTGCTCGCCATCCACGGCTTCAGCCTGTCGACCCTGCTGGATCACGCGGTCGAGACGGCCGGCAACCCCGCCATCCTCGGGCCGGGGCTGCAGTACGGCGTGAGCTCGACGACGCAGCTCGACTTCCTGTCGCTCGGTCTCGCCCTGGTGCTCGGCACGGCGGCCCTGCCGCACGTGCTGATGCGCTTCTACACGGTGCCGACCGCGAAGGAGGCGCGACGCAGCGTCGTGTGGGCGATCTGGCTGATCGGCATCTTCTACGTGTTCACGCTGGTGCTCGGGTACGGGGCTGCGGCGCTGATCGGTCCGGAGGTCATCAAGGCGGCACCCGGCGGGGCCAACTCCGCCGCCCCGCTGCTGGCGTTCGAACTGGGCGGCCCGCTGCTGCTGGGGCTCATCTCGGCGATCGCGTTCGCGACGATCCTCGCCGTCGTGGCCGGTCTCACCATCACGGCCGCCGCCTCCTACGCGCACGACATCTACGCGAGCGTCGTCAAGAAGGGCAAGGCCGAGCCGGGTTCCGAGGTGAAGGTCGCCCGTCGCACCGTCGTCGTCATCGGTGTCGTCGCGATCCTCGGCGGCATCCTCGCGAACGGGCAGAATGTGGCGTTCCTGGTGGCGCTCGCGTTCGCTGTGGCCGCATCCGCGAACCTGCCGACCATCGTGTACTCGCTGTTCTGGAAGCGCTTCACCACCCGCGGCGCGCTGTGGAGCATGTACGCGGGCCTCGGCTCGGCGATCCTGCTGATCGTGTTCTCGCCGGTGGTCTCGGGCGCTGCGACGTCGATGTTCCCGGATGCGAACTTCGCATTCTGGCCGCTGTCGAACCCCGGCATCGTGTCGATCCCGCTCGCGTTCCTCGCCGGCGTCGTCGGGACACTGTCGGCGAAGTCGACCGAGGACCCGGCGAAGCAGTCCGAGATGGAGGTGCGTTCGCTGACCGGCATCGGAGCCGAGAAGGCGGTCGACCACTAGAGACTCGGCGGGGTCGGGTGCGTGCCTGGCCCCGACCCCGCCGTAACACCCCTGCCAGGATGGTGGGGTGACCGCCACCCGCCCCGACCCCGCCCCCCTCGTCGGCCGCTACGTCCGGCTCGACCCGTTCACCCTCGACGACGTGCCCGCCCTGTGGCGGGCTCTCGGGCATCCGGAGGTGTTCGCCGGCGGATACGGTGGCGGCCCGGCGGGACTCCCCGCCGACGAGGCGGCGTTCGCCGCGTGGGCGCCGAACTACTTCCCGCACGAACGCGGCATCACGTTCGTGGTGCGGGTCGCATCCGGTCCGCACACCGGCGAGGTGGTGGGCGCATCCAGCATGGCCGACTTCGACGAGGAGAAAGAGTCCGCCCACATCGGCTGGACCGCCTACGACCCGCGCGTCTGGGGAACCCAGGTGAACGTCGAGGCGAAGCTGCTGATGCTCGGCCTGCTGTTCGACCACGGCTACGGCCGCGTGAAACTGCAGGCGGATGCGGTGAATGCGCGGTCACGCGCCGCGATCGCGAAGATCGGCGCCTCGTTCGAAGGCATCACCCGCCGCGACCAGCGCCGCGCCGACGGCACCTGGCGGGATGCCGCCATCTTCTCCGTCCTCGCCGAGGAATGGCCCACCGTTCGTGCCGGACTGGAGGAGCGGCTGCAGGATTGGGACGAGCGCCCCGTGCTGTACCGCTCGGTTCCGCCCTCGGTTTGACGCCCGCCGCGGCATCCGCCTAGCCTTGCCGAGGTCGCCCCCGGCGACCCGGACCCAGGAAGGCAGGTGATGCGCGATGTCGAGTCATAGTCGCCGCGCCACCGTCATGTCTTCGCTGGTCGGCATCTCGATGCACTGACCCGCGCGGAACTCGCGGTGGCGTGACGCGTGCCCAGAGCGCGCCCCCATCCGCGACGCCTCGGCGTCGCACCGACGCGAGCAATCGAGGTGACGAACCATGATGACCCTGATCGACAACGCCGTGTACGTGGCCGGACGGCGCACGGAAGACCCGGCGACCCTGAACGAGACCTACCAGGTCATGCGCGAACGCGGCGGCATGGCGTGGATCGGCCTCTACCGCCCCAGCGCCGAAGAGGTGCGGTCGGTGGCTGACGAGTTCGGCCTGCACCCGCTCGCCGTCGAAGACGCCCTCACCGGGCACCAGCGCTCCAAGCTGGAGCGCTACGGCGACACCCTGTTCGTGGTGCTGCGTCCGGCCCGCTACCGCGACGACACCGAAGAGGTCGAGTTCGGGGAGCTGCACCTCTTCGTCGGCCCGGACTTCGTGGTCACTATCCGCCACGCGGAGTCGCCCGACCTGGGCAAGGTGCGCCGCCGCCTCGAAGCGAACCCGGAGCTGCTCGCGATGGGCCACGAGGCCGTGCTGTACGCGGTGCTCGACGAGGTGGTCGACGAGTACGGGCCCGTCATCGCCGGCCTCGAGAACGACATCGACGAGATCGAGGACCAGCTGTTCGCCGGCGAGGAAGGCGTTTCGCGGCGCATCTACGAACTGTCGCGCGAGGTGATCGACTTCCAGCGCGCCACCCAGCCGCTCATCGCCATGCTGCAGGCGCTGCTGCGCGGATCCGACAAGTACGGCGTCGACCTCGAACTGCAGCGCAACCTCCGCGACGTGCTCGACCACGCGCTCCGCATCGTCGAGCGCGCGGGCGCCTTCCGCTCCATCCTCGAGAACGCGCTCGGCGTGCAGGCGAGCCTCGTCGGGCAGCGGCAGAACGACGAGATGCGCCGCATGACCGAACTCAGCCTCACCCAGAACGAGGAGATCAAGCGCATCTCCGGGTGGGCGGCGATCCTCTTCGCCCCCACCGTCGTCGGCACCATCTACGGCATGAACTTCGACGTCATGCCCGAACTGCACTGGGCCTACGGGTACCCGTTCGCGCTCGCACTGATGGTCGGGATGGGGGCCGCGCTCTACGCGATCTTCAGCGGCGGCGCTGGCTGTAACCGCATCCGGGCGGCAGCAGCAGGGCCGGGGCAACCTCGGGACACCTGCCCCTGCCGCCCGGGACACCGGCATCCCTACCGTCGGAGCATGACCTGGCGACCGGATGTGCTGCGCGGCTTCGAACAGCTGCCCATGCCGCTGCGCCCCGACGACGAGGGCACCGTGGTGGCGACCCTCGTGCGGCCGTCGACACAGAAGACCACCGCCTGGGGGCGGGAGCCGTACGGGTTCGCCAGCAACGTCGACGTGCTGTACGTGCACGGCTGGTCGGACTACTTCTTCCAGGAGGAGCATGCCCTCTTCTGGACGCGCGCCGGCGCCCGGTTCCACGCCCTCGACCTGCGCAAGTACGGCCGCAGCCTGCTCCCGCACCAGACGCCCGGCTACACCGACGACCTCGCCGTCTACGACGCCGACATCGCGGCGGCGCTCGAAGCGATGGGACGGGACGACACCACCGACCGCCCCCTCGTGCTCGTCGGCCACTCCACCGGCGGCCTCACCCTGTCGCTGTGGGCGGCACGGCACCCGGGTGTCGCATCCGCGCTGGTCCTCAACAGCCCCTGGCTCGAGTTCCAGGCCGACGAACTGGGCAGGCGCGCCATCGCGCCGCTCGTCTCGCTGGGTGCGCGACTGGGGCCGCGCACCGCTCTGCCGGCGATCGACCGCGGTTTCAACAGCCGCGCCAGCTCCCGCCTCTTCGACGGCGAATGGGACTACGACCTGCGCTGGCGACCCGAACGCGGGTTCCCAGTGCACAGCGGATGGCTGGATGCGGTGCTCGACGGCCACGCACGTGTCGCCGCCGGGCTCGGGGTGGCCGCGCCGGTGCTCGTGATGCTGTCGGCGCGCAGCATGCTGCAGGCGGCCTGGTCGCCGCGCATCTACGACTCCGATGTGGCGCTCGACGTCGACGGGGTCGCCGAACGCGCCACCCGACTCGGGCCGCAGGTCAGCATCACTCGCATCGACGGCGCCCTCCACGACGTCCTCCTCTCCCGGCGCTCCGTGCGGGCGGCCGCCTACACGGCGATGGCCCGGTGGACACGCGCCCACCTTCCCGAGACGGTCGCCGCCGAGAACCTGCTGCGCGCCGCGTTTCGCGGGTGACCGGCGCGTCGCATCCGCCGACGCCCGGTAACCTCGGGGGATGACCGCGGACGCGCACGAGGACCCGCGAGCCGAGCTCGCCGGCATCCGGCAGAGCATCGACAACATCGACGCCGCCCTCATCCACCTGCTCGCGGAACGCTTCAAGTTCACGCAGCAGGTCGGCCGGCTGAAGGCCGCGAGCGGCATGCCCGCCTCCGACCCGAACCGCGAACGCGTGCAGATCGCGCGGCTCCGGGCGCTCGCCGAGGAGTCGCACCTCGACCCCGAGTTCGCCGAGAAGTGGTTCACCTTCGTGGTGGCGGAGGTCATCCACCACCACGAGCGTCTCGCCGGAGCCACCGGGGCGGGCGGATCGGGCGACGGCGCCGCGTGACCGGCTGGGATCCGCGGGCACTTCCGTCGCTCGCCGGCCGCACCGTCGTGGTCACCGGCGGCAACGCCGGCATCGGGTACTTCACCTCCGAGCAGCTGGCCGGTGCGGGGGCGCGCGTGGTCATCGCGGCGCGCTCCGCCGAGAAAGCGGGCCTCGCCATCCGCTCCATCCGTGAACGGTTCCCGGATGCGGACGTCGCGCATGTGCGCCTCGACCTCACCTCCCTGGCGTCGGTGCGGGAGGCGGCGGAGCAGCTCGCCGAGTCGCGACCCATCCACGCGCTCGTCAACAACGCGGGCCGGGTGATCGCATCCCGGCGCCGACTGCTCACCGACGACGGTTTCGAGGCCACCGTCGGCGGCAACTTCCTCGGGCACTTCGCCCTCACCACGCTGCTGTTCCCGGCCCTCGCCCCCGACGGCCGCATCGTGGGGCTCGGCAGCGACTCCACCCGCATGACGAAACTGGAAGCCGACGACCTCTGGTCGGAGCGGCGGTACAAGCCGTTCCGCGCCTACGCGTTCTCGAAGCACGCCGTGCAGGGGTTCCATTTGGAGTTGGCGCGGCGACTCACCGCCGCCGGCGACTCCCGCATGTCGCTGCTCGCCCACCCCGGGTGGGCCACCAACGTGTACGCCTCGAAGCGCCCCGGCATCACCGACCGTGACAGCGTCGGCGGGCGGGTCGTGGAGGCGCTCTCCGGATGGGTGGGGCAGGGCAAAGACCGCGGCGCCTGGCCGTCGGTGCGTGCCGTCGCCGACCCGGATGCCGTGAACGGCATGTTCTTCGGACCGCGCCGCGAGCTTGCGGGCGTGCCCGTGCCCACCACCCCGGTCGCCTCATCCGCCGACCCCGCCTTCGGCGCGGCCCTCTGGGCCGACGCGGAGCAGAAGACGAGCACGCGCTTCCCGCTGTAGGCGCCACCCCCCGCTGTAGGCCGCGACGCCCGGAGGGCGCCGCCCCCCGCTGGTTGAGTAGCGACGCCCGGAGGGCGCCGCGTATCGACACCCCCGAGCAGCCTCAGGCGAAGTGCTCCCGTAGCGGCTCGCGGTAGGTGGTGGTCAGCTCGTCGACGGATGCGGTGAAGATTCCCTGCACTTCGAGCGTGGGTTCGCTGTCGGTGACGCCGACCCGGATCACCGGGTAGCCGCGGCCTTCGCAGAGGCGCGTGAACTTGACGTCCTCTTCGCGGGGCACGGCGACCAGCACGCGGCCGGTCGACTCGGAGAAGAGCGCGGTGGCCGCGTCGACTCCGTCGCGTTCGAGGAGTTCGTCGAGGAACACCCGAGCACCCACACCGAACCGCAGCACGCCTTCGGCGAGCGCGATGGCGAGGCCGCCGTCGGCGAGGTCGTGGGCGGCGTTCAGCAGACCTTCGTAGGCGGCTGCGGACAGCAGCGACGCGAGTTCTTTCTCGCGGTCGAGGTCGACGGCCGGCGGGCGCCCGCCGAGGTGGCCGTGCACGACGCCCGCCCAGGCGGAGCCGTCGAGTTCGAGCGCGGTGGTGCCGAGCAGGTACAGGTTGTCGCCGGCGTCCTGCCAGCCGGAGGGCACGCGGCGGCCGACGTCGTCGATGGTGCCCATGACGGCCACGACGGGGGTGGGGTGGATGGGCACGTCGCCGGTCTGGTTGTAGAACGACACGTTGCCGCCGGTGACGGGGATGCCGAGCTGCAGGCATCCGTCGGCGAGGCCTTCGACGGCCTGGCTGAACTGCCACATCACTTCGGGGTTCTCGGGCGATCCGAAGTTGAGGCAGTCGGAGACGGCGACTGGGGTGGCGCCGGTGACGGCGACGTTGCGGTACGCCTCCGCGAGCGCGAGCTGGGCACCCTGGTACGGGTCGAGGTAGCAGTAGCGGCCGTTCGCATCGGTGGCGAGCGCGAAACCGAGTCCGGATTCTTCGTCGACGCGCACCATGCCGCCGTCGTCGGGGTAGCTGAGGGCGGTGTTTCCGAGCACGTACTTGTCGTACTGGCTGGTGATCCAGCTCTTGTCGGCGAGGTTCGCAGAGCCGAGCAGCTGCAGCACCTGCGCCTTCAGCGCCGGGCCCTCGGCGGGGCGGGCGAGGGCGGATGCGGTGTCGTCGTTCACGCGGTCGATCCACGTCGGGTAGGCGAGCGGGCGCTCGTACACGGGCCCGTCGACGGCGACGGTGCGCGGGTCGACGTCGACGATCGTCTCGCCCTTCCACTGGATGATGAGGCGGCCGGTGTCGGTGACCTCACCCAGCACGCTCGCTTCGACATCCCACTTGGAGGTGACGGCGAGGAAGCCGTCGAGCTTGTCGGGCGCGACGACCGCCATCATGCGCTCCTGGCTCTCCGACATCAGGATCTCTTCGGCGGTGAGGGTGGAGTCGCGCAGCAGCACCTCGTCGAGCACGATGTGCATGCCGCCGTCGCCGTTGGAGGCGAGTTCGGAGGTGGCGCAGGAGATGCCGGCGGCGCCGAGGTCTTGGATGCCTTCGACGAGTTCGCCGCGGTACAGCTCGAGGCAGCACTCGATGAGCACCTTCTCCATGAAGGGGTCGCCGACCTGCACGGCGGGGCGCTTGCGTCCGGCGCCTTCGTCGAACGATTCGGATGCGAGGATCGACGCGCCGCCGATGCCGTCGCCTCCGGTGCGGGCGCCGAACAGCACCACCTTGTTGCCGACGCCGCGGGCGTTGGCGAGGTGCAGGTCTTCGTGGCGCAGCACGCCGACGGCGAGCGCGTTGACGAGCGGGTTGGCCTGGTAGATCGGGTCGAACCAGGTTTCTCCGCCGATGTTCGGCAGGCCGAGGCAGTTGCCGTAGAAGCTGATGCCCGACACGACGCCCGGCACGACGCGTGCGGTGTCGGGGTGGTCGATCGCGCCGAAGCGGAGGGCGTCCATGACGGCGACGGGGCGCGCGCCCATGGAGATGATGTCGCGCACGATGCCGCCGACGCCGGTCGCGGCACCCTGGAACGGCTCCACGTAGCTGGGGTGGTTGTGGCTCTCGATCTTGAAGGTGACGGCCCAGCCTTCGCCGATGTCGACGACGCCGGCGTTCTCGCCCATGCCGACCATGAGGTTCTTCTTCATCTCGGGCGTGACCTTCTGCCCGAACTGGCGCAGCCACACCTTGCTCGACTTGTAGGAGCAGTGCTCGCTCCACATGACCGAGTACATGGCCAGTTCGCCGCTGGTGGGGCGGCGACCGAGGATCTCGCGGATCTGCAGGTACTCGTCGGTCTTCAGCCCGAGGGCGGCGTAGGGCTGCTCCTTCTCGGGGGTGACGGCGGCGTTCTCGACGGTGTCGACGACGTGCGTCGAGGGGGTGCTCACGGGGGTGTGCTCCTTGAAGGCGGGGCGGATGCGGCAGCGCCGCCAGTCTACCGGCGCGCGCATGCGCCGACGGCTTCGCGAGAATGGGGCATGCCTCTTCGCCGCGTCGTGATCCTGCACGGCTACACCGCACATCCGGGCACGCACTGGTTCGGGTGGTTGCGTGAGCAGCTCGCCCCGCTCGGGGTCACCACCGAGGTGCCGGCGCTGCCCGACACCGATAACCCGCGGGCGGACGCGTGGACGGATGCGGCGGTCGCCGCTATCGGCCGCGTCGACGCGGATACGGCGGTCGTCGGCCACAGCCTCGGCACGATCACTGCGGTGCGGGCGCTCGGGCGTGTGTTCGCGGAGCAGCCGGATGCGCGGCTCGGCGCCCTCGCGCTGGTCGCCCCGTTCGTCGACCCGGTGCCGATCTACCCCGAACTCGATCCGTTCACGATGGGCCTGCCCGACCTGCGGGCGCTCGCTGGCCGCATCGACCGGCGCCTCGTGATCCGTTCCGATTTTGACCCGGAGGTGCCGATCGAGCTCTCGCCCGCGGTTGTCGCCGGTCTCGACGCCGACGAGCGGGTGGTGCCGGGCGCGGCCCACTTCTGCGAGTCGCAGGGTGTCACCGCGCTTCCCGTGCTCGCCGACTGGTTGCGCACCCGCTGACCCGGCGCCCGCCGCGCGTTGGCGGTATCCTTGCGATGGATGGCGTTCCAGCCACTGCCGGGCGGGTGCGGCATCCGGCAACCTGAGCGGGGTCGCCGATCGCGGCCCGGAACGGAGGCGGCATGCGGCGGCACAGGGTGGTCGTGTTGGTGCTCGACGGTGCCCAGCCGCTCGACGTCGGCATCCCGGCCCAGACCTTCCAGGCGCGCGACGAACTGCCGTACGACGTGCTCATGTGCGGCGTCGAGCCGGGCATCGTGCGCTCCGGCGAGGGCCTGAACTACGCGGTCGAGCACGGCATCGAGGCCCTGGAGCGTGCCGACACCGTCATCGTGCCCGGCTACCGCGACCCGGTCCGCCCCGTCGACCCCCGCGCGCTCGACGCGCTCCGCGCCGCCCACGCCCACGGCGCCCGCATCGCCGCCATCTGCACCGGCGTGTTCGCGGTCGCCGCGGCCGGGCTCCTCGACGGCCACCGCGCCACCACCCACTGGCGCCACGCCCCCGACCTGGCCCGCCTGCATCCGGAGGTGGAGGTCGACGGCAGCGTGCTGTTCATCGACGAGGGCGACGTGCTCACCTCGGCGGGTGTCGCATCCGGGATCGACCTGTGCCTGCACCTGATCCGCAGCGACCACGGGGTGCGGATGTCGAACGTCGCCGCCCGCAGACTCGTCGCGGCCCCGTACCGCAGCGGCGGCCAGTCGCAGTACGTGCCGAGGTCGGTGCCGGAGCAGCTGGGCGACCGGTTCGCGGTCACCCGCGCGTGGGCGATCGAGCGCCTCGGTGAGCCGCTCACCGTCGACGACCTCGCCCGCCACGCCTCCGTCTCGACCCGCACCTTCTCCCGCCGGTTCGTGGAAGACACCGGCTACACGCCGCTGCAGTGGATGCTGCGGGCGCGCGTCGATCTCGCGCGCGAACTGCTGGAACGCACCGACCACGGGGTGGAGCAGGTCGCCGCCGAGGTGGGCCTCGGCACCGGCGCCAACCTGCGGCTGCATTTCCAGCGCATCCTCGGCACCAGCCCGCGCGAGTACCGGCGCGCGTTCGCGTAACCCCCGGGCTGGCGCGAAGCTCGCGCAACCTGGCCGACTTCGCACGGATGCGGCGGCCCGCGCGGGCGCATCGTGGTGGTGAACCATCCGCCCCACGAAAGGACCCACCCATGACCACGCGCGTCGCCATCAACGGCTTCGGCCGCATCGGACGCAACGTGCTGCGCGCGCTCCTCGAGCGCGACACCGACCTCGAGGTCGTCGCCGTCAACGACCTCACCTCGCCCGACACCCTCGCCCAGTTGCTGCGCTACGACTCCACCCTCGGCCGCCTCGGCCGACCCGTGACGGCGGGCGACGACCACCTGGTGGTCGACGGCACGCGGATCGCGGTGGTCGCCGAGCGGGAGCCGGCGAAGCTGCCGTGGGCCGACCTCGGTGTCGACCTGGTGCTCGAGTCGACGGGCCGCTTCACGGCGGCGTCGGATGCGGCGGCGCACCTCGAAGCCGGGGCCGGTCGGGTGCTGGTGAGCGCCGCATCCGCGGGGGCCGACGTGACGATCGCGTACGGCGTCAACCACGACACCTACGACCCCGAGAAGCACCGCATCATCTCGAACGCCTCCTGCACCACCAACGCCCTCGCCCCGCTCGCGCACGTGCTGAACGAGGTCGCCGGCATCGAGGCGGGCTTCATGACCACCGTGCACGCGTACACGCAGGAGCAGAACCTGCAGGACGGCCCGCACCGCGACCTCCGTCGTGCCCGCGCCGCCGGGGTGAACATCGCCCCCACCACCACGAACGCGGCCAACGCGATCGGCCTGGTGCTGCCCCAGCTGGCGGGACGCCTCGACGGCTACGCAATCCGTGTGCCCGTCGCGGTCGGGTCGCTGGTGGAGCTGAACGTGACCGTCGAACGCGACGTGACCGTCGACGAACTGCGCGCCGCCTACCGGGACGCCGCATCCGGTTCGCTCGCCGGAGTGCTCACCTACACCGAGGACCCGATCGTCTCGACCGACATCATCGGCGACCCGGCGTCGTCGATCTTCGACGCCGAACTGACGCGGGTGCTCGGCCGCCACGTGAAGGTGGCGTCCTGGTACGACAACGAGTGGGGTTTCTCGAACCGCGTCGTCGACACTCTGGGCCTGCTCGCCGGCTGACCTCGCCGTGGCCCTGCGGGCGGGGTACCCAACCCCCAAGGCCACCGCCCCGAAGACGCGCCCCACGGATGCCGACGTCACCGCGTTCCTGGATGCGGTCCCCGATGCGCGCCGCCGCGAGGAGGGCTTCGCCGTCCGTGAGCTGATGCAGCGGGTCACGGGCGAGGCGGGCACCATGTGGGGTCCCACGATGGTCGGGTTCGGGTCGATGCCGTACACGAACACCACCGGCACCAACGACTGGTTCATCATCGGCTTCTCGCCCCGCAAGGCGGCGCTCACCATCTACGGCGTGTACGACGACTACGCGCCGGCCGATCCGCTGTTCGACTCGCTCGGACCCCACACCGTCGGCAAGAGCTGCCTCTACGTGAAGCGTCTCGACGCCCTCGACCCCGCGGTGCTCGAGCGTCTCGTGCGTCAGGCCTGGGAGCGGTACGCCTAGCGGGTGGTCGCCCGAACCGTCACAAATCGCTCTATCTGAGGGTCTGAACGAGCGGTTTGCGACGGTTCGGGAATGCATCCGGGCAGCCCCCGCGGCGAAGAGCGGATGCGACTCGCCGGATCGTCTCACTGCGTCCCTCCGCGAGACCCTGCTTTCGCACTCGCACCACCGACCACCCCACCGCTGAGGCCCGATCGAAACGCCGGATATCGCGTTCGTACTGCTGATCGTTGATCCGGTGCTGGTCGCCGTCGTACTCCGCCGCCACCCTCCACTCCGGCCACACCAGATCGAACCACCCGATCCGCCCGGCTTCGTCGTAGATCTCGCCACCGCACACCGCACACCGGCTCCGGCATCCCAGCGCCCAGCAGCAGAAGTCGCAGCCGTGTTTCGCGTGGCGACTCCACACCCGGGCGCAACAGGACTGCGGCCGCTCGCGCCCGCTTCACCCCGCGCGCCGTCGAGTGGTCCAGCCACTCCCGCAGTTCGTCCACGTCGAGGTGCGGTCGAGTGTCGCCAGGTTCAGCGATGCGGGGGTGATGGATGAGGTGGTCACCCACTGCGACGAGCTCTTCGAGTCGAAGGAGGCCGGCGAGTTCGAGGAACATGGTCGGCGGGTCTGAGACGGGGAGCCCGTGACGCGTCGTCGTGACGACGCCTGCCCCCTCGTGTCCGTGTACTCCTGCGCCCCGCGGACGCACCACGCCGGGTTCGGCGGTCACGTGAACGCCCGACCCCACCCATCCGGGAAGGGGAACGTGCCAGAGGCGCGCGGCGCTGGTGTGGCTGAAGCGGTCACCGGGGCGCAGAAGGGGGGCGTAGCTCTGTTCCGGTGTGGTCGCGGCGTCCGCCGCAACCCGGATGCCGTGGAAAGGTCGCGCGAGGTCGCGGCCCCGAAGTCGCCCAGCGCCGATGCCTGCAGCGAGTGCGTCGGATACGCGGAAGGGGTGCGGCTGATCTGTGGAGGGCATCCGCCCAGCCTGCGCGGATCCGCAAGGCGGCGCGGCATCTGTGCACAGGGTCGGCCGAGCCGTCGCAAACTGCTCCCGAAACGCCTGCGCGAGAGCGGTTTGCGACGGCTCGGGCGACAGCCCGCGGGTCAGACCCCGGCGAGCGTCCGCTCGATCACCGAACTGAAGAACTTCAGCCCGTCGACACCGGAGCGCATCGCGTCCGCCGTGTCGGGGCCGAAGCCGGGCTCGGTGGCGTGCTCGGGATGCGGCATGAGGCCGACGACGTTGCCGCGCTCATTGGTGAGGCCGGCGATGTCGCGCAGCGACCCGTTCGGGTTCACGTCGAGGTAGCGGAACGCCACCAGTCCTTCGCCCTCGAGGCGGTCGAGGGTTTCGTCGGTGGCGATGTAGCCGCCCTCGCCGTTCTTCAGCGGGATGGTGATCTCGTCGCCCACCTCGAACGCCGACGTCCACGCGGTCGACGCGTTCTCGACGCGGAGGCGCTGGTCGCGGCACACGAAGTCGCCGAGCTCGTTGCGGATGAGGCCGCCGGGCAGCAGCTGCGACTCGACGAGGATCTGGAAGCCGTTGCAGATGCCCAGCACCGGCAGACCCTTGTTCGCTGCGTCGACGATCTCGGCCATGATCGGCGAGTGGGCGGCGATGGCGCCGCAGCGGAGGTAGTCGCCGTAGCTGAAGCCGCCGGGCAGCACGATCGCGTCGACGCCCTGCAGGTCGTGGTCGCCGTGCCACAGCGGAACGGCTTCGCCGCCCGCGAGACGCACGGCGCGCTGGGCGTCGCGGTCATCCAGCGAACCGGGGAAGGTGACGACCCCGACGCGGGTCGCCATCAGGCGACCTTCACGGCGACGACGTCTTCGATGACCTGGTTGGAGAGGAACTCCTCGGCGAGCTTCTGCGCCTCGGCGAGCACCGCATCCGTGACCTCACCGTCGACGGTGAGTTCGAAGCGCTTGCCGATGCGCACCGCGCTGAAGGTCGACGAGCCCTGCTTGGCGATGGCTCCCGCGGTGGCCTTGCCGGCCGGGTCGAGCAGCTCGGGCTTCGGCATGACCTCGACGACGATGGTGGGCACGGAGGACTCCCGGGAGTTCGAGGGGCGGGGAACCCCCTCAGTCTACGGCCAGGCGTATGTCGGCGCGGTCAGCCCCGACGCGGATGAGGGCCGCGTTCGCCTCGTCGGGTCCGAGGGCCCAGGCGCGGGCCGCATCCGGCGTCTTACCGAACGCGATGTGCCGCTCGATGAGGCGCTCGCGCCGGATGCGGGGGTCGGCCTCGATGAAGCCGATTACGTCGAGCAGGCCCGCGACCTGCTCCCAACCGTCGGCATCGTGCAGCAGGTAGTTGCCCTCGACGAGCACGATGCGGTGGGTGGGGCGGATGCGGATGGACCCCGGCGTCGGCTCTTCGATGTCGCGATCGAACCCGGGAGCGTCGACGGGGCCGTCGTCGGCGCGGACCGCCGCCAGCACCGCGACGAACCCGGCCAGGTCGAAGGTGTCGGGTGCCCCCATCCGGTCGCGGCGGCCCAGTTCGACGAGCCGCGCCTGCGGCAGGTGGAAGCCGTCCATCGGCAGCACCACGGCATCCGGGCCGAGTTCGCGGACGACCGCGGCCGCCAGCGTCGACTTGCCGGCACCTGGTTCGCCCGCGATGCCCGCGATGACCCGCCCGCCGTCGGCCGCACGCAGCCGCAGCTCGGCCGCGAACGCCGTCGCGGCGTTCACTGTTCGGCGTGCAGGCCCGCGTAGGCGATCTCCGACAGGCCGCGCGGCCACGCATCCTCGATCGCCCACCGGGCCCAGTCGCTGTAGCCCGAAGCGGAGGGGTGGAACCGGTCGCTGGCGAAGAAGTCGGGACCGTACGGCGGCGGCACCTGGTCGGTGATCATCCAGCGCCGGTCGCGCGTGATCACGGCGCGGGCGGCGCGCTCGAGGTTGCGCGAGTGCCGGTACAGGGTGGTGCGGGTCGGCTCCGGCAGCAGCTCGAAGCGGATGAAGATGGGCAGGTTCGACATCAGGATGCGCGCCTCGGGCAGGCGGTCGCTGAGCGTCTCGAGCACCACGCGCAGGTCGCGCGCGAACGCGCCGGCCGAGCGGGCGTGGAGGGCGTCGTTGGCGCCGAGCGTCACGTAGACGAGGTCGGCGGGCCGTGCGAGGGCATCGGTGAGGTGGCGCTCACGGAACTGCCCGGTGTCGGCACCGTTCTCGCCGACGGCGCGCCAGATGACGCCGCGTCCGGTGCGGGCCTGCAGCTCCCGCGCAAGGGCCCCCGGCAGTGCCTCGTCCTGGGAGGTGGCGCCGGTGCCGGCGGCGGTGGAGTCGCCGATCACCAGCAGACGCAGCGGGTCGGGTCCGTCGAGCTTGCCCTCCCACGGGAGGGCCGCATCCGGGAGCCGCTCGACGGCAGCTTCGAGCCGCTTCCTCTGGCTGAGGATGCGCGGCCCGTGCAGCACGAGGAAGGCGCGGCTGGCGCGCAGCATCGACGGGTAGACGGGGTCGTTCACGGTGCGAGTGTAGGTGAGCGCGGCTCGGTCACCCGCGCAGGCGCGCTCAGCGCCGCCGCGCGTTTACCCGCGGCCGGGTGCGGTGACGAGGATGCGGTTGCCCCACGGGTCGTCGAGTTCGACGGTGCGGCCGTCGTCGCGGGTGTCGAGTCCGAAGTGGGTGAGGCGCTCGCCGAGGGCGCCGAGGTCGTCGGTGGTGGGCACCTCGATGTCGATGCGGCCCAGCCCGAGGGTCTGCTGGCGGCGGCCGGCGCCGCGCGAGTTCCACACGTTCATCGCCATGTGGTGGTGGTATCCGCCCGCCGACACGAATACTGCCTGCCCCGGGATCGCGATCGTCTCGTCGAATCCGAGACGGTCGACGTAGAACTCGCGGGCGGTGTCGGTGTCGCCGACCGACAGGTGCACGTGCCCGACGCGCGCGTCGCCGGCCACCGGCGCGGCGAGGCCGTCGTCGGTGAGGTTCTCGGCGAGGAACGTGTTGGGGTCGAGGTAGACGGTGCCCATCTCGATGGTGCCGTGCACCCAGCTCCAGCTGCTGCGTTCGCGGTCCCAGTAGAGTTCGACGCCGTTGCCTTCGGGGTCGTCGAAGTAGAACGCGTTGCTCACGAGGTGGTCGCTCGAGCCGGTGAAGGTGCCGGGGTGCTTCTGTGCGACCGAGTACACGGCGGATGCGAGGGCCGCCTTCGTGTCGAAGAGGATCGCCGTGTGGAAGAGGCCCGCCTCGCGGGGGCCTGCGTGCCGCAGGTCGGGGGTGTGCACGAGCACCACGACCGGGCGGCCGCCGTCCGCATCCGCGCCGGCCTGGCCGAGCACGACACGGGGTCCGGATGCGTCGAGCACGTCGAGGCCGACGGCGTCGCGGTAGTAGCGGGTCATCGCGTCGAGGTCGGCGACGTTGAGGGTCACCGCGCCCATGGCGGTGTCGGCGGCGAATCGCGTCGTGTCGGTCATGTCATCTCCAACATACTTGCACCAACAACTATTCCGGCGACAGGTGCGGTCACCCGTTCGAGGTATTGAACCGCACCCGAGCCGCTGCCAGAGTGCGGTGGTGACTATTCGCTCGGAACCTCAGAGCGATCCGCCGGAACCGAACGAGGATGTCGCCGCGGTCGAGTTGCCGCGAAGCGCCCACACGGTTTCGCTCAGGACCATCCTGTGGGGTGCGATCCTGGCCGCCGCCTTCGTCGTAGTGCCGTGGGCCGCCGGCGGCGCCGCCCCCTGGAACGACAGGTCGGGTACGGATGCGGCGTCCGCGCTGAAGCAGGTCGCCGGTGACGAGTCCGCTTTGAGGGTGGGCGACGAATGCGGTGAACACGCGGTGGCGTGCGTTTTCGAGGGCCAGTCGACGGTGATCGTCCCGCCGCGTTATGCGGAGCTCACCGACCGGGAGATGCGGGTGAGGGGCTACGGTTCGTGGATCGATGTCATGCGCCACGAGTACATGCACGTCCTCCAGCATCGCCTCGGGACTCAGCTCAGTGAGGATGCGAACTTCCTTGCGACGTTCGACCACATGCCAGCCGGAGGTGAGGAGTACGACGACGTCGGGTCGTGGTCGATGGAGTTGAGCGCCGAATGCATGGCCGAGGTCGAGTACGTCGACTATCGGCGCTCCTACCCGGGCGTCTGCGACAACGATCAGCTGCAATTCGCGCGGACGATCGTCGCGCAGGCGCGCGCCGCGCGATGACGCCTACGCGGTGAGCCGCTCGATCAGCTCGCGGTAGCGGGCGGCGGTGCGTTCCACGATCTCGTGGGGGAGCGTCGGCGGGGTGCCGGTCTTGTCCCAGTTGGCGGCGAGCCAGTCGCGCACGATCTGCTTGTCGAAGCTGTCGAGACGGTTGGCCCCGCCCGCCGCGTAGAGGGTCGCGTCCCAGTAGCGCGACGAGTCGGAGGTGAGCACCTCGTCGGCGAGGGTGATCTCACCCGACTCCGTGTCGCGGCCGAACTCGAACTTGGTGTCGGCGAGGATCACACCCCGTGACTCCGCGATCGCCGACGCCACCTCGAACACCCGCAGGCTGAGGTCGCGCAGCGCCGCCGCATCCGCCTCGCCCACCAGTTCGACGGTGCGTTCGTAGGTGATGTTCTCGTCGTGCTCGCCCATCGGCGCCTTGTAGGCGGGCGTGTAGATCGGCTCGGGCAGGCGGTCGCCGTTCGAGAGACCCGCCGGCAGGGCGATGCCGCACACCGTCTGCGTCTGCTGGTACTCGACCCAGCCCGACCCCACGAGGTAGTCACGCACGACGCACTCGATGGGGAACATGTCGAGCCGCTTCACCAGCATCGACCGTTCGGCGATGTCAGCGGGCACCGGATGCGCGAGCGCCGCGAGGCCCCCCGCGGTCGGCTCCACAAGATGGTTGGGTACGTCCGACAGCTGCCCGAACCACCACAGGCTCAGCGAGGTGAGCAGGGCCCCCTTGCCGGGGATGCCGGGCTCGAGCACGTGGTCGAAGGCGCTGACCCGGTCGGAGGCGACCACGAGCGCACGACCCGGTTCGGCATCCGACAGGTACAGGTCGCGCACCTTGCCGGAGTATTCGTGACGCCAGCGCAGCGCCTCGAGGCGCGGGTCTGCGGATGCGGCGCCCGGGGTCATCGGGCCACCCGCTCCGCGATGTCGTGGCGGAAGTGCCCGCCCTCGAGGCCGATCCGGCCGAGGGCTTCGTAGGCGGCGGAGCGCGCCGACCCGAAACCGTCGCCGCGGGCGACGACGCCGAGCACCCGACCGCCGGTGGCGATGTACTGGCCGTCGACGACGGCGGTCGATGCGTGCGCGATCGTGACGCCGGGAACCTCGGCGGCCGCGTCGAGTCCGGTGAGTTCGCGCCCCGTCACGGGGTCTTCGGGGTAGCCCTCGCTCGCCAGCACCACCACGACCGCCGCCTCATCCGTGAACGTCGGATACGGGAGCCGGCCGAGGCCGCCGGTCGCGGCGGCGAGCAGCAGCTCGGAGAGCGACGTCTTGAGGCGCGGCAGCACCACCTGCGTCTCGGGGTCGCCGAAGCGGGCATTGAACTCGATGACCCGCACCGCGCCGCCACCGGGCGCACCCTCGTCGGAGACGATGAGGCCGCAGTAGAGCAGGCCGATGAACGGGGTGCCTTCGGCTTCGAGTGCGCGCACCGTCGGCAGGGCGACCGTATCGAGCACCTCGTCGACGAACGACGCCTCCGAACCCCAGCGGGCGTTCAGCCACGGCAGCGGCGAGTAGGCGCCCATGCCGCCGGTATTCGGACCCTGGTCGCCGTCGTATGCACGCTTGTAGTCCTGTGCGGGGCTGAGGGGCACCACGTCGTGACCGTCGGCGAGGAAGAAGAGCGACACCTCCTGCCCGGTGAGGAACTCCTCCACCAGCACCGGACCGTGCTGCAGGTAGTACTCGGCGTGGGCGATCGCCGCTTCGCGGTCTTCGGTGACGAGCACGCCCTTGCCGGCGGCGAGACCGTCGGCCTTCACCACGTGGGGCGCGCCGAGGTCGTCGAGTGCGGCGACCAGCTCGTCGAGGGTGGTCGCGCGGACGGCGCGGCCGGTGGGCACCTGTGCGGCCTCCATGATGCGCTTCGCGAACGCCTTCGACCCTTCGAGGGCGGCGGCCGCCTTGCCGGGGCCGAACACCGGGATGCCCTTCGCGCGCAGAACATCCGCGACACCCGCGACGAGCGGCGCCTCGGGCCCGACGACGACGAGTTCGACGCCGTTCTCCTGCGCGTACTCGGCGACGATGCGCCCGTTGCTGGGGTCGAGGCCCACCACCTCGACCTGCGCGGCGATCCCGGCGTTGCCGGGCGCGGCGGTGATCTCGTGGCCGGCATCCTCAGAGAGGAGGGCTTCGACGATGGCGTGCTCTCGGGCACCGGATCCGAGGACGAGGATCTTCACTCCGACAGGCTACCGGGCGCGCGGTAGCGTCGAACCGTGGCAGTCAGGCGACGGATCGACGCAGCGGCGGGGCGCTCCGCTGTGCAGGAGTGGCAGCGCGGCGCCGACGACCGCCAGACGGTCGCGACGGCCGTGCGCTTCCTCCTCGAGCAGCTCGCTACCGACCACGAGGGCAACGCCGTCGAGGTGCGTGTGCCGCCGTACGGCGCCACCCAGGCCATCGAGGGTCCCCGCCACACCCGCGGCACCCCTCCGAACGTCGTCGAGATGGACGCCGCCACCTGGCTGGCGCTCGCGACCGGCGCGCTCACCTGGGATGCGGCGGTCGCGGATGCGCGGGTCGCGGCATCCGGAACCCGCGCCGACCTCACCGACGTGCTGCCCATCCGCTTCACCTGAACACCGACAAGGACACCATGACCGACGAACGCTGGCTGCCCGAAGGCTTCATCCACCCGCAGCGGGTCGAGCTGACCGACGACACCCACCTGCGCCCGATCCGCGGCAGCGACGTCGACATCGACATGGTGACGGTGATGGCGAACCGCGACATGCTGTGGCGCATGTACGGCGACGCGTGGGGGTGGCCTCCCGCCACGATGACCCGCGAGCAGGACGAGGAGGACCTCGCCCGCCACGCCGACGAGATGGTCACGCAGGAGTCGTTCAACTACGCGGTGCTCAACGCCGACGAGACGCAACTGCTCGGATGCGTGTACATCGACCCGCTCGACGCGGAGGAGGGTGCGCCCGCGGCGGAGGTGTCGTGGTGGCTGGGCGAGGAGGTCGCGCCGGAGACGCGTGCGGCCCTCGACGCGTTCGTGCCGACGTGGATCGGTGAGGTGTGGCCGTTCGCGCACGTCGACTACCCGTTCCAGCACCTGCGCTGACCCGCGACGCCGCCTCCCAGCCGGGTGGGCGAGAATAGGCGCGTGAGCGACACCGAGAACCCCGCCGAGCGCACCCCCGAGACGCCGGCCGACGTCGAGACGCAGCAGGTCCGCATCCGCCGCGCCCCGAAGCTGGGCGTGTTCCTGGTGCTGGGTGCCCTCGTCGGCGCGTTCGTGACGCTCATCCTCACGAGCCTGTTCCCGGCCGACCCGAACGTCGGTTTCGCGGCGAGCTTCGCCTACTTCTGCCTGTACGGCGTGCCGGCGGGTGTGCTGATCGGCGCTCTCGTGGGCCTCGCGTTCGACCGCCGCAGCGTCAAGAAGGCGCGCACCATCACCGTGGAGCACGAGCAGGTCGACTGACGCCGCTGACGCCGTAACGGGGGCTGCTCCGGCCCGACTCGCGTCGGTTAGCGTCGCTGACGTGACCGATGCCGCAGCCGACACCGCTCTCCAGTTCAGCTACACGGCGGATGCCGGATTCGCGCGGCGCTTCGCCCGTGCGACGTTCTTCGACCGGCAGCGCGGCAGCCTGATCTTCACCACGGTGCTGGTGGTGCTCATGGTCGCGCTCGGCCTTCGCGAGCCCGCGTTCCTGTGGGGCGCGGTGTTGTTCATCCTGCTGATCGGCGTCATCGAGGTCGTCGTCTTCCGCGACATGCTGCGCGCTGCGCGGCGGGGCGCCCCCGAGGGCGACACCACCGTGGTGCGCTACGACGATGTGGTGCTGCGGTTCGCCGACGCCGACATCGACGCGTTCCTCCCGTATGCGAAGTTCCGGGATGTGCGCCCGCGCGGCCGTTTCGTGGTGCTGCGCCGGGCGAGCGGCGGCCCGTCGCTGCTGCTGCCCGTCGAGCTGTGCCCGCCCGAGGCCGCCGAGCGCGTGCGCGCCGGAATCGCATCCGGGGTGGTTCCGCAGCTCGACCCCGCGCAGTTCCCCCACCACGCGACCGTCGACGCGGGTTTCGTGCGCGCTGCCACTCGTCGGGTGCTCGTGTTGCTCGCCACACACCCGTCGCTGCTCGCGATCGCCGCGGGCGTGCTGATCACGGGAGGCTCCCTCACGGTGGCGTTCTCCGATCCGGTGCCGATCATCGTCGCCGTGGTGATGCTGATCGCGTGGCCGGTTGCGGCGATCGTCGGCACCCGATCCACCATCCGCAAGCAGGTGGGCTCCGAGATGGTCTGGAGCGGATTCGACGACGAGTACATGACGGTGGCTCGCGGCGGCGAGGTGATGCGGATGCGCTACCGCGCCTACGACCGACTGGTGACGGATCGCGGGGCCGCCGAGCTGCGCGTCGCATCCACGCGCGAGTGGCAGCTGTACCCGCTGGCGCTGTTCCCGGAGGATGTGCGCGGTCGGTTCGGCAACGCGCCCGCCTCATGAACGAGGACGGCGCGATCCAGCAGTTCGCGATGCGGATCGACCCCGGGCTCGCCGGTCGCAGGATCCGCGCTCAGCTTCGAGATCGGCTCCCCGGTGAGGTGATGTCGGCGGTGTCCGCCGCGGTGCTCGTGGCTGTCGGTGTGGCGTGGTTGCCTTCGTTCCTTCCCTTCCTCCTCGCGAGTGCCGCCATCTTCGTCGCGACGGCGGTCGCCCGGGTCGTGCGGATCGTGCGCAGCGAGAGACGCTTCGTGCGCCTGCACTTTCCCGTCGGCTCGAACTTGGTCGCGGCATATTCCACCGACCACATGGTGCTGCGGGGCAGCTGTTCGATCGGTGAGGGTGCACTCCGATGTCGTCGAGCTGCGCGACGTCGACAACCACATCTGGGGCCAGTACCCGCGCGAGCTGTTCCCCGATGCGGAGCTCGGCCGGTTCGCGGCGGCCGGCGCGCGCGTCAGCTGAGCTGGTTGCGCTCCACCCACTCCAGGTACTCGGGGGTGACGGTGCCGGTGATGTACTCGCCGGTGAAGCAGCTCATCTCGAGGTCGGTGATGTCGGAGCCTTCGAGGATGGCCGACTTCATGTCTTCGACCTCCTGGTAGATGAGGTAGTCGGCGCCGAGGGCGGTGGCGATCTCGGGGATCTTGCGCCCGGATGCGATCAGTTCGGCACGGGTGGGCATGTTGATGCCGTACACGTGCGGGTAGCGCACCGGGGGCGCGGCCGAGGTGAAGGTGACCGAGTTGGCGCCCGCCTGGCGGGCCATGTCGACGATCTCCTTCGACGTGGTGCCGCGCACGATCGAGTCGTCGACGATGAGCACGTTCTTCCCGGCGAACTCGCTCGACATCGCGTTCAGCTTCTGCTTGACGCTCTTCTTGCGCTGCTCCTGCCCCGGCATGATGAACGTGCGGCCCACGTAGCGGTTCTTGTAGAAGCCTTCGCGGTACTCGATGCCGAGCTTGCGGGCCACCTGCATGGCGGCGGGGCGCGACGAGTCGGGGATGGGCATGACGACGTCGATCGACCCGGACGGCGTGTACTTCGCGATGGTGTCGGCAAGGCGGTCGCCCAGACGCAGACGCGCCTCGTAGACCGAGATGCCGTTCATCACCGAGTCGGGTCGGGCCAGGTAGACGTACTCGAACGAGCACGGGATGAGTCGCGGGTTCTTGGCGCACTGGCGCGAGTACAGCTCGCCGGCGCGGGTGATGAAGATCGCCTCACCGGGCGCCACATCCCGAACCACCTCGTAGCCGCCCGACTCAAGCACCAGCGATTCACTCGCCACCACCCACTCGGTGCCGACGAGGCCCTCCGAGCGGCGACCGAGGATGAGCGGACGGATGCCGAACGGGTCGCGGAACGCGAGCAGGCCCTGCCCGGCGATGAGCGCGATGGCCGCGTACGAGCCCTCGACCCGCTCGTGCAGGGTCTCGATGGCGTCGAACACCTGGTCGGGGTCGAGGTCGTCGCCGCGGATCTGCGACTGCAGCTCGTTGGCGAGCACGTTCACCAGCAGCTCGGTGTCGGAGCTGGTGTTCAGGTGCCGACGGTCGGTGTGGAAGAGCTCCGAGGTGAGCTCGCGCGTGTTGGTGAGGTTGCCGTTGTGCACGAGCACGATGCCGTAGGGCGCGTTCACGTAGAACGGCTGCGCCTCCTGCTCCTTCGCGGCGTCGCCGCGGGTGGCGTAGCGCACGTGCCCGAGACCCATGGTGCCGAGGAGGCTGCGCATGTCGCGCGTACGGTACGCCTCGCGCACCTGGCCTTTGGCCTTCTGCATGTGGATGATCGAGCCTTCGGCGGTGGCGATACCCGTCGAATCCTGGCCGCGATGCTGAAGAAGGGACAGGCTGTCGTAGACCTGCTGGTTGACGGGGCTCGATGAGACGATGCCGACGATGCCGCACATGCTGCGGGCTGCTCCTGAACGTTCGTGGGGCGCGCACCGGATGAGGTACGCCCCATCCTCCCACACGGAATCCGGATGCCGCCTGGGCGCGTCCGAGCGCCGGGTACGCTGGGCGGGTGACGAGCACCCCCGCATCCCACGGTGACGCGAGCTACGCGGCAGCCGGTGTCGACACCGCGGCGGGCGACCGCGCGGTCGAGCTGATGAAGGCGTCGGTGGCCCGCACGCACGGCCCCGAGGTGCTCGGGGGTGTCGGCGGCTTCGCGGGCCTCTTCGACGCATCCGCCCTTCTCGGCTACCGCCGCCCGCTGCTGGCGACCAGCACCGACGGCGTGGGCACGAAGATCGCGTTGGCGCTCGCGGTCGACAAGCACGACACCATCGGCCAGGACCTGGTGGCGATGGTGGTCGACGACATCGTCGTGGTGGGCGCGAAACCGCTCTTCATGACCGACTACATCGCCACCGGCAAGGTGCACCCGGAGCGCATCGCCACCCTGGTGGCGGGCGTCGCGCGGGCCTGCGCCGAGACGGGCACGGCGCTCGTCGGCGGCGAGACCGCCGAACACCCGGGCCTGATGGCTGCCGACGACTACGACATCGCGGGCGCCGCGGTGGGTGTGGTCGAGGCGGATGCGGTGCTCGGCCCCGACCGCGTGCAGCACGGCGACGTGGTGGTCGCCATCGCTTCCAGCGGCCTGCACTCGAACGGCTTCTCGCTGGTGCGCCACATCCTCGACGGCCGCGGCCTGTCGTACACCGACCACTCGGATGAGTTGGGCGGCGTCGTCGGCGAGGTGCTGCTCGAGCCCACCCGCCTCTACACGGCACCGCTGCTGCGTGTCATCGACGAGCTGCCCGGCGCCATCCACGCGCTCAGCCACGTGACCGGCGGCGGCATCGCCGCGAACCTGGCACGCGTGCTGCCGAAGGGCGCCTGGGTGGAGCTCGACCGCACCACCTGGAGCCCGCAGCCGGTGTTCCGCACCCTCGCCTCCTGGGGCGGCCTGTCGCTCGGCGACACGGAGTCCACCTGGAACCTGGGCGTCGGTTTCTTCGCGGTGGTCGCCGCGGATGCCGCCAGCTCCGTCACCCGCGCGCTCGAGACGGCGGGCCTGCCCGCCTGGGTCGCCGGCCGCGTCTCCACCGCATCGCACGACCTGTCCGGCTTCGAGCAGGGTGCGAAGGGTGTCGACGGCGGTGCCGTGAAGCTCGTCGGCGCGTACGCCGACTGAGCGGAGCGCAGCTCAGGGGGCGTCGGTCGTCCACTCGGCGCCCTGCGGGAGCGCCATCGCGACCGCGTTCTCGAGGTCCCCGAGTGGCACGTCGGGTTCGGCGGTCGCCCGGACGACCCATCCGCCGCGCACCACCGCCACCTCCTGCAGTCCCGCCGATGCGCGGTACCAGCGGTCGGCGACGGCCGTGCAGCTCTGCTCGACCTCGCTCGTGTGGGCAGGTCCGTCGATCGGGGCGCCGCACACCTCGATCTCGAACGGTTCGCTGCTGAGGAGGAACGCATGGTCGACGGAGCGGTACAGCACCGACGTGGCGCCGTCGGGCTGGATCGCGTCGTCGGCGGTGTAGCCCGGAACGTCGGTGGTGAACGGCGGCGACACCGGAGAGTGGTTGGTCGACGATCCGGTCGTCGCGGTGGCGGACACGGACCAGACTGCCGCGATCCCGACGACGAGCACGAGCACGGAGGCGCCGGCGATCCGCGCGACTCCACGCCACGACAGGAGGGCGCATCCGGCCGCGACGGCACCCGCAGCCGCCCCGACCGCGAGTGACAACCCCCAGGGCGTGCCGGTGGTGAAGCCGAGCCCCCAGAAGACGATCACCGCCGCCAGCCACGCCAGGCCGGTGCACGCCGACCACCATCCGGAGCGACCGCGGAACTCGGCACCGATCACGCCGAAGACGGTCGCCGAACCGGCGACGAGCACGACGCCCACCAGCGCGACACCGAGTGGCCCGGCGAGCACCACGACGCCGAGCCACGGCACGCCGAGCGCCATCAGCATCCCCGCGCCGAACGCGGCGGACGCGTGCACGACGGATCGCGGACGGGCCTGCTCGGCGACGTCGTCAGCAGGGGACGCTGGGTCCCGCTGCGTAAGAACCGGCATGCGTCAAGCGTGCAGGATGACGCGAACGTGCCCTAGGACTTTCGCCCCATGCCGGTCAGGCGGTCTTGACGTCCTCGTCGAGGTCGTCGTCGTCTGTGTCGTCGGCTGCGTACTCCGGCCACTTCTCGAGGTCTTCCTCAAGGCGGGGGTTGCCACCGAGTTCGCGCTCGAGTGCGGAGTAGTTGGTGTCCGGGCTGAAGTACTTCAGATCCCGGGCGACCTTGGTGTGCTTTGCCTTCTGACGGCCGCGCCCCATGCGTGACCCCCTCATGATTCAGGATGCCTGTTCGGCTCGGAATAAACTCCGCGGGAGTCTATCACGCAACCGGTTTTTAGCCGGGCTCGGGAGTGCTCCGCGAGGCCTTCCGGGCGCGGCGCTCCGCGACCTTCGCGGCGCCCGCCTTCGCGGCGGCCGATGCGCGATCCGACACCCGCTTCGCGCCCTCGAATTCGCTGCCGAGGATCGCCAGCCCGCCGAGCGCGATGAGGGCACCCGGGCCGGGGAGCGGGATGAGGACGACGCCGAGCGCGACGGTCGCACCGCCGGTGACGCCCACCGCCGTGCGGTAGGCGCGGTCGGCCTTCGGGTTGCGGCGGATCGTCTCGCGGACGCGGCTCATGCGCCGAGGCTACGGGCCGGTGCTGAACATCCGCTGCCTGTTCTCAGGGCGCGCCGGGTAACGTTGAGCGGGTGACCGACCGGCCCACCGACACCGCCGTCGTGATCGTCGGCGCCGGTCAAGCCGGGCTGTCGGTCGGCTACTACCTGCGCAAGCTGGGCCTCGATGCCGGCAACGACTTCGTCATCCTGGATCGCGGCCCGGGTGCCGGCGGCGCCTGGCAGTTCCGCTGGGAGGCGCTGCGTCTCGGCTACGCGCACCGCGTGAACGACCTGCCCGGCATGGATGAGCTGGGCCTCAGCTTCGACACGGCCGACCGCTCGGCGCCGGCCCGCGACATCATCGCCGACTACTACCGGCAGTACGAGCAGCACTACGGGCTGCAGGTGGTGCGACCGGCCGACGTGCGCCGGGTGCGGGCCACCTTCGACGGCTTCGAGGTGACCTTCGACGACGCCTACGGCGACCAGACGTTCTCCACGCAGGTGCTCGTCAACGCCACCGGCACCTGGGGTGCGCCGTTCGTGCCCTGGTACCCGGGCATGAACGACTTCCAGGGCCGCCACGTGCACACCGTCGACTACGCCGACGCGGAGGGGTTCCGCGACCAGGATGTGGTGGTCGTCGGCGGCGGCACGAGCGCCATCGGATTCCTGATGGAGCTCGAGAACGTGGCCGCGAACGTCACCTGGGTCACGCGCCGCCCGATCGAGTTCCTCGAGGAGCAGGAGCTCAACATCGAGGGGGGAACCCGCGCCGTCACGCTGCAGGATGCCGCCGCCCGCGAGGGCCGCGCCCTGCCGAGCATCGTGTCGACCACGGGCGTGCCGCGCACCCGCCGCATCCAATCGGCCATCGACCGCGGTCTGCTCACCGCGAAGCCCATGTTCGAGCGGATCGAGGCGGATGGCGTGCGCTGGGCCGACGGCACATTCCAGCACGCGGATGCGATCATCTGGGCCACCGGCTTCCGCCCCGAGCTGCGCCACCTGGCGCCGTTGAAGCTGCGCGAGCAGGAGGGCGGCGTGACGGTCGCGGGCGGCGCCGCATACCGCAACGCGAATGTGTTCTTCGCGGGTTACGGACCCACCGCATCCACGATCGGCGCGAACCGTGCGGGTCGCACGATCGCGCGCCAGGTGGTGTCGGCGCTCAGCGCGCTCGGCTACTGAACCGGGTCAGATGAGGGCGTCGAGCACGGTGATCGCGGCCGCAGCCGACCAGGCCTGCGGGCGGCAGGCCGCCGGGTAGGGCACAGGGTGGGTCAGGTCGGATGCGGCGTCACCGCCGTGCAGTTCGGGCATGCGGTAGTCGAACGCGACCGCGGCGCGCAGCAGCCCCTCCGACAGCGTGCGAGCCTCGTCGGCGAAGCCGTCGAGGTGCAGACCGCGGATCGCGATGGCGGTGTCGTGGGCCCAGATGCTGCCGCCGTGGTACGACAGCGGCCAGTAACCCCCGGAGCCGGTTGCGAGCGTGCGGATGCCGAATCCGGCATCCAGCCGCGGCGACACCAGCCGCTCGGCGACCAGTCGCGACTCGGCGTCGTCGAGTAGGCCCGTGCCGAGCAGGTGCCCGATGTTGCTGGTGAGCGAGTCGACGGGGCGCTTGTTCGCGTCGAGGGCGATCGCCGGGTAGCGGCCCTCGGCATCCGACACCCAGAACGACTCCCGGAAGCGCTCGGCGAGCCGGGCCGCCCACGCGCGCCACTCGGATGCGTCACGCCCGAACTGCTCGAGCAGGTCGGCGCCGCGGGTGGCCGCCTCGTAGGCGTACGCCTGCACCTCGGCGAGGGCGATCGGACCCTGCGCGAGGGCGCCGTCGCGCCACTGCACCGAGTCGCCGGAGTCCTTCCAGCCCTGATTGGAGAGGCCGCGACCCGTCTCGTCGACATACTCGAGCAGCCCGTCGCCGTCGCTGTCGCCGAAGTCGCGCATCCAGGCGAGCGCCGCCTCGAGGGCGGGTAGCAGCGCCTCCGTCTCGGCATCCGAGAGCCCGCGTTCGCGCACGTCGGCGAGCAGGCACACCCACAGCGGGGTGGCGTCGACGGTGCCGTAGTAGTGCGGGGGCAGCTCGACGCCCTCGTCGGGGAGTTCGAGGGTGGCGCGCCGCACCTCGTGGATGATCTTGCCCGGCTGCTCCGCGGTCGCCGTGTGGGTCGTCGACCCCTGCAGGCAGGCCAGTGTGCGCAGGGTGCCCGCGGCGACCGAGGTGTCGAGGGAGAGCAGCAGGCGCGCGGCCCAGATCGAGTCCCGCCCGAACAGGGTGAAGAACCAGGGGGCGCCGGCGCCGAAGAACTCGTCGGACGAGCCGACCCGCGTGAGTCGCAGGGCGTCGAGGTCGTCGAGTGCCCGGTGCACCCAGCGTTGCAGGCGGTCGTCCGCGTCGGGCAGGTCGGGTGCGGTCCACGGGGCGGGGGTGGGCGGCGTGGCGACGACGGCGAGCGCATCCTGTGCGTCGAGAGACACCACTCGCTCGACGGAGCCGGCGACCGGCACCTCGACCCGCCACGCGATCCGCAGCGTCCCGTCGGTGGTCGAGATCGCGGCATCGTCCGCACGCAGCGTGACCGTGACGGCCTCGTCGCCCCACGACACATTGGCGCCGTCGATGCGTGGTTCGGCGGGGGTGGATGCGCGTCCTGTCTTCACGACGTCGACGGGCGTCGACTCGGGGTGTAGTTCGACCACCAGATCGCACACCGCCGGGCGGGCGAGTCGCGATTCGATCCGCAGGACATGCTCGACGCCGTCGCCCCGAACCTGACGCTCCACCCAGAGCCGCACGTCGGGGTCGGCGCCGTGGTCGTCGAGGCCGCGCAGCAGCGACACGAAGCGGATGCGGTCCGCACCGTCTTCGAGCGTCGCGATCGGCTCGGGGGCTTCGCCGTCGACGAGCACGCGGAAGCCGCTCGCGACGCGCACATCTGACACGTAGATGCCGTCGATCGGTTGGGTCATCTCACCCGAGGGGCGCGACCACACCTGGGTGGGTGCACGGAGGGCGGCGACCGCGTCGTGCAGGAGAGGCTGACGGCCTGTCGCATCGTTTGCAGGCATCCGGACGACCTTCGCTGCTCGTGACTTTCGGTGTTCGAGAGAGCCGACCCGTTGACACCATCGGCTCGCCAGGTAACATAACACCGACGATTTGATCGATCAAACGGTAATCTGCCTGACGCCGTTGGATCGATCAAGGATGACCAAGGGAGGTCGGGGTGGCACAGCTCCCCACGGTGGAAGACGTGGCGCGGCTCGCCGGCGTTTCCCGTCAGACGGTCTCGAATGTGATGAACAGCCCCGAGATCGTGCGACCGGAGACGCGGGAGCGCGTCGAGCAGGCCGTGCGCGAACTCGGATGGCGACCCCACGCATCCGCCCGTCGCCTCCGCACCCGCGCGAGCTCCACCATCGGCATCCGCCTCGACCCGCTGCCGCGCGGCATCTCCGGCGCCATTCAGGACCGTTTCCTCCATGCGCTCACCGAGCAGTCCGCCGAACGCGGTCTGCGCGTCACGCTCTTCACCGCCCGCGACCCCCTCGATGAGATCGAGCAGTACCGCACCCTGCGCGACGGCGCCGACGTCGACGCGTTCGTGCTCACCGACACCGCATACGACGACCGCCGCATCGACTGGCTCGCCCAGGAGGGCATCCCGTTCGTGTCGTTCGGCCGACCGTGGGGCGCCGAGCGGCTCGACGACCCGCAGCGGCTCTGGGTCGACGTCGACGGGCGTGCCGGCACCGCCCTCGCCACCCGGCACCTCATCGGACGCGGCCTCACCCGCATCGGGTTCCTCGGCTGGCCCGACGGATCCGGCACCGGAGACGACCGGCGCGCCGGATGGCGTGACGCCATGCACGAGGCCTTCCCCCACCTGAGCGACGGCGACCTCGACGCACTCACCTTCGAGACCACCGAGGCGGTCGCCGCCTCGCGCGTCGCCGTCGAGGAGCACATGCGCCGCGACCCCGAGCTCGAGGGCCTCGTCTGCGTCAGCGACTCGGTCGCCCTCGGCGCCATGATGGCGGTCCGCGAGGCCGGCTACCCGCACTTCCCCGTGATGGGCTTCGACAACACCCCCGTCGCGCAGGCGGTCGGACTCTCCAGCGTCGACCAGCACCTCGCCGAGGTCGCCGCCGCCATCCTCGAACTCCTGATGGGCGCCGACGGGCGTCGCGTGCTGCCTCACGGCAGCGGCGCGGACGCGACCGGCCACCGCCTCATCACCCCCCAGCTTGTCGTGCGTCGGTCGAGTCACCTGGCGCCCGTCGAGGAAGCCGATGGCACCGAGCCCGGCGATCACACATGAGAGGAAGATCCATGAGCAAGAAGACGTGGGGCGGCGCCGTCGCCCTCGCGGCGGCTTCGGCCGTCATGCTCGCCGGCTGCGCCGGCAACGGCGACACCGGTGACTCGGGCAGCAGCGAGCTCACCATCCTGATCGGCTCCAGCGGGCCCGCCGAGACGGAGGCCGTGCAGGCCGCCGCGGATGCGTGGGCCGCTGACAACGACGCCACGGTGAAGGTCATCGCCGCCGACGACCTCAACCAGCAGCTCAGCCAGGGGTTCGCCGGCGATGACGCCCCCGACCTCTTCTACATGGGCTGGGACCAGTTCGCGAACTACGCCACCAACGGCTACCTCGACACTTACGCGCAGGACCTGTCGAATGCCGACCAGTTCTACCCGTCGCTCGTCGACACCTTCACTTTCGACGGTGAGTTCGTCTGCGCGCCGAAGGACTTCTCGACGCTCGGCCTGATCGTCAACACCGACCTGTGGGCGGCCGCCGGACTCACCGACGCCGACATCCCCACCGACTGGGACAGCCTCGAAGCGGTCGCGACGAAGCTCACCAGCGGCAGCACCGTCGGCCTCTCGTTCGGCCTCGAGTACGCGCGTCTGGGTGTGTTCATGAACCAGGCGGGCGGCACTCTCGTGAACGATGACGGCACCGAGGCGACCGCCGACTCCCCCGAGAACCTGGCCGGCCTCGAGTACGTGCAGAAGCTGCACGACGCGGGCGTGCTCAAGTTCCCGAGCGAGATCGACGCCGGATGGGGTGGCGAGGCGCTCGGCGCCGGCAAGGCCGCGATGGTGATCGAGGGCCCCTGGATCAAGGGCATCGCCGCCGACTACCCCGACACGAAGTGGGCCGCCTACGAGCTGCCCGAGGGTCCGGGCGGCAAGTCGACGTTCACGTTCAGCAACTGCTGGGGCGTGCCGGCGAACTCCGACACCCGCGACGCATCCGTGTCGCTGGTCGAGTACCTCACCTCCGACGAGCAGCAGCTGGCGTTCGCCGACGCCTTCGGCGTGATCCCGTCGACCGAGTCGGGGGCTGCGAGCTACGCGGAGAAGTACCCCGACTACGCGTCGTTCGTCGCCAGCAACGACTACGCCGTCAGCCCCGTGAACTTCGCGGGCTCGGCAGCCGTCGTGGGTGACTTCAATGCCCAGCTGGAGGGTCTCGCCTCGGGCGGCGTCGACCTGGAGGGCGTGCTCGCGTCGTTCCAGAATTCGCTGCAGGCGGCCCTCGACGAGGCGAACGGCTGAGCTGAGACAGGGAGCACGGGGAGCACACGATGAGCAGAGGGATCCGCGGGAACGAAGCCCGCTACGGCTGGGCGTTCACCGCACCCGCGATCCTCATCATCGGCGTGTTCCTCGTGCTCCCGATCCTGCTCGCGCTGTGGGTGAGTCTCAGCAACTGGAACGGGCTCGGCTCGCCGCTCGGCAACTCGTCGTTTGTGGGAGGCGAGAACTACGCGAAGGTGCTCGTCGACTCGGGCCTCGCCCAGCGTGACTTCGGCACCTCGATCCGCAACAACCTCTACTACGTGCTCGCGGTGGTGCCGCTGCAGACCGCGCTGGCACTCTTCCTCGCCGTGCAGGTGAACCGGCGGATGCTGCGGGGCCGCGGATTCTTCCGCACCGCGTTCTACTTCCCGTCGGTCACCAGCTCCATCGCGATCACCACGATCTTCATCTTCCTGTTCACCTCATCCGGTGCGGTGAACGCGGTGCTCGGCTGGTTCGGCATCAACGGGCCCAACTGGTTCGCCGATCCGACCGGCGTGCTGCACATCGTGCTCGGGTGGTTCCAGATCGACGGATCTGCCGCCTCGGCCGCCGCCGGCCCCCTCGGCCTCACCTGGTGGGACTGGCTCGCAGGGCCGTCGGTGGCGATGTGCGTGCTCATCATCCTGGCCATCTTCACCACATCCGGAACCTTCATGCTGCTGTTCCTCGCGGCGCTGCAGAACGTGGGCGCCGAGATCGAGGAGGCGGCCATGATGGACGGCGCGGGTCCCTTCCGCAGCTTCTTCTCGGTGACGCTCCCGATGCTGAAGCCCACCCTCTTCACGGTGCTCACGCTCGGCCTCATCGGCACCTGGCAGGTGTTCGACCAGATCTACCTCACCGGTCGCGGGGCGCCGGCGAAGACGCTGCTCACCCCCGCGTTCCTCGCGTACGACACTTCCTTCACCGACCTCAAGTGGGGCCAGGGTGCCGCGATCTCGTTCATCCTGTTCGGCATCATCGTGGTGCTCACCCTGTTCCAGCGCTGGGTGCTGCGCGACCGTGACCTCGGTCGCTCGGGTCAGCGGCGCGAGGCGCGCTCGGTGATGCGGTTGCGTCGCAGCGCCGCCGCCGTCCAGGCGCACGCCGGGCCGATTCCGCCCGCCGACGAGCGGAGCAGACGATGACCGCCGCCGCACCGACGCGCCTGCACGCGGGCCGCTCGCGCGCATCCCTCATCGGGTTGGCGCTCGGCTACGTGCTGCTCATCGCGCTCGCCCTCATCTACATCTACCCGTTCCTCATCTCCATCTCGGGCAGCTTCAAGACGGATGCAGAGGCCACCCAGCAGCCGCTGTCGCTCATCCCCGAGACGTGGAGCTTTGCCGCCTACGAGCGCCTCTTCACGACGGTGCCGCTTCTGCAGTGGGCCGGGAACTCGCTGTTCATCACGATCGTCGTGACGACCGGGCGCGTCTTCTTCGACTCGCTCGCCGGCTACGCGCTCTCGCGGCTGCACTTCCGTGGGCGGGCGGTGATCTTCGCGGCACTCGTGGCGGTGATGGCGGTGCCGAACGTGGTGCTGCTGATCCCGCGCTTCCTCATCCTCAAAGAGCTGGGCCTCTACAACAGCTACGCCGGCATGATGATCCCGATCATGATCGACGCCGCCGGCATCTTCATCATGAAGCAGTTCTTCGAGTCGATCCCGGTGTCGGTGGAGGAGGCGGCGCGCATCGACGGCGCCGGTGTGTTCCGCACCTTCTGGACGATCGTGCTGCCGATGGCGACGCCCGCGCTCATCACGCTCTTCATCCTCAGCTTCCAGGGGTCGTGGAACGAATTCGCCCACTTCGTGGTGTCGCGCAACGACCCCGACCTGAACACCCTCACCACCGGTGTCGCATCCCTCACGTCCGGTCAGCTGGGCAGTGGCAACCAGTACCCGCTGCAGCTGGGCGCGGCGGTGCTGATGTCGATCCCGGTGGCGGTGATCTTCTTCATCTTCCAGCGGCGCATCATGTCGACCTCGGAGGGCGGCGAGAAGGGCTGACGCCGCCCGTCAGGCGAGGAGCAGGGTGACCACCCACCAGCCGAGGGCGGCGGCACCGATGCCGAGCACGAGGTTCGCGACCACGGATGCGAGGGCGGCGCGCATCCGCCCCTCCAGCGTCAACTGGATGGTCTCCACGCTGAACGTGGAGAAGGTGGTGAGGCCGCCGCAGAAGCCCGACAGCACGATCAGCCGCAGGTCGGCATCCCAGACGCCCGCCTGCGCGAGGCCGAGCGCGATGCCGCCGATGAGCGAGCCGACGACGTTGACGATCAGCACCGCCCACGGCAGCCGCGACGGATGCGCGGCGAAGGCCCGGGCGGTGCCGTAGCGGAGCACCGCCCCGAGGGCTCCTGCGACGAGCGCGGCGATCACGACGAGCGCGCTCACTCGTCGACCCCGATCGACTCGTCGTCGTAGCCCTGACGTTCGCCGATGAGCGCGAGCCCCGCCCAGGCCGCGGCGAGCCCGGCCACCATCGTCACGAGCAGGTACCCGGCCGCCGTCACCCACTCTCCGGCATCCGCGAGCGCCACCAGCGCCACCGCGATCGCCGAGAAGGTGGTGAACGAGCCGAGCAACCCCACCCCGAGTCCAGCGCGCAGCCAGTCGGGTGCCCACTCCCAGACGCGGGCGACCAGCGCCCCCAGCAGGAACGCGCCGGCGACGTTGATGGCGAGCGTCGACCACGGGAACTGGTCGTCGGTGTGCGGGATGAGCGCGTCGATCCCGAGGCGCAGGCCGGTGCCGACGAGTCCGCCGACGATCACCGCGAGGAGGGGCACGCCTCAATCCTGCCGGGTGCTGCGGGTGCGCCGCGCCGCCGCCGGCGCCTTCGCCGAACGCACCGGGGGCCGGACCGGCTCCCCGCGGCGGTCCTGGCCCGGCAGCGGTCGCGAGCGGCGCCCGTAGAGCAGGTCGGACGAGTCGAGCAGCCACGGCACCAACGCCACCACCACACCGTGCACGAGCAGCAGCTTGTGGCGGATGCGGCGGGCTTTGTGGTTGTGCAGCAGGTTCTCCCACCAGTGGCCCACGATGTACTCCGGCAGGTACACGGTGACCACTTCGGAGCCGTGCTGCTCACGGTGCTGCTTGATGTACTTGATGAGCGGCATCGAGATGTCGCGATACGGCGACGACACGATCGTCAGCGGCACCCGGATGTTGTGGTCGGCCCACTGCTTCTCGAGCGCGCTGCTGTCTTCGTCGTCGATGGAGGCGTGGATCGCCTCGATGGAGTCGTGCCGCGCGGCGATCGCGTAGTCGAGCGCCTTCAGCACCGGCTTCGACATGCGCCCGACGAGCACGATCGCGTGGTCGCCGGTCGCCCCGAACACGGTGGTGGCATCCGCGGCGATCTCCCGGTCGACGTCGCGGTAGTAGCGGTTGACGCCGATCATCAGGGTGATGAGCACGATCATCACCACGAACACGATCCAGGCGCCGTGCGTGAACTTGGTGACCGTCACGATGATGAGCACCGACGCGGTCATCAGCGCACCGAGTGCATTGATCGAGAGGCCGCGCCACACCGGCCCGCGGGCCTGTTGGCCCGTGCGCAGTGCCCTCACCCAGTGCCGCACCATGCCGGTCTGCCCGAGCGTGAACGAGATGAACACGCCGATGATGTACAGCTGGATGAGCACGGTGACGTTCGCCTGCGTGCCGATCAGCAGGATCACCGCCACCGCCGAGAGCGCGAGCACGCCGTTGGAGAAGATGAGCCGGTCGCCGCGGGTGGCGAGCGCTTTCGGCGCGTAGCCGTCCTTCGCGAGCACCGAACCGAGCAGCGGGAAGCCGTTGAAGGCGGTGTTCGCCGCCAGGAGCAGCACCGCCGCGGTGGCCGCCTGGATGATGAAGAACACGACCGTGTTGTTGCCGAACGTGGCGGACGCGATCTGCGCGATGAGGCTGCGTTGCGGGTCGGTGGCGCAGTCGGCGAACCCGATCAGGTCGCACGGATTCTCGGCGTAGCGCACGCCGGTCATGAGCGCCACGGCGGTCAGGCCGGAGAACAGCACGATCGCGATCGCACCCATCGCCACGAGGGTCTTCTGCGCGTTCTGAATCTTCGGGCGGCGGAACGCGGGCACGCCGTTCGAGATGGCTTCCACACCGGTGAGCGCCGCACATCCGCTCGCGAACGACCGCAGCAGCAGCAGCACGAGCGCCGCCTGGGTCAGCTGCTCCGCCTCCACCGCGTACCCGGCGCTCTCCGCGACGGGGGCGTCGCCGAGCGCGATGCGCACCAACGCCGTCACCACCATGAACGCGATGGATGCGACGAACAGGTAGGTGGGGATCGCGAATGCCTTCGACGCCTCGCGCACCCCCCGCAGGTTGATCGCGGCGAGCAGCACCACGAAGCCGACGGCCAACTCGACCCGGAACGGGTTCAGGCCGGGGATGGCGGAGATGATGTTGTCGACACCGGACGCCACCGACACGGCGACGGTGAGGATGTAGTCCACCAGCAGCGCCGCCGCCACGACGACGCCCGCCTTCTCGCCCAGATTCTTCGACGCGACCTCGTAGTCGCCGCCGCCCGACGGGTACGCCTTGATGAGCTGGCGGTAGGAGGCCACCACCACGATCAGCAGCACCACCACGCACGCCGCGATCCAGGGCCCGGCGGCGAGCAGCGTGGTGCCACCGATGAGCAGGATCATCAGCAGCTCCTGCGGCGCGTACGCCACAGACGACAGCGGGTCGCTGGCGAAGATCGGCAGCGCCAGATGCTTCGGCAGCAGCTGCCCCTCGAGCTTCTCGGTGGGCAGTGGGTCGCCGATCAGCCAGCGTTTGGCGGATTTCGGCGCGTCGTCGGAGTCGGTCCGACCCTCGTCAGTCACGGCGGGAAAGCATACGCCGACTGCGGCGCGCGTCAACTCGCCGTGCGGGAGGACGTTCGGCCGTGCATCGGCGCAGGCGCCGACTCCTATGATCGTGCGGTGACGAATGCGCGACGCAGACGGCGGTGGCCGTGGATCGTGGGCGCCGTCGTGCTCGTTCTTCTGATCCCCGCCGCGGTGCTGGGGCTGCCGATCCTGCTGCATCAGGACCAAGGTTCGGCCAACCAGGAGCAGCCGGTGGAGGATTGGCCGACCACCGTGAGCGCCACGGGCGACGACGGCCGCGAGCGTGAGCTCTCGGTGATCTCCCCCGACCCGGGCGGGGTGGTCGACACGTCGGCGCTCGCCGCGGGCGATCACATCGTGGTGAGCGGCACCGGGTACGACGCGGCGCGTGGCATCTATGTGGCGATCTGCGTCATCCCCGACGACCCGTCGACGAAACCCGGCCCGTGCCTCGGCGGCGTGCCGTCGCAGGAGGAAGGTCAGGAGAACACCGGCGGCGAGATCCAGTGGGCGCCCAGCAACTGGATCAACGACGACTGGGGCTGGAAGCTGTTCGGCGCCCGCCCCTACGACGACGCCGCGACCGGCACCTTCACTGCCTACCTGGAGGTCGTCGACCCGGTGGGCGAGGGGATCGACTGCACGGTCGACGCCTGTGCGATCTACACCCGCAACGACCACACGGCGCTCGCCGACCGGGTGCAGGACCTCTACATCCCGGTCGGCTTCGCGGGCTAGCCCCGAAGCGTCGCCGTCACCTCACGCCGCACCTCATCGAGGCGGCGGGTGAGCAGGTCGACGGTGTCGCGCGCGAGGGTGGCCTTGACGACCTGGCCGCGCAGCTCGGAGCGCAGCTCGGCACGGAACGTGGTGAGTGCCGCATCCGCCTCCTGCAGCAGCAGGCGCGAGACCACGCGGGGGTCGTCGGCGGACTCCTCGCGGGCGGGCACGGTACGGCTCTCACTGCGGGCATCCTGCGCCGCCGCGGCGAGGTCGGCCTTGAGGGTGCGCATCGCATCCTTCACGGAGGACCGCACCTCGTCAGCGAGTCGGCGCACCGAATCCGACACATCCGTCTCGATGGAGTCGAGCTCGTCCTGACGGGACGCCAGCTCGGCGCGACCGGCGTCGGTGATCGCGTAGACGGTGCGGCGGCCGTCGGACTCCTTCGTGACGAGGCCCTCCTCCTGCAGCTTCGCGAGCCGCGGGTAGATGGTGCCGGCGCTCGGCACGTAGGTGCCGCCGAAACGCTCGCCGAGCCCTTGGATGAGTTCGTAGCCGTGCTGCGGCTGCTCGGCGAGCAGGCTCAGCAGGTACAGCCGCAGGTGGCCGTGGGCGAAGACGGGCGGGGTCATGCGCGCACCGTGTGCAGCACGCTGATGTCGCCACCGACGGTGTTGATGCGCACGTCGGTCCAGCTCTTGTCGAGGTCGCCGAAGCGGCCGGTGTAGCTGCCGCGGGTGCCGATGGTGTGGTCGTCGATCTGCATGCGACCCCCCACCGAGTTGATCGTGTAGTTGGCGGGCGCGTCGGGGTCGAACCGCACGGTGACGCCGCCCGAGACGGTGTTCACCCGCACGCGGTCGGGGATGCCGGTGGCGTCGAGCTGTACACGGGCGGACACGCTGTCGGCGTCGAACGCGTCGACGGCACCGGATGCGATCACGTCACCCGAGACGGTGTTGAGGCCGATGGAGCCGGTGTGGTCGCGCACGGTGGTCTCGCTGCTGACGGCGTTCACCTTGAGGCGGCCGGTGATGCCGTCGGCGATGAGGTCGCCGGAGACGGTGTTGAGGTTGACGTCGGCGGTGAGGCCCGAGACGAGTGCCTCAGCGGAGACCACGCCGAGCGTGAGCGCGGTGGAGCGCGGGAGCATGACGCTCACATCCGCTTTGATGCTCGACTTGAAGCTGGTGAACGCATCAATCCAGTTCTCCCAGCGCAGTTGCGGGTGGTCGATCTCGAGGCGGTCGCCGTCGACCTGCACCAGCAGCTCGCGGCCGGAGACCGAGTGGATCTCGACCCGCACGCCGGGCTCGTCGTGGGCGACGATGTCGACGTGGCCACCGACGAGGCTCACCTTGAGGCGGTTGATGTTCTCCAGGTCGATGACCTTGGGCCCGTCGACGAGCCACTTCTCCTGAGCCATGCCGGCCCCCTTTCGAGATATATCGCGTTGGTCGAGAGTCACGATATATCGCGTTCCGACTTCGCGCAAGCCCGATGTTGCCCTTCACAAATCAAGGACCGCAGCGCTCGTTTCAAGGAACCGATGTGGCGTGAGTGGCTGGCGAGCCACATCCACAACTCCCGTCACGCGAACTCCTTGACTTGCAATCCGCGGTCCTTGATTTGTGCAACGGGGTGGGTGGCCGGCCGCGTCCGTCGGATGCGACCACCGCTTGCGGTTGACGCAACGTCAACGTCTACCGTGAGACGCGAACGGAAGGAGACGCGGATGGAGCACAGCATCCAGGAGGTCGCCCGCATGACGGGCGTCACCAGTCGCACCCTGCGGCACTACGCCGACCTCGGACTCGTGCGGCCCGCCCGCACCGGGGCCGGCGGCATCCGCTACTACGACGCCGACGCGCTCGTGCGGCTGCAACGGGTGCTGCTGCTGCGCGAACTCGGACTCGGGCTGCCCGCCATCGGCGAGGTACTCGAGGGGCAGACCGACGACATCCACGCGCTGCTCGCCCACCGCGAGTGGCTGCAGCAGGAACAGACCCGACTCGCGCGGCAGATCGCCAGCGTCGAGTCGACCATCGAAGCACTGGAAGGAGGTGAAGAACCGATGGCAGAGAACATGTTCGACGGCTTCGACCACACGCAGTACAAGGACGAGGTCGAGGAGCGTTGGGGCAGGGACGCGTACGCGAAGAGCGACGCCTGGTGGCGTGGCATGAGCGACTCCGAGAAGATGGACTGGCAGGCGCGTGTCACGCAGCTGAGCGCCGACTGGGTCGCCGCGGCGCAGTCGGGTGTCGCGGCCGATTCGGATGCGGCGCAGCAGCTCGCGCGCCGTCACGTCGAGTGGCTGGGCGGCATCCCGGGCACCCCGGGTGCCTCGAAGGAGTACGTGCTGGGGCTCGGCGAGATGTATGTCGCCGACCCGCGATTCGGCGCCAACTACGGCGGCGTCGAGGGCGCGACCTTCGTGCGCGACGCGCTCGCGATCTTCGCGGAGACGCACCTCTAGAAACGCGTACGGCCCTCGCATCCCCTGTTCACACGGATGCGGGGGCCGTACGTTTCGTGCCTCAGTACACGGGGTACGTCGGCACGCGGCGGTAACCGTCCTGTGCAGTTACCACGGCTGTGGCGACAACCGCCCACAGGGAGAGCGCGCCCAAAGAGAGCAGCACGATCATGCGATCACCTCCCCTGCGGATGTCGACGCGGATGCGGGCGGCGTGGGCGGCGCCACCTCCGGCACGCGGAAGAACGGCAACGTCACCCCCACCATCGGCCCGATGAGCAGTGCGAACGCGAGCGTGCCGATTCCGACCTGACCGCCGAGCAGCCAGCCGACGGTGAGCACCGTCACCTCGATGCCGGTGCGCACGATCCAGATCTTCCAGCCCCAGCGGGCGTGGATGCCGGTCATGAGTCCGTCGCGCGGGCCGGGGCCGAGGCGGGCGCCCACGTAGAGGCCGGTCGCCACGGCGAGCAGCGCGAGACCCGCCGCGAAGAGCAGGCCCTGCAGTACCGGCTCATGCTGCTGCGGGATGAAGGCGAGGCCGACGTCGGCGGCGGGGCCGATGAGCAGGATGTTGAGCACGGTGCCGACGCCGGGCTTCTGGCGGATGGGGATCCACAGCAGCAGCACGATCGCGCCGACGATGATGGTGACCATTCCGAAGGTGATCCCGGTCTGCGCCACGATGCCCTGGGTGAGCACGTCCCACGGGGCGACGCCGATGCCGGCGCGCACCATCATCGCGATGGCGATTCCGTAGAGGAAGAGCCCGACGAGCAGTTGCGCGATGCGTCGGGTCCAGATCAGGGGCGGGGTCACGATGAGCAGTCCACTCCAAGATTGGCCCTTGATCAAGAGTCCAATCTGGCTAGACTGGCCGGATGAACACCCTGTCTGCTCGGGCATTGGCCTTGCTCATGGTGGATTGGCGCGGCTCGATGGGGCCCGCCTACCTGGCATTGGCTGACCGCATCCGGCTTCTCGTGCTCGACGGGCGCATCCCGCTCGGCACCCGCCTGCCCGCGGAACGCGAACTCGCCGGCCACCTCGGCCTCAGTCGCACCACCGTGTCGGCCGCCTACGCCGAGCTGCGCGACACCGGCTACCTCGAGAGCGTGCGCGGCTCCGGCAGCACCGCCCGCATGCCGCACGACGCCAGCATCGACCTCGACATCCTCGCCGACGCGCCCCTTGACTTCTCGAAGGCGTCCCTGCCGTCGCTGCCCGCCGTCGCACAGGCGGCGCAGGCGGCCGTCGACCGCCTGCCCAGCTTCCTCGGCGACAGTGGCTTCGACCCGTTCGGGCTGCTCGTGCTGCGCCGCGCCATCGCCGACCGTTACAGCGAACGCGGCCTGCCCACCGACCCCGAGCAGATCATGATCACCGTCGGCGCGCAGTCCGCCATCCACCTGCTCGCGCGCACCCTGCTCGCCCGCGGCGACCGCGCCATCGTCGAATCGCCCGGGTACCCGCACGCGTTCGACGCGCTCAAGGCGGCGGGTGCCCGCCTCGTTCCCGTCGCCGTCACCACCGACGAGGGGTGGGATGTGGCGGGCCTCGAGCAGGCCTTCCAGCGCACCAGTCCCACCGTCGCCTACCTGATGCCCGAGTTCCAGAACCCCACCGGCAAGTCCATGGACGAGGCCACCCGCGCCCGCGTGCTCGAACTCGCCGAACGGGAGGGCACCACGCTCATCGTCGACGAGACGATGACCGGCCTCGGCCTCGACGGCCAGACCCGCCCCACCCCGTTCCCGGTGACCCGCAACGTGGTGATCATCGGATCGGTGGGCAAGTCCATCTGGGGCGGCCTCCGCCTCGGGTGGGTGCGCGCCGAGCGCGAACTGATCCAGCGGATGGCTCGGGCCCGGTTCGCGAGCGACCTCGGCACCCCGATCCTCGAACAGCTGATCGTCGCCGAGATGGTGCCCGACTACGAGCAGATCCTCGCCGGCCGCCGTGCCTACCTGCGGCAGGGCCGCGACCACCTGGCGAAGCGCATCCGTCAGACGCTCCCCGGGTGGCGGATGCCGCACGTCGAGGGCGGCATCGTCGCGTGGGTGAACATCGGCGCCCCGGTGAGCTCGCAGCTGGCGCTCGCCGCCCGCAACGAGGGGCTGGTGATCGGCGCCGGACCCCGCTTCGGCCTCGACGGGGTGTTCGAACGGTTCCTGCGCATCCCGTTCGGCAACCCGCCGGACCAGATCGACCGGGCCGTGGAGGCCCTCGGCTCCGCCTGGACCGCGGTCACCCGCCACAGCGTGCGCCTCGACGACGGCGAACTCGCCCACGTCGTCTGACGCCTCGGGGGAGCCGGGGGCTAGCCCCCCATTCAGCGGATTCCGAGAGTTCGTCGCCACCGCGCGTGGGATAGTTGCGATGAGTGCACGGCGGCGTGCGCCTCTCTCCAGTCGCGCCAGCCGCGGCGTCCACAGCCCTCGGGAGAACCGTGTCTCATCTTTCGGTGTTCAGCCTGCGCAACCGCGCGCTCATCGCGCTGCTCACGATCGTCGTCGCCCTGTTCGGCGGCTACGCGCTCACGGCATTGAAGCTCGAACTGTTCCCGTCGCTCACGCTGCCGAACGTGACCGTCGTCACCAGCTACCCGGGCGCGAGCCCCGAGGTGGTCGAGGCGGATGTGTCCACGCCGATCGAGAGCGCCATCCAGGGGATCGAGGGGCTCGACTCCACCTCCGCCACCTCATCCGCGGGTATCTCGACCGTGCAGGCGTCGTTCGCCTACGGCACCGACCTCACCAACGCCGAGTCGAAGGTGGGCCTCGCGATCGGCCGCATCGATTCGCAGCTGCCCTCCGGGGTCGAGCCGAACGTCGTCACGTTCTCGATCGGTGATTTCCCGGTCGTGCAGTTGGGTGTCACCAGCGACCTCGACAACGCCGACCTGGCGAGCCGTCTCGCGATCACCGAGACCGACCTCGAGCAGATCGACGGCGTCAGTTCCGCCACTGTGTACGGGGCCACCGGCCAGCGCATCACCATCACCCCGGATGCGGCGGCGCTCGCCGCGGTCGGCCTCAGCACCCAGGCCATCCGCGACGCCCTCGACGCCAACGGCCTGCTGCTCCCCGCCGGAACCATCGACGAGGACGGCCAGACCCTCACCGTGCAGGCCGGTGTGGCCATCACCGACACGGACACCCTGGCGGACCTGCCGCTCCTCGGCGGCACCGCTCCCACCACCATCGGCGACGTCGCCGAGGTGGCGATCGTCGACAACCCCATCGAGGGAATCTCGCGCGTCAATGGCGAGCCGTCGCTGACCATCGCCATCACGAAAACCCCCGCCGGCAACACGGTGGAGGTCTCACGCGAGATCAACGCACAGCTCGACGAGCTCGCGGCGGAGGTCGGGGGGAACACCGAGTTCACGGTGATCTTCGACCAGGCTCCGTTCATCGAGAAGTCGATCAACTCGCTCGCCACCGAGGGTCTGCTGGGCCTCGGGTTCGCGGTGATCGTGATCTTCGTCTTCCTGCTGTCGATCCGCTCCACCCTGGTGGCTGCGATCTCGATCCCGGTGTCCGTGCTCATCACCTTCGTGGCGATGCTCGCGACCGGTTACTCCCTCAACGTGCTCACCCTCGGTGCGCTCACGATCGCGATCGGCCGCGTCGTCGACGACTCGATCGTCGTCATCGAGAACATCAAGAGACACCTGGGTCTCGGCGAAGACAAGCTGGCCGCCATCCTCACCGGTGTGAAGGAGGTGGCGGTCGCGATCACCGCGTCGACGGTCACGACCGTGGCCGTGTTCCTGCCGATCGCCCTCGTCGGCGACATCACCGGCGAACTGTTCCGTCCGTTCGCACTCACCATCACGATCGCGCTGCTCGCCTCGCTCTTCGTGGCGTTGACGATCGTGCCGGTGCTCGCGTTCTGGTTCCTGAAGGCCAAGCCGCACCACGGGCACGACGCCTCCGAGATCGACCCGGCCCATCCGGTCGACGAGCTGGAACGGCCCAACGCCCTCCAGCGCGGCTACCTGCCGGTCATCAAGACCACGGTGAAGCACCCGGTGATCACGATCCTCGCGGCGGCGCTCGTGCTCGTCGGCACGTTCGCGCTGGTGCCGTTCGTGCCCACCAACTTCGTCGGCAACAGCGGCCAGAACACGCTGTCGGTCACGCAGACCCTGCCGCCGGGCGCCAGCCTCGAGACGAAAGACGCGGCGGCGCAGCAGCTTGAGGACGCGCTCGACGACGTCGACGGCATCGAAACCGTGCAGGTCTCCATCGGATCCGGCGGCGGCAACGCCCTCGCCGTCATCTTCGGCGGCGGCGGGTCGACGACCTTCTCGATCACCACCGACGAGTCGTTCGACCAGGACGAGCTCCGCGCCGACGTGCAGGATGCGATCGACGCGCTCCCCGAGTCGGCCGGCGAGATCTCGGTCTCGTCGGGTGGCGGCGGAGGCTTCTCGAGCGACATCGCCATCGAGATCACCGCGCCGGATGCCGAGACGCTGCAGACGGCGTCGGATGACATCCTCGCCGCCATGCGGGACCTTGACGTGACCCAGCAGGCGGAGTCGAACCTGTCGGAGACGCAGCCGTACATCGCCATCCAGGTGGACCGCGAGAAGGCGGCCGCTGTCGGCCTCAGCGAGATCGCGGTCGGCGGCATCGTCTCCGAAGCGATGCTGCCCGCCGCGCTCTCGTCGGTCGAGATCGACGGCAACACGCTCAACATCTACATCGACAACCCCCTCGCGCCGACGACCACGCAGGAGCTCGAGGACTTCCTCATCCCGACCCTCGCCGGCCCGCAGCCGCTCAGCGCGCTCGCCACCGTGGAGACGGTGCAAGGCCCCGCGTCGATCTCGACCGAGCGCGGGGTGCGCACGGCGACCGTCTCGGTCACTCCGTCGACCGCCGACGTCGGCACCGCATCCGCGACCGTGCAGACCGAACTCGACAGCCTCGACCTGCCCGACGGTGTCACCGCCACCCTCGGCGGCGTCACCGCCGACCAGAACGACGCCTTCAGCCAGCTCGGCATCGCCCTGCTCGCCGCGATCCTCATCGTCTACACGGTGATGGTGGCCACCTTCCGCAGCCTGCGGCAGCCGCTGCTGCTGCTCGTGTCGGTGCCGTTCGCGGCTACCGGCGCGATCCTGCTGCAGCTGGCATCCGGCATCCCACTCGGTGTCGCGTCGATCATCGGCCTGCTGATGCTCATCGGCATCGTCGTGACGAACGCGATCGTGCTCGTCGACCTGGTGAACCAGTACCGCGAGAAGGGGATGGGTGTGGTCGACGCGCTCGTGCACGGCGCCAGCCGCCGTCTGCGCCCCATCCTGATGACGGCGCTCGCCACCATCTTCGCCCTCGTGCCGATGGCGGTCGGGCTCACCGGACATGGCGGGTTCATCTCGCAGCCGCTCGCCATCGTGGTGATCGGTGGTCTCATCTCGTCGACCGTGCTGACACTCATCGTGCTGCCGTCGCTCTACTCGCTCGTCGAGGGTGCGAAGGAGCGCCGCGAGGCGAAGCGCTCCGCGAAGGCCGGGGAGACCTCCGAGGTCAGCGCGGGGGCCTAGCCGCCGCGTCGACGTCGTCGGTGGCCGGCTCCACCGGCAGCTCGACGGGCGCTAGGGTTCTCGCGAAGAAGTCGAGGATGCGCTCCTTCAGCGGCTTGTCGATCATGGCGAGCGAGTGCAGGGTTCCGGTGACGGTCACGAAGGTGGTGTCGACGCCCGCGTCGCGCAACGCCCGCACGAAGAGTTCGCCCTGCTCGAGCGGAATCATCTCGTCGGTGGAGTGGGCGACGAAGAACGGCGGGTCGGTGTCGTCGATCCAGGTGTTGGCGGATGCGGCGGCCGCGGCCGGGCATGTCGCGGCGTCCACGCAGCCGAGGTAGGAGAGCTGTACGGGTGCGAAGTCGTCGGTGACCGCCACCCCGGTGAGGTCGATGGGTCCGGAGAGTTCGGCGACTGCTGCCACCCGCGAGCCGTGGTCGAGGCTGCCGGTGCCGCGGGTGCCGAGCAGCGACACCAGGTTGCCGCCCGCCGATCCGCCGAACGCCCCGATGCGGTCGGGGTCGATGCCGAAGCGGGTGACCTGTTCGTCGTCGCGCAGCCATTCGACGGCGGCGGTGACGTCGTCGATGGCTGCCGGGTACGGGTTGGTGGGCGCCAGCCGGTAGTCGATGTTGAAGGTGGGGTAGCCGGATCGCGCCAGCCACTGGCAGACGGCGCGCCAGGCGATGTCGTTCTTCGAGCCGCGTGCCCAGCTGCCGCCGTGCACGACGATGAGCGCGGCGCGTGCTGGGTCGACGATCGGGTCGAAGTCGGGGGGCGTGCAGGCGTCGAGCAGCAGCGGCTGGCCGTCGACGGCGCCGTATTCGATGTCGGCGGCGACGGGGACACCCGGGTCGGTGGCGAGTTCCGGGTTCGTCGAGACGACCACACCCTCGACCTGCGTCGACTCGTCGCCGCTGGGCGCGCATCCAGCGAGGGCGGCGAGCACCACGACGCCGGCCGCCGTGATGACGGCGCGAATCGGGTGCGCGCGCATGATCGGACAACCGTAACCCGCCGATTGTGGGCGGTTTCACGGCATCCCCCGCTATGCTCGTGCGGTCGGCTCTCGACAACTGCGGCATTCTGGCCGCGAATATGCACCTTTGTAGGTCGAGCGGGCCGGATCGCCAGCGCATCCGTTGGCGAGGAATTCCACGAGGAAAACGGCCCCGGCCTACGTATGCCCGGGTTCTCGACGCACGCTGCTGCGCGCGTCGCACTCTCATGAACACCGGAGACACATCCATGCCTTACAACCAGCGCGCCCCCCAGGGCGGCAAGAAGAAGCCCGCCCAGAAGGTCGGCGGCCCGAGCGCGAAGCACCGCGGCTACAAGCCGGATGCGGATGCCGCACGCGGCGGCAAGAAGCCGCGGTGGTCGAGCGACCAGCGTGTGGCGAACGGCCACCCGTCCGAGCGCCCCCGCGGCGGCCGCAACGAGCGTGCCGAGGATGGCCGCCCCAACTGGGAGCCCCGCGGCAAGGACGCGCGTGCGTCCGTCGAGCGTGCCCCCGCCGCGCGCAAGCGCGACACCGGCTACGGCGACCGCCCGCGTCGCGACGACCGCGACCGCACCGACCGCTTCTCGCGGGAGGGTGACGCACCGCGTCGCGATGGCTACAAGGGACGCGACGGCGTGTCGTCCTCCCGTAGCAACCACGCGGGCGACCGCCCGCACCGCCTCGCCGGTGACCGCCCGCAGCGTCACGGCTACGGCGATGACCGTCCGCGTCGTGAGTACGACAACGATCGTCCGCGTCGTGAGTACGGCAACGACCGTCCGCAGCGCGATGACCGTCCCCGTCGTGAGTACGACAACGATCGTCCGCGTCGCGAGTACAGCAACGACCGCCCTCGTCGCGAGTACGACAACGACCGTCCCCGTCGCGAGTACGGCAACGATCGTCCGCAGCGCGACGACCGTCCCCGCTACGACAACGACCGCCGCGGTGGCTACAACGACCGCCCCCGTCGCGACTACGACGACCGTCCCCGTCGCGACGAGCGCGAGGCCCGCGAGCCCCGCCCCATGGTCGAGGACGTCGTCCTCGAGCGTCTCGAGGCGCAGGCCATCGAGGCCTCGGATGTCGAGGGCGTGACCTTCGGCGACCTCGGCCTCGGCCAGAACATCGTGCGCGAGCTCGCCGACATGGGCGCCACCTCGCCGTTCGCCATCCAGGCCGCCACCATCCCCGACGTGCTGTCGGGTGGCGATGTGCTGGGCCGCGGACGCACCGGATCCGGCAAGACCATCGCGTTCGGCGCGCCGCTCGTCGAGCGCCTGCTTCAGATGCAGGCCGGCGACAACAAGCGCCGCGAGTTCGGCCGCGCCCCGCGTGCGCTGATCCTCGCCCCGACCCGCGAGCTCGCGCTGCAGATCGACCGCACTGTGCAGCCGATCGCCCGCAGCGTCGGCCTCTTCACCACCCAGATCTACGGCGGTGTGCCCTACGCGCGTCAGCTCGGCGCCCTCGAGCGGGGTGTCGACATCATCATCGGCACGCCGGGCCGCATCCAGGACCTCTCGGCGTCGGGTCGCCTCGACCTCTCGAAGGTCGTCATCACGGTGCTCGACGAGGCCGACCACATGTGCGAGCTCGGTTTCGCCGAGCCCGTCACCGAGATCCTCGACCGCACCGCGGAGGGCGGGCAGCGTCTACTGTTCTCCGCCACCCTCGACAAGGGCGTGGCCGAGATCGTCGACCGCTACCTGAAGGACCCGGCCGTGCACGAGGTCGCCGGTGAGGACCAGGCCAGCTCGACGATCGATCACCGCGTTCTGCTGCTCGACCAGCGCGACAAGCAGGAGGTGCTCATCGAGCTCGCCTCCGGCCCCGGCAAGAAGCTGATCTTCGCGCGCACCCGTGCGTTCGCGGAGCAGCTCGCCGACCTGCTCGACGACGCCGGCATCCGTGCCGAGTCGATCCACGGTGACCTGAACCAGTCGCGCCGCCAGCGTGCACTGGAGAAGTTCTCGAGCGGTCGCGTCACCGCGCTCGTGGCGACCGATGTGGCTGCCCGCGGTATCCACGTCGACGATGTGGGTCTCGTGATCCAGGCGGATGCACCGGACGAGTACAAGGCGTACCTGCACCGTGCGGGCCGTACGGGCCGCGCGGGCAAGGACGGACTCGTCGTGACCCTCGTGCCGCGCAACCGTCGCCGCCGCACGGAGGACCTGCTGTCGCGTGCCGACATCGTCGCCGAGTGGACGCCCGTCGTCCCGGGTGACGCGATCATCCAGGAGCTCGCCGAGCGGTGACCTCCTAGCTGATCGAGGAGCGCCGCCGGAGACGACGCGTCTCGAGATCTCGACCGGAGCGGGGTGGTGCGTGTGCGCCACCCCGCTTCGCCGTTCCTGCACATGAGCGCCGCATGAACGCGCGGTGACACATCTGAGCAAGGGGTTGACCGCGCCCGTGCGCGCGGATAAAGGTTAGGTCGGCCCCCAAAGGGGGGACAACCCGACCAACGCTGTCCACCCCGAACAACGGAGCACCGCGCGTCATGACAACTCCAGAACCCCCCGTTCCGTCGCGTCCCACCTCGCGACGCCGCCTCGCCGCGGTCGCCGCGGCAGCCATCGCCGCCCTCGGTCTGACGTCACTGAGCGCGACCCCCGCGCTCGCAGCCGACGTCACCCACACCATCGCCGACGTGCAGGGAACAGGCGCCAGTACGCCGATCCCCGGCCAGGTCGTCACCGTCGAGGGCGTCGTCACCGGCTACTACGCCGCCCCCTCGAACTACCGCGGCCTGTACCTGCAGACCGTCGGATCGGGCGGAGACAGCGACGCCACGCCCGGTGCCAGTGACGGCATCTTCGTTTACTTCAACCAGGCGTACCCGGCCGTCGCCGTCGGCGACCGCATCAAGGTCACCGGCACCGCGGGCGAAAACGGGGGACAGACGCAGATCACTGCGACGACCGCCGCCGCCTTCGAACTGGTGCAGGCGGGAGTGGGCGTTCCCACCGCGACCCCGCTGCCCGACAGCGTCGTCGGTCCGCAGCGCGAGGCGTACGAGGGCATGCTCGTCCAGCCCACCGGCGACTACCGTCTGGCGTCGAGCCACGAGCTCTACAACTTCGGATCCCTCTGGCTGTCGGCCGGTGGCGAGCTGATCAAGTCGACCGAGACGACGGATGCGGGCGCGGAGGCGAATGCGATCGCCGCGGCCAACCTGGCCCGCCGCCTCATCGTCGATGACGGCTACAGCATCCGCGTCGACAACGCGCAGCACACCGGAGACCAGCCGTACTTCACCACCGACACGGTGGTTCGGGGCGGCGACCGCTTCGTGGCTCCCGCGAACGCGATGGTGCTCGGCTTCGGGTTCGACGCGTGGCGTCTGCAGCCGCAGGTGCCGATCGACAACACGAGCCCTGCGGCCTACAAGCCCACCTTCGAGTCGCTGAATCCGCGTCCCGCATCCGCCCCCGAGGTCGGTGGCGACGTGCAGTTCGGCAGCTTCAACGTCTTCAACTACTTCACGACGTTCGGTGGCGACGCGCGGGGAGCTGCCAACCCGGAGCAGTTCGCGAAGCAGAAGGCCAAGATCGTGGCGGCAATCAACGGGCTCGGCGCGGATGTCGTGGCGCTCGAAGAGATCGAGAACTCGGCAGTGCTGGGCGAGGCCACCGATGAGGCGCTCGCCGATCTCGTCGACGGCCTGAACGCGGCAGCAGGGGCCGGCACCTGGGACTACGTGCGCTCCCCCGCCGAACTCGCCGCCGCCGGCAATGACGTCATCACCACGGCGATCATCTTCAAGCCGTCGGTCGCGACGCCCGTCGGCGACAGCTTCGCCGACGCGGATGCGGTGTGGGACATCGCGCGGCTCCCCGTCGCGCAGACCTTCGACATCGGCTCCGACCGCCTGGTGACGGTCGTGGCGAACCACTTCAAGTCGAAGAGCCCGCCCACCGGAAACACGGCTCCCGAGCCGGCCGACGGCCAAGGCTTCTTCAACGCGGAGCGGGTGGCTCAGGCGCAGCGTCTGGTGACGTTCGTCGACGGCATCACCGCCGACCCGGCGAAGAGCGACGACGTCATCCTGCTGGGCGACTTCAACGCGTACGGCCAGGAGGACCCGATCCAGGTGTTCACCGAGGCCGGCTTCGTGGACCTCGTCCCCGAGAAGACCGACGACCAGTACACCTACACGTTCAACGGCGAGCTCGGCTCGCTCGACCACGCACTCGTCACGGGGTCGCTCGCGCGCTCCGTCACCGGCGTGGGCGTGTGGGGCATCAACTCGGCTGAGTGGAGCGACCGCGGTTATGCGTTCGGCGCCACCGACGGCACGAGCCCGTACCGCTCGAGCGACCACGACCCGGTGGTCGTGGGCGTCTCGGCCGTCGCCCCGCCGGTCACCATCGACCTGCTCAGCATCAACGACTTCCACGGTCGCCTCGAGGCCTCCTCGACGACCGCGGGAGCTGCGGTGCTCGGCGGCATGGTCGACTCGTACGAGTCCGCCAACCCGAACACGCTGTTCGTGGGCGCCGGTGACCTGATCGGCGCATCCACCTTCACGTCGTTCATCCAGCAGGACCAGCCCACCATCGATGCGCTCAACGCGATCGGGCTCGACGCGAGCGCGTTCGGCAACCACGAGTTCGACAAGGGTCGGGCGGATGTCGACGACCGCATCCTCAACGAGGCGGACTGGCCCTACCTGGCGGCGAACCTGTACGACAAGACGACAGGTGAGCCGGCCTACCAGGAGTACGAGCTGCGCGAGTTCGACGGGGTGACCATCGGCTTCATCGGTGCCGTCACCGAAGACCTGCCGACGCTCGTCAGCCCCGGCGGCATCTCGACACTCGACGTGCGCGAGGTGGTGCCCGAGGTGAACCGGGTCGCCGACCAGCTCACCGACGGTGACGACGCCAACGGCGAAGCCGACGTGCTGGTGCTGCTCGTGCACGAAGGTGCCGCGACCACCAACGTCTCCTCGGCGACGGACGACTCGAACTTCGGGCGCATCGTGAACGGTGCCGACCCGGAGATCTCGCTCATCATCTCCGGTCACACGCACCTCGCGTACGACCACGAGGTCCCGATCCCCGGAACCGACCGCGTGCGCGGCGTGCTCTCCTCGGGCCAGTACGGCGCGATGTACGGGCACTCGACGATCGTGGTCGACCCGGAGACGGGCGACGTCGACATCGAGTCGGAGAACCTGAACCTGATCGGCGCCTTCCCGGCCGACCCGGCCGTCGCGCAGATCGTGGCGGATGCGGTGGCCGTCGCGAAGGTCGAGGGCGGTGTCTCGCTCGGCTCGATCGCGCAGGACATTACCCGCGGCGTGCAGTCGAACGGTTCGGAGAACCGCGGCAGCGAGTCGACGATCGGCAACCTGATCGCCGACGCCCAGCTCGCGGCCACGACCGACCTCGGCACGCAGATCGCGATCATGAACCCGGGCGGCATCCGCAAGGATCTGCTCTTCGCGAGCAGCGGTGCGGGCGACCCCGACGGCAACGTCACCTACGCGGAAGCGGCGGAGGTCCAGCCGTTCGCCAACACCCTGGTGACGCTCGACCTCACGGGTGAGCAGCTGAAGTCGGTGCTCGAGGAGCAGTGGCAGCCCGCCGGGCAGCCGCGGCCGTTCCTCAAGCTCGGTCTCTCGGCCGGTCTCGAGTACGTCTACGACCCGTCCGCCGCGCAGGGCTCGCACATCACCGCGATCACCCTGAACGGTGAGCCGGTGACCGACGACCAGGTGTTCAAGGTGGTGACGAACTCGTTCCTCTCCACGGGTGGTGACGCGTTCTCCACCTTCACGCAGGCGGCGAACATCGCCGACTCGGGCCGCATCGACCTCGACGCGTTCGTCTCCTACATCGGGGCGAACTCTCCGGTCACACCCGACCTCGCGCAGCGTGCCGTGGGCGCGATCCTCTCGGCCCCGGCCGACGGGGTGGCGTACCAGGCCGGCGAGCAGGTGACGGCGCAGCTGTCGTCGCTGGTGTTCAGCAAGGGCGGCGTCACCACGGGCGACGCGACGGTGAGCCTCGGCGACACCGTGCTCGGCACCGCGCCGGTCGCGTTCCAGATCGTCGACACCCGGGATGAGCAGGGAACCGCCACGGTGACCTTCACCATCCCGGATGGCGTGGTCGGTTCGACGGTGCTCACGATCGGCGGCCCCGGCGGTACGACCGTCGACTTGCCGATCGAGGTCGCCGCAGCACCGGAGCCGGTGGGCACCTCCACCATCGGCTCGGCACCGCTGCTGGTGTGGCGTACCAGCCCGGTCGACTACAAGGTGACGGTGCGCACCGACGACGGCTCGCCCGCGGTCGGAACGCTCATCATCCGCGACGGCACCAAGACGGTGAAGACGGTCGAACTGACCGCCGCCGACAAGGGCCGCGTCACGGTGAAGCTGGGCAAGCTCTCGCGGGGGCTGCACATCCTGACGGCGCAGTTCACGGGTGACGGCTTCGACCGTTCGCTCAGCTGGCCGTCGCTGGTGCTGGTCCTCTAGCCCGCCGAGGGCCCCTGCTGCTGCGGTCCGCGGGCACCATCCCAGTGGTGCACCGGGGACCGCACACGCGGCCGTGCACCGCGCAGGGTTCTGGGGTCACATAAAGGTGCGGGGGCTCGCCCCCCCGGACGAAGCCCCCGCTCCGGATTCCCCCCAGATATCCGGCATTACCTTGTGTACGAAGGTAACCAGTCGGTCAGTCTTCCGCGATGACCCCGAAGGGGGGGCACCCACGCGGGGGGCGTAGACCGGTCACAGTCGGGCGCGAGGCGCCCCCATCCACAGGCCGTGCTCCCGGCCCGCGGGCGTCACCGGCGCCGGGTACGGTGGATCGCATGCCTACCGCTCCCGAGGTGCTCCACCGTGTCTTCGGGTACACCGAGTTCCGGGGCGACCAGGCGGCCATCATCGAGCAGGTGGTGACCGGCGGCGACGCGGTCGTGCTGATGCCCACCGGTGGCGGTAAGTCGCTCTGCTACCAGATTCCCGCCCTCGTGCGGTCGGGTACGGGCGTCGTCGTCTCGCCGCTCATCGCCCTCATGCAAGACCAGGTCGACGCGCTGGAGGCGCTCGGTGTCCGGGCGGCCTTCCTCAACTCCACGCAGGATGCCGACCAGCGCCGGCTCGTCGAGCAGCAGCTGGTGGCGGGTGAGCTCGACCTGCTCTACCTGGCGCCCGAGCGCCTCAAACTCGACAGCGCGCGCGATCTGCTCGACCGTGCCCCCGTCTCGCTCTTCGCGATCGACGAGGCCCACTGTGTGTCGCAGTGGGGTCACGACTTCCGCCCCGACTACCTCGGCCTGTCGGTTCTGCATGAGCGCTGGCCGAGCGTGCCGCGCATCGCACTCACCGCCACCGCCACCGCCGCCACTCGCGGCGAGATCGTCTCGCGCCTCGACCTGGGCGAGGCGAAGCAGTTCGTCTCCAGCTTCGACCGCCCCAACATCCAGTACCGCATCGAGCCCAAGAACCAGCCGGTCGCGCAGTTGCTGCAGCTCATCCGTACCGAGCATCCCGGAGACGCGGGCATCGTCTACTGCCTGTCACGTGCGTCGGTCGAGAAGACGGCCGACGCCCTCGTGGCGGAAGGCATCCCCGCACTGCCGTACCACGCGGGTCTGGATGCGGCGGTGCGTGCGCGCAACCAGTCACGGTTCCTGCGTGAAGACGGCATCGTGATGGTCGCGACGATCGCCTTCGGCATGGGCATCGACAAGCCCGACGTGCGGTTCGTCGCCCACCTCGACCTGCCGAAGTCGGTCGAGGGGTACTACCAGGAGACGGGCCGCGCCGGCCGCGACGGCCTGCCGTCGACGGCGTGGCTCGCGTACGGGCTGCAAGACGTCGTGCAGCAGCGGCGCATGATCCAGGAGTCCGAGGGTGATGCGGCTTTCAAGCGCCGAGCGTCACAGCACCTGGATGCGATGCTCGCACTGTGCGAGACGGTCGAGTGCCGTCGCGTGCAGCTGCTCAAGTACTTCGGTCAGCAGTCGCAGCCGTGCGGCAACTGCGACACCTGCCTCTCACCGCCCGAGGCGTGGGACGGCACCGTCCCGGCCCAGAAGCTGCTGTCGACGATCGTTCGACTGCACCGCGAACGCAACCAGCGTTTCGGTGCCGGCCACCTCATCGACATCCTGTTGGGCCGCGAGACGGAGCGCATCCGTCAGCAGCGCCACGACGAGCTGCGCACCTACGGCATCGGATCGGAGCTGAGCGAGCAGGAGTGGCGCGGTGTCGTGCGGCAGCTGCTCGCGCAGGGCCTGCTGGCGGTGAACACCGACGGCTACGGCACGCTCGTGATCACGGAGTCGTCGGCGTCGGTGCTCGACGGTTCCCGTCAGGTGATGCTGCGGCGCGAGCCGGAGCGCGCGGCCCGCGTCACCAAACGCAAGGTCGGTTCGGAGCTTCCGGAGGCGGCGCAGCCGCTGTTCGAGCGCCTGCGTGCCTGGCGTGCCGAGGCGGCGCGCGAGCAGGGGGTACCCGCCTACATCGTCTTCGGCGACGCCACCCTGCGCGGTATCGCACTCACCGAGCCGTCCACCCGCGAGGCACTCGGCACCGTCTCCGGTGTGGGCGAGAAGAAGCTCGAAGCCTACGGGGATGCGGTGCTCGCGATCGTCCGCGGCGACCAGCCGTCGGCCGCCCCGGCGCCGGTCGTGTCGTCATTCGACGACCAGCCCCCGCCCTTCACCGACGACGACGCCCCGCCCGAGTTCTACGAATAGGGGGGGCGCCGCGTCAGCGGCACCTTTCCGCGGCACGGCTGATACGCCGACGGCGCCGACCCCCTCGGGGACCGGCGCCGTCGTGCGTGTTCGGACTAGACCGCGGGCGGCGTTGCCGCCTCCGCCGCCTTCGCGGCGGCGCGCTTCACGGGGGCGGTGGTCTTGTCGGTCGCGCCCTGCAGGGCGGCGCCGGCGGCCCCACCGAGCAGTGCCGACAGGTCGAGGCCGGTGAGGTTCTTCACCACGGCGGGGATCTCGCTCGCCACATCGGTGACGGTGCGGGTGACCGCCGACGCACCCTCGTTGGAGATGACGGTGAGGTTGCTGATCGAGCCGAGCGGTTCGGCGACGGCGCGGGTGATCTCCGGCAGGCGGCCGATGATCTCCTGCGCGAGGGCGGCCTCGCCGTACTTCTTGAGGGCTTCGGCCTTCGCGTCGATGGCTTGCGCCTCGGCGAGACCCTCGGCGGCGATCGCGGCACCCCGCGCCTCACCTTCGGCCTTGATACCGGCGGCGAGGGCGACCTGCTTGTCGCGTTCGGCGACACCGGCGAGGCGCACCGCCTCGGCGGCGGCTTCGGCATCCTGAACGGCGGCGACCTTGTTCGCTTCGGCGATCTTGGTGCGCTTGTAGGCGTCCGCTTCGGTGGTGGCGTTGGCGGCGTCACGTTCGGCGTTGGCGGCCTGGACGGTCGCGTACGCGGCGGCCTCCGCGGGCTTGCGCACGGAGATGTCGAGGCGCTCCTGCTCGACGAGCGCCTGCTCGGCGAGGGCGTCACGCTGCTGGGTGGCGACGAGCTTGTCCTGTTCGGCGGTGGCGAGCTGACCGGATGCGTTGGCTTCCGCGTTGGCACGGTCGGTCTCCGCCTTGATGGCGGCCTGCTTCAGGCTGAGGGCCTTCTGACGTTCGGCGATCTGCTCCGCCGCTTCGATGCGCGCGAACTCGGAGGCCCGCATCGTCTCGGCTTCTTTCACTTCGGCGTTCTGGCGGGCGAGGGCGGCCTCGGCGCGTCCCAGGTCGGCGAGGTAGCTGGTGCCGGGGGTGGAGATGTCGGAGATGTTCAGCAGGTCGACCTGGAGGCCCTGCTCGGCGAGGTCGGCCTTCGTCGCCTCGACGACGGCCTCGGAGAGCGCGTTGCGGTTGGAGATGATCTCCTGGATGGGCATGTTGCCGATGATGGAACGCAGCGAGCCTTCAAGCGACTGCTGGATGATCTGGGTCAGCGAGTCCTGCTGGGAGAGGAATCGCTGGGCGGCGCGACGCACACCCTCGGCGGTGCCGGAGACCTTGAAGTTCACGGACGCCTGGATGGCGAGCTTGATGAAGTTCTTGTCGACACCTTCGACGACGATGCCGATCTGACGCTGCTCGAGCGACACGAGGAAGCCCTGCTGCAGGATCGGCCAGATGAAGACGCGGCCGCCGATGACGACGCGCTGGCCGGCATCCGGTTCGGCGACCTTGCCGCCGGCGCCACGGCCGACGACCACCATGGCGGAGTTCGGCGGGACGCGCTTGATGCGTCCGGCGACGAAGCCGAAGATCGCGAGCGCCACGATCACGAGTGCGATCACGGCGAACACGGTCACGTTGTCGGAGAAGAAGTTCACGACGTGCCTTTCGAGGTACGGGGTGTGCGGGTGGTTTGTGTTCAGGCTTCGGGTGCGGTGTCCGCGGGAGCGTCGGCGACGGGGGTGGCCCGCTCGACGCGCACACGCGATCCCTGCAGTTCGATGACCCGGATGCGGGTGTCGCGCGGGATCGTCTCGTCGGCGAATGCGAGTCGCGTCTCGATCTCGTGCGGCCCGTCGAGGCTGACCTCGCCGGAGGTGGTGGTGATGGTGGAGCGGCTGACCCCGTAGAGGCCGACGGGGGAGCTGGGGGCGCCGTCTTCGCTGCGACGCAGGCTGCGGATGAGCAGCTGCACGGCGATCAGCACGACCACGGCGATGACGGCGGAGATGAGGTACGCCGACCATTGGGGCAGCCCGTTGGAGACGGCGATCGCACCGGACGCTCCGAACACGACGAGCGCGCTCCCGATGGCGGTGCCCGAGATGGCGCCGTCGAGGAAGTCGAGGATCTCGTCGAACAGCAGCGACACGAGAACCAGCACGAGCCCGATCCCGCCGACGATGAGGAATGGGGTCATGCCCCGAGTCTAGGGTGAGGGTCGCTCGCTCTCCACGGGCGGCCCATTCCATGTCGGGCATGGCGGGGTGCGAAGCTGGAAGGATGCGGTTCATCAGTCGCCTCATCTTGTCGCCCCTCGCGCGGCTGATCTTCCGCCCGAAGGTCATCGGGCGACGCAACGTGCCGAAGCATGGTGGGGTGCTGTTGGCGAGCAACCATCTGGCGTTCATCGACAGCATCGTGTTGACGCTGGTGGCGAGGCGTTCGGTCGCCTTCATGGCGAAGTCCGCATACTTCACGGGCCGCGGGGTGAAGGGCGGGATGCAGCGGGCGTTCTTCTCGGGTGTCGGCGCGGTGCCGGTAGAGCGGGGTGCGGGTTCGGCCGCCCAGGATGCGCTCGACGCTGGGCTGCGCGTTCTGGAGGCGGGCGACGCGTTCTCGATCTACCCCGAGGGCACGCGTTCGCGTGACGGCCGCCTGTACCGGGGTCGCACGGGTGTCGCCTGGTTGGCGCTGACCGCGGGCGTGCCGGTGGTCCCGGTGGCGCTCACCGGCACGGATGAGATGCAGCCGGGAGGCAAGGGCCCGATCCGTTTCGCGAAGGTGACGGTGCAGTTCGGCGAGCCGATCGATCTCTCCGTGTACGGCCCCGCCACGTCGGGTCGTGCCCGCCGCGAGGCGACGGACGCGGTGATGTCCGCCATCCAGCGCATGTCGGGTCAGGTGGAGGCCGGCGTCTACAACGAGCCGCCGCCGGCGACGGTGCGCGAGCGGGTGAGCCGCCTGCTGCATCCGGAGCGTCGCTGACCGTCTGCCACGGATGCGGCTCCCCGCGCAACGGGGTGGGCTGCGGCTGCGCGCGGGGCTACCGTCGCTGCATGACGTTCAACGACGACTCGAACATCAGTCGGGGCCGGGTGAGCAGGCGCGGCAAGGCCGGCATCGCGCTCGGTGGTGGCGGTGGGCTGATCGGCATCATCGTGCTCGTCATCGCGTTGACCACGGGCACCGACCTTTCGGGTCTGGTCGGCGGCCTGGGCGGTGACCCGGGCGGCGGTGAGGGCACCGCCGTCGCGTGCGACACCGGCGAGCAGGCGAACGAGTCCATCGACTGTCGCATGCAGGGCGCGTCCGCGTCGCTCGACACCTACTGGTCGGGCCAGGTGGAGGGCTACCGCAGCCCCGCCGACTTCGTGCTCTTCGCGCAGGCGGTGAGCACCGGATGCGGCAACGCGTCGAGCGCGGTGGGCCCCTTCTACTGCCCGCCCGACGAGACCATCTACCTCGACACCGGCTTCTACGACGAACTCAGCAGCCGATTCGGCGCGAGCAGCGCACCCCTCGCCCAGCTGTACGTCGTGGCGCACGAGTGGGGTCACCACATCCAGAACATCACCGGCCAGATGGAGGGCCTCGACACCTCACAGACCGGCCCGGATTCGGATGGCGTGCGCCTCGAACTGCAGGCCGACTGCTACGCAGGTGCGTGGGTGGGTGCCGCCGAGACGACCACCGACGAGAACGGGGTGCCGTTCCTCGAGCCGATCACGCCGCAGCAGCTGGCGGACGCGTTGGATGCGGCGGAGGCGATCGGCGACGACCGCATCCAGGAGACCACGCAAGGTCAGGTGAACCCGGAGACGTGGACCCACGGGTCGAGCGAGCAGCGTCAGCGCTGGTTCGAGGTGGGGCGTACCTCCGGTCCGCAGGCGTGCGACACCTTCTCGGTGTCGGGCTCGCAGTTGTAGCGCAGGACGCCCGCTCGGCGACCCGATTGGCGGTTTCCCACAACCGTCATCGGGCGGGACGGCGTGCCGGTCGTGCGGGGTGAACGACGTTCTCGACTCCCCCGCAACCCCGACCTACCGTGAGGGAATCCCCAAACACCGCACGGAGGACGCTATGACGCGCATTCAGACCGGTCCCGACATCACCCCCGAGGTGCCCGAGTCCGAGAAGACCGCTGCGGTGCCCGACGAGGTGAGCACCCCGCGCGACGCGGCCACCGCATCCGCGCAGCTGCAGGTCGACTCGGCCTGGCTGGGCGAGTACCTGCTGGGCCGGTGGGCCGACCAGCGCAAGCAGTCGCGCGCGAACGCGTCGCGCCCCGAACTGCAGCGTGTCGACGGCCTGCCGATGGATGAGCACCGGGCGCGCGTGCTCGGCCAACTGCACCTCCTGGTCGAGGAGGGTGCCGTGCTGCGCGCCTTCCCCTCCGCCCAGGGTGGCGACGACGACCACGGCGGCAACATCGCCGCCTTCGAGGAGCTGGTGCTCGCCGACCCGTCGCTGCAGATCAAGTCGGGTGTGCAGTGGGGTCTGTTCGCGGCCGCGATCCTGCACCTCGGCACCGAGTACCACCACACCACCTTCCTTCCCGGGGCGATGAGCCTGGAGGTGCCGGGCGCGTTCGCGATGACCGAGATCGGTCACGGGTCGGATGTGGCCTCCGTCGGTACGACGGCGACGTTCGACCCGGAGACGGACGAGTGGGTCATCAACACCCCGTTCCGCGCAGCCTGGAAGGACTACCTCGGCAACGCCGCCCTGCACGGGCGTGCGGCGGTCGTGTTCGCCCAGCTCATCACCGGCGGCGTCAACTACGGCGTGCACGCGATCTACGTGCCCATCCGGGAGGCCGACGGCACGCTCCTGCCCGGTGTCAGCAGCGAAGACGACGGTCTGAAGGGCGGCCTCAACGGCATCGACAACGGCCGGCTCGCATTCGACCACGTGCGCGTCCCGCGCACCAACCTGCTGAACCGTTACGGCAACGTCGACGCCGACGGCTCCTACAGCTCCCCCATCGAGAGCCCCGGCCGCCGCTTCTTCACCATGCTCGGCACGCTCGTGCAGGGTCGCGTGTCGCTCGACGGCGCCTCGACGCTCGCGTCGAAGGCCGCCCTCCACATCGCGCTCACCTACGGGTCGCAGCGTCGCCAGTTCACCGGCGGAACCAGCGACGAGGAGGTGCTGCTCGACTACGGCCGCCACCAGCGGCGTCTGCTGCCGCGCCTCGCCCAGACGTACGCCATGTCGTTCGCGCACGAGGAGTTCCTCGACCTCTTCGACCAGGTGTTCTCCGGCGTCAACGACACCCCCAGCTCGCGCGAAGACCTGGAGACGATCGCCGCCGCGCTCAAGCCGCTGTCGACGTGGGGCGCGCTCGAGATCCTGCAGGAGGCTCGCGAAGCCTGCGGTGGTGCCGGGTTCATGGCCGAGAACCGCCTCACGCAGCTGCGTGCCGACCTCGACATCTACGCCACCTTCGAGGGCGACAACAACGTGCTGCTGCAGCTGGTCGCGAAGCGCCTGCTGGCCGACTTCGCGAAGAAGTTCAAGAACGCGGATGCGGGCGCGATGGCGCAGTTCGTGGCCGGTCAGGTGGGGGATGCGGCCGTCAACCGCACCGGCCTGCGGCAGCTGGGCCAGAGCATCGCCGATTTCGGCTCCACCGCCCGCTCGGTCGGGTTCGTGCGCGACGAGGACTCGCAGCGCCAGTTGCTCACCGACCGGGTGCACACGGCGGTCGCCGAGCTGGCCGGCAAGCTGCGTCCCGCATCCAAGCTCTCGCCGGTCGACGCGGCGGCGCTCTTCAACCGCTACCAGAACGACCTCATCAAGACGGCGCGCGCCCACGGCGAGCTGCTGCAGTGGGAGGCGTTCACCCGGGCGCTCGCCGAGGTGCCGGAGGGCGACACGAAGCAGGTGCTCACCTGGCTGCGCGACCTCTTCGGGCTCGGCCTGATCGAGAAGGACGCCGCCTGGTACCTGGTGCACGGCCGACTCTCGGCGCAGCGGGCCGAGGCGATCACCGCGTACATCGACGACCGTCTGCTCCCCCGCATCCGCGAGCACGCGCTCGACCTGGTGGCGGCGTTCGGTCTCACGCCGGAGCTGCTGCGGGCGCCGATCGCGTCGGGTGTCGAGCAGACGCGTCAGGATGAGGCGCGCGCCTACTACGCGGCGCTCCGTGCCTCCGGCGAGGCGCCGGTCGACGAGAAGACGCTGAAGCAGAAGAAGCGCTAACGCGCGGCGGCCGCGTGCTCCAACGCGACCCAGCCGAGCATGGCGCACTTGATGCGCCCGAGGTACTTCGAGACCCCGTTGAGGGCGACGGCGTCGTCGAAGTGCTCGGGGTCGAGTTCGAGTCTGCCGCGGGAGTGCATCACCTCACGGAATTCGCCGGCGAGGCCGAGCGCCTCCTCGATCGTCTTCCCCTCGACGAGCCCGGCGAGCAGTGACGCCGACGCCTGCGAAATGGCGCAGCCGCTGCCTTGCCAGCGCACCTCCTCGATCCGGTCGCCGTCGAGGCGCAGCGCGAGGGTGATGTCGTCGCCGCAGGTGGGATTGATCTGACGCGACAGCGGATGCCATCCGCCGGTGTCGCCGAAACCGTCCGGGTTGCGGGAGTGGTCGAGGATCAGCTGCTGGTAGAGCGTCTCCATCTCGGAGCTCATCGGCCCACCCCGAAGAAGCGGGCGGCATCCGCGGTGGCTTCGAGGAAGAAGTCGACCTCGGCTTCCGTCGTGTACACGGATGCGGATGCGCGGGTGGACGCGGTGAGGCCGAGTCGGCGGTGCAGCGGCTGGGCGCAGTGGTGCCCGACCCTCACCGCGATGCCGCGGTCGTCGAGGAACTGCCCCACGTCGTGGGCGTGCACGCCGGCGAGGTCGAACCCGGCGAGACCGACGCGCTCGCCGGTGCCGAGCACCCGTACGCCGTCGATCTGTGCGAGACCCTCAGCGAGGCGTGCGCCGAGTGCGTGCCCGTGGGCGGCCACCCGGTCCATGCCGATCGCGTCGAGGTAGCGCACGGCGGCGGCGAGCCCGATGGCCTGCGAGATGCGCTGCGTGCCGGCTTCGAAGCGCTGCGGTGGGGGGAGGAACTCGGCCGACTCCATGGTGACGGTGGTGATCATCGACCCGCCGGTGAGGAACGGCGGCAGCGCGGCGAGCAGCTCGCGGCGGCCGTACAGGGCGCCGACACCGAGCGGTCCCAACAGCTTGTGGCCGGAGAACACGGCGAAGTCCACGTCGAGTGCGTGCAGGTCGACGGGCAGGTGCGGCACCGACTGGCAGGCGTCGAGGACCACGAGCGCGCCCACCTCGCGTGCGCGCGCCACCAGGTGGGCGGCGGGCGCCACCGTGCCGAGCACGTTCGAGACGTGCGCGAAGGCGAGCACGCGGGTGCGTTCGGTGACGCGCTCCTCGAGCAGATCCATCCGCAGGTCGCCGTCGTCGGCGACAGGGATGTAGCGCAGGGTCGCGCCGGTGCGTTGGGCGAGCTGCTGCCAGGGGATGAGGTTGGCGTGGTGCTCCGCCTCGGTCACGACGATCTCGTCGCCGGGGCCGAGGCGCAGGCTGTCGTAGCCGGGGGTCGTCGCCGCGTTCGACAGGGCGTACGCGACCAGGTTGATGCCTTCGGTGGCGTTCGACGTCCACACCAGTTCGTCGGCATCCGCGCCCACGAACGCGGCGACCGTGGCGCGCGCGATCTCGAACTCCTCCGTCGCCTCGGCGGCGAGGGTGTGGGCTCCGCGGTGCACGGCGGCGTTGCGTCGCAGCAGGTAGTCGCGTTCGGCGTCGAGCACGGCGAGCGGCTTCTGTGCCGTCGCCGCGGAGTCGAGGTAGACGAGAGGGCGACCGTTGACCGCCTCGCCGAGGATCGGGAAGTCGTCGCGGATCGCCGCGACCTCCGCGTCGGAGAGTGTTCGGGAATCCTGAGCCGTGGGCATGATTTCTCCCCTCTGCCAGGCCGCATCCACGATAACCCCCGGGGGTGGGCATCCGCCGGGCAGCCTCCGTCGCGCAGCGGCATCCGGCGGGGATGATGGCCGCATGCCGCTGATCGACAACGCCGTGTACCGGGACGGTCGCCGCGTGCGCACCCCCGACACCCTCGACGAAACCTTCGAGGTCACCCGGGAGGAGGAAGGGATGGCGTGGATCGGCCTCTACCGACCCACCGACGACGAGCTGGATGCGGTGGCGGCCGAGTTCGGGCTGCACCACCTGGCCGTCGAAGATGCCCGCAAAGGTCACCAGCGCGCGAAGCTGGAACGCTACGGCGACACCCTGTTCGTGGTGCTGCGGCCCGCCCGCTACCTCGATGCGGAGGAGGTGGTGGAGTTCGGCGAGCTGCACGTCTTCGTGGGGCGCGACTTCGTGGTGACGGTGCGGCACTCCGAGACACCCGATCTGGCGCACGTGCGCTCGCGGATGGAGCAGTCGCCGGAGCTGTTGGCGTTGGGGCCGGAGGCGGTGCTGTACGCGATCGTCGACGAGGTGGTCGACGAGTACGAGCCGGTGGTGCTGGGGCTGGAGAACGACATCGACGAGATCGAGGACCAGCTGTTCGGCGATGACGACGACGAGGTGCTCACCCGCCGCATCTACGACCTGTCGAGCGAGGTGATCGAGTTCCAGCGGGCCGTGCATCCGCTCGCCGGGATGCTGCAGGCGCTGCTGCGGGGCAGCGAACGCTACGGCGTCGACCTGGAATTGCAGCGCTCGCTGCGCGACGTGGCCGACCACGTGACCCGGATCGGGGAGCGGGCGGACGCGTACCGCGCGGTGCTCGGCAACGCCCTGCAGGTGCAGGCGACGCTGGTGACCCGCGCGATGACCCGCACCAGCATCCAGCAGAACGAGCAGGTGAAGAAGATCACCTCGTGGGCGGCGATCCTGTTCGCGCCGTCGCTGGTGGGCGCCGTGTACGGCATGAACTTCGTCAACATGCCGGAGTTGGAGTGGCCGCTCGGGTACCCGTTCGCGCTCGCGCTGATGGTGGCGATCGGGCTCGGACTCTATGCGGTGTTCAAGGCGAAGCGCTGGCTGTAGGGCCGAGCGCCGGCATCAGTCCCAGTCGTCGTCGGCGTAGTCGCGCAGCTCCTCGTTGAGGCGGTGCAGGGCGCGCGAACGTGCCACACCCTTCAGCGGTTCGACGGTGCCGCGCCCGGGGACGTGGGATGCGGTGGCCGCGATCTCGTCGAGCGCGTTCGCGCGTGCGTCGTCGATGATCGCCTCGACCGCGTCGTCGTCGGCGGCGAGGGCACGCAGCTCGGTGGCGAGCGCCAGCAGCACCCGCTTGCGCAGCCGCAGCGGCGGCACATCCCGCGCGACGTAGTCGCGCGCGGTGACGGCGGAGAAGTTGCGCCCCTTCGCGTAGTCGAGTTCGCGTTGCACGCGTGCCGCATCCGTCTCCGATTCGACGGCCACCATCTCCAGTTCGGCGCGCACGGCGTCCACGTACCAGAGGTGGTCGAACGCGATCCGGTCGCGGAGGGCCCGCACGATGATCACGTTCTTCACGCTCTGCCTCACCCCCGCGCGGGCGACGAGCAGCGCGTCGGCGACCAGTTCCGGGAACGGCACGCGACGTCGTGCGGGTGGGCGGCGGGGTGCCATCGCAGGCAACGCTAGTGCGGACGGCCGCCGATCATCACTGCAATACGGTGATGCCCCGCCCCGGAGGGCCGGGCGATACTCAGCCATGGAGTTCGTTCTCGGCGGTGCCATCGTCTTCGCGATCGACTGGATCATCCGGATCGCGGCGCTCATCATCATCCCCCGCGACCGCAAACCGACGTCGGCGATGGCGTGGCTGCTGGCGATCTTCCTCATCCCGATCGTCGGCGTGATCCTGTTCCTGCTGATCGGCAGCTACAAGCTCCCGAAGGAGCGCCTCGCGAAGCAGAAGTACATCGACGGCGTCATCGCCGAGCGGATGGCCGACGTCGACACCGGTGCGGATGCGGCCGCCGGGCCGCCGTGGTTGGCCGGCGTGGAGCGGATGAACCGCACCCTCACTTCGATTCCCACGGTCGGCGGCAACACGGCCACCCTCATCGAGGACTACCAGTCGTCGATCGACGCGATGGCCGCCGACATCGACACCGCCACCTGGTTCGTGCACGTCGAGTTCTACATCGTCGCGTTCGACGACACGACGCGGGAGTTCTTCGCCGCCATGGAGCGGGCGGTGGCGCGCGGGGTGACCGTGCGGCTGCTCGCCGACCATGTGGCCTCCACGCGTGCCGCGAACTCGAAGGCGACATTCGCCGAGCTCGACCGCATCGGCGTGAAGTGGAGCTTCATGCTGCCGTTCCGCCCCTTCAAGGGCGACTTCCAGCGGCCAGACCTGCGCAACCACCGCAAGCTCGTGGTCGTGGATGGGCGCCTCGGTTACATGGGGTCGCAGAACCTGATCTCGCGCGACTACAACGCGGAGAAGAACATCAAGCGCGGCCTCATGTGGCAGGAGCTGGTGACCCGGGTGACGGGGCCGGTGGTGGCATCCATCAACACGATCTTCCTCGGCGACTGGTTCTGCGAGACCGACGAACGCATCGACGCGGAGCATGTGCCGTTCGCCGACGTGCAGCGCACCGGCGACCTCGACATGCAGTTGGTGCCGAGCGGCCCCGGTTACGACTACGAGAACAACCTGCGGCTGTTCCTCGGGCTGCTGCATTCGGCGCAGAAGCAGGTGATCATCACGAGCCCCTACTTCGTGCCGGATGAGTCGATGCTGTACGCGATCACGTCGGCCCGCCAGCGGGGGCTCGAGGTGCAGCTGTTCGTGTCGGAGATCGGCGACCAGGGTGGGGTGTTCCACGCCCAGCGGTCTTACTACACGGAACTGCTTCGCACTGGAGTGCGCATCTTCATGTACCCGGGGCCGTACATCCTGCACGCGAAGCACGTGTCGGTGGACGACGACGTGGCGGTGATCGGGTCGAGCAACATGGACATCCGCTCGTTCAACCTCGACCTGGAGATCTCGCTCATGGTGCGGGGCAAGGCGTTCGTGGATGCGATGCGCGAGGTGGAGCAGCACTACCGCGACGCCGGCCGAGAACTCACCTACGAGGAGTGGAAGAAGGAGCCCAAGGGGGCCCAGTTCCTCGACGGCATCGCGCGTCTCACCTCGGCGGTGCAATAGGCCGCGGCCCGCGCGTCCGTTCGGGAGGATGACGCGCCGTGGGCGGGGAGTCTCGGCTAGACGCGCGGCGTGTCGTCCTCCGCCCGGAACCGATGTTCGGGTCGCGGAACGACGAAAGCCCCCGTGATCCGGGGGCTTTCCGTGGTGGCTCCGACGGGCGTCGATCCCGTGACCTCACGATTTTCAGTCGTGCGCTCTACCAACTGAGCTACAGAGCCTCAGCGGCGAACCGCTGATTGTGCAAGAGCCTCCCCTTTCGGAAAGGCTCTCGACACCAGCGACCCTGACGGGACTTGAACCCGCGACCTCCGCCGTGACAGGGCGGCACGCTAACCAACTGCGCTACAGGGCCTTGCTATTGAGTTAGTTCGGTTTGGTGACCCCAACGGGATTCGAACCCGTGCTGCCGCCGTGAAAGGGCGGTGTCCTAGGCCACTAAACGATGGGGCCATGCTGGCGAACCGCATAGCAACCGAGGGTCAAGCATACGTGCCTTCGCGTCTTAACGCGAATCGAGCGAAAGCGTGCCGAAACGCACTTTCGGGGAACCGGGCGCGTCGCGCCGAAAAGTTCTAGTCATGGTTGAGGCTTGGGAAGGGTGCGAGCCTCCTGGTCCAACCGGGAGGCCCGTTGCTAGTGTGGTTGGTGTTGCCCAAGTGACATAACGCGAAAGCTGTCACGGGAATCGGGGAGAGATGAACGAGCGACGGGGGATCCTCGCGCCTGGCCGGGGTCGTTGGAGCGCGCGCGCCACGGCGACGTTGGCCGCGATCAGTGCGGGCGTGCTCATCGCCACGTTCGGCGCGACCTCCTCCCAGGCCGCCCCCGCCGACTTCCCCAGCTGGGCGGATGTGCAGGCCGCGAAGCAGAGCGAGGGCGCCGCCCGCGCCAAGCTCGCCAGCCTCAACGCCGCCATCAAGACCGCCCAGGTCGAGGTGAACCGCACACAGAAGGAAGCCGAGCTGCGCGGCACCGAGTACGCGAAGGCCCAGCAGGCGTACGACGAGCAGGTCATCGTGACCGCCAAGATCCAGGAGCAGCAGGCCACCGCCCAGGCCGCCGCCGACAAGGCGAAGCTCGAGTCGTCGCAGCTGATCGCCGGCCTCGCGAAGCAGGGCGGCACCGACCTCACCAGCGGACTGCTCGACGTGAGCGGTGCCGACGGCTACCTGTACCGCATCGGCGCGATGCAGAAGGTCACCGAGCGCACGGATGCCGTGTACGCGAAGGCCGTCCAGCTGCAGAACACCGCCAAGTCGCTCGCCGACCAGGCGGCCGTCGCCCAGGCGAAGCTCGACGAACTGAAGCAGGACGCGGAGGCGAAGTTCCAGCTCGCCCAGAAGGCGGCCGAAGTGGCGGCGGTGAAGCTCGCCGAACTCGACGAGGCGAAGGGCAAGGCCGAGGCGCTGGTCGCCTTCCTCACCAAGAAGCGCGAAGTCACCGAGGCGGACTACAAGAAGGGTCTTGAGGCGCAGTGGGGTTCTGGCGCGGCGGGTGAGGTGAGCGCCACCGGTTGGGCGCGCCCGGCAGCCGGCTACATCTCGAGCATGTACGGCATGCGCAAGAACCCGGTCAGCGGTGTCTGGATGCTGCACACGGGCGTCGACCTCGCCGGCCAGGGCTGCGGCGCCCCCGTCTACGCGGCGCACGCCGGCACCGTCACCTACGCCGGCTGGTTCGACTCGTGGGGCTACTACGTCGCCATCGACCACGGCGACGGCACCGGCAGCGGCTACGCCCACATGCCGGCCGGCGGTATCAAGGTGCACATCGGCCAGCAGGTCGGACCGGGCCAGCTGATCGGCAAGGTCGGCACCACCGGCATGTCCACCGGATGCCACCTGCACTACATCGTGCGCGTCAACGGCAACACCACCGACCCGGTGCCCTTCATGCGCAACCAGGGGATCAAGCTTGGCTGACGCATCCGAACCGCGCCGTCCGGCGTCGCGGCGCACCCCTGCGGGTCACGCTGCGACCGCCGCCGTGTCGATCGCCGCCGCCTTCGCGCTGACCGCGACCGGCGGGATGTCGGCATCCGCGGCACCCCAGCCCGACTACCCCACCTGGGCCGAGGTGCAGGCCGCGAAGCAGAACGAGGCCGCCAAGAAGGCCGAGATCGCGAAGATCGAGAAGATCGTCAAGGAACTGCAGTCGCAGGCTGACGCCCTCGCCAAGGTCGCGATGGAGAAAGCCGAGGATGCGCTACTCGCCCAGAGCGACCTGCAGGCCGCGGAGGCGAAGACGGCACGACTCGCCGACCAGGTGGCCGACGCCGAGCGTCGGGCCGAGTCGTCGGCGAAGCTCGCCGCGGCTCTCGTGGCGCGACTTGCCCGCAGCGGCGGTGGCGACGCGAGCATCATGGTGGCGCTGTCGTCGGAGTCCGACGGCGACCGCCTGCTGTCGCGGCTCGGAACCATGTCGAAGCTGACGGAGTCGTCGACGGCGCTCGTGCAGCAGGCGATCTTCGACAAGCGCACCGTCGAGTCGCTGTCGGATGAGGCTGAGCTCGCCGAGACCGAGCGCCGCTCGCGGGCGGATGCCGCCACGCAGGCGCAGGTGGATGCCGAGAAGGCCGCCGCGCAGCTGGAGGCGCAGGTCGCCGACCAGAGCTCGAACCGCGCCCTCATGTACGCGCAGCTGGCGAGCCTCAAGGGCACCACCGCCGAGGTCGAGCGGGAGTACGCCGAAGGTGTCGCCGCCGAGGAGGAGGCGAACCAGCCTCCCGCGGGCGGCGGCGGTGGTGGCGGCGGGAACACGGGCGGCACGCCCGGTGGTGGTGGCACCCCCGGCGGCGGAACCGGAACCCCGGGCGGCACCCCCGGCGGCGGGACCGGAGGGGGCGGTGCGCCCACGCCCGTCGCATCCGCTGTCCAGGGCGCCATCAACTACGCGAAAGCACAGTTGGGTGAGCGGTACCAGCTCGGCGGCATGGGCCCGGACGTGTGGGACTGCTCCGGCCTCACGAAGGCGTCGTACGCGTCCGTCGGCGTCTACATCGGCACGCACAGCTCCACCGACCAGTACAACTACATGGCCCGCCAGGGGCGCCTCGTGCCCTACAGCCAGGCGCTGCCGGGCGACCTGCTGTTCTACTCCGACGGAGGCTCGGCGTCGGTGGCACGCAAGTACCACGTCGCCATCTACATCGGCGGCGGCCAGATGATCGAAGCCCCGAACCCGAGCAAGCCGGTTCGGATCGTCAACGTGCGCCAGAGCGACCTGGTGCCGTTCGCAGGACGCCCGACCGGCTGAGCGGGCTCAGTGCCCGTGGGGCACGTAGGCGGCGATGCCCGCCTGCACGATGGCCTCCGCTTCGGCGGCGTCGCCCCAGCCCTCGGTCTTGACCCACTTGCCGGGCTCGAGGTCCTTGTAGTGCTCGAAGAAGTGCTCGATCTCCTTGCGGGTGTACTCCGGGATGTCGTTGACGTCCTGGATGTGCGCCCAACGCGGGTCCTTCGCGGGCACGGCGATGACCTTCGCGTCGGAGCCGCCGTCGTCGGTCATGTTGAACACGCCCACCGGGCGAACGGTCACGCCGACGCCGGGGAAGAGCGGGTACTCGAGCAGCACGAGCACGTCGACCGGGTCGCCGTCGAGGCCGAGGGTGTTCTCGAAGTAGCCGTAGTCGGTGGGGTAGACGAAGCCGGTGAACAGCACGCGGTCGAGGAACACGCGTCCGGTCTCGTGGTCGACCTCGTACTTGTTGCGGCTCCCCTTGGGGATCTCGATGACGGCGGCGTAGTCGGCCATGTTCACTCCTGTTTCGGCGGTGCCGCTGCTCGGCGGCGGCTGAGGAATAACGTTAGTCGATGCCTGTCGACTCGCCCCGTCCCCGTCTGACCCCCGTCAGGGCCGACATCCGCCGTGCCGTGCGGGAGGCGACCGCCGATCTGGCGACCGCCGATGCGCTGGTGCTGGTGGCGCTGTCGGGTGGCGCGGACTCGTTGGCGCTGGCAGCGGCGGCCGCGTTCGAGGCGCCGCGGGCCGGCATCCGTGCGGGTGCGGTGGTGGTCGACCACGGCCTGCAGGCGGGGTCGGATGCGGTGGCCGCCCGCGCGGCGCAGCAGGCGCGCGAGCTGGGACTCGACCCGGTCGTGGTGACCCGCGTCGAGGTGGGTAGTGACGGCGGACCCGAGTCTGCGGCCCGCGACGCCCGCTACCGGGCGCTGGATGCGACCGCCGTCGAGACGGATGCCGTCGCGGTGCTGCTCGCCCACACCCTCGACGACCAGGCCGAGACCGTGCTGCTCGGCCTCGCGCGCGGGAGCGGCGCAGCGAGCCTGCAGGGCATGGCCCCCCGATCCGGGCGCTACCTCCGACCTCTGTTGGGTATCCGGCGGGCCGACACCCGCCAGGCGTGCGCCGACGAGGGGCTCGAGCCGTGGGACGACCCGCACAACCTCGACCCCGCGTACGCGCGGGTGCGGGTTCGGGAGCGGGTGCTGCCGGTGCTGGAGGCGGAGTTGGGGCCGGGCGTCGCCGAGGCGCTGGCGCGCACCGCCGAGCAGGCACGCGAGGACGCCGACGCGTTCCAGCATCAGATCGACGAGTTCATCGAGGACATCTGCGAGCCGGCCGAGGCGGGTATCGCGATCTCGGTGGCGGCGCTGGCGGCGAACCCGGCGGCGCTGCGGCAGCGGGTGATCCGTTTCGTCGTGCTGGCGGAGTTCGGGGTCTCGCTGACGCGCGCCCACACGCTTGAGGTCGCGCGCCTGGTGACCGACTGGCACGGCCAGGCGCCGATCGACCTGCCCGGCCTCACCGCCCGCCGGGAGGGCTCGCTGCTGGTCTTCACCGCGGCATAGGGTTGACCCATGGAGCCGGCCGACATCCAGGGTGACCTGACCGAGGTGCTGCTCAGCGAGGCCGACATCCACATCCGGATCGCCGAGCTGTGCCGCGAGATCGAACGCGACTACGAGGGCCGTGAGCTGCTCGTCGTCGGTGTGCTGAAGGGTGCGGTCATGGTGATGGCCGACCTGTCGCGCGAGCTGCGCCGGCACGTCGAGATGGACTGGATGGCGGTGAGCTCGTACGGGGCCGGCACGCAGTCGTCGGGTGTCGTGCGCATCCTGAAAGACCTCGACTCCGACCTGACGGGCCGCGATGTGCTGATCGTCGAGGACATCATCGACTCCGGTCTGACCCTGTCGTGGCTGCGCGAGAACCTCGAGAGCCGGGGCGCCGCGTCGGTCGAGATCTGCGCCCTGCTGCGCAAGCCGGAGGCCGCCAAGGTGGAGGTCGACGTGCGCTACGTGGGCTTCGAGATCCCGAACCATTTCGTCGTCGGCTACGGCCTCGACTTCGCGGAGCGGTACCGCAACCTGCGTGCGGTCGGCATCCTCGCCCCGCACGTCTACTCCTGACCTGCGGCGCGACCGGTCAGCCTGAGGCGAACATCCAGCAAGCCGCTGGGCACGTGGCGGTACCCTGACAGTCACTCGTCACGAGGAAGGACGTGGGCGTAGGCCCGCTCTCACATGGATTTCAAGCGCATCTTCCGCGGCCCGCTGATCTACATCGTGCTCGGCGCGATCATCCTGATCGTGGGCTTCAATCTGCTGTCCGCTGCCGGCGGCTTCAAGCAGATCACCACGCAGCAGGGTCTCGACCTGCTCTCCGGGAGCACCGTCGAGACGGTGAAGATCGTCGACGGCGAGCAGCGTGTCGACCTCACCCTGTCGAAGGCGTACGTCGACGACGAGAAGGTCGACCAGGGCACGCAGGTGCAGTTCTACTACGTGACGCCGCGCGGCGACGAGGTCGTCGAGGCGATCAACACGTCGAAGGCCGACTTCAACGACGAGGTGCCGCAGACCAACTGGTTCACGAGCCTGCTGGGCATTCTGATCCCGTTCCTGCTGATCGGTCTGATCTTCTGGTTCCTGTTCAGCTCGATGCAGGGCGGCGGCAACCGCGTCATGCAGTTCGGCAAGTCGCGGGCGAAGCTCGCCTCGAAGGAGAGCCCGAAGGTGACGTTCGCGGATGTCGCGGGCGCCGACGAGGCCGTCGAGGAGCTCGAGGAGATCAAGGACTTCCTGAAGGATCCGGCGAAGTTCCAGGCGGTCGGCGCGCGCATCCCGAAGGGTGTGCTGCTGTACGGCCCTCCCGGTACCGGTAAGACGCTGCTCGCCCGCGCGGTCGCGGGTGAGGCGGGCGTGCCCTTCTACTCCATCTCGGGTTCGGACTTCGTGGAGATGTTCGTGGGTGTCGGCGCGAGCCGCGTGCGCGACCTGTTCGAGCAGGCGAAGCAGAACTCGCCGGCGATCATCTTCGTCGACGAGATCGACGCCGTCGGACGCCACCGCGGCGCCGGCCTGGGCGGCGGTCACGACGAGCGCGAGCAGACCCTCAACCAGCTGCTGGTCGAGATGGACGGCTTCGACGTGAAGACGAACGTGATCCTCATCGCGGCGACGAACCGCCCCGACATCCTCGACCCCGCCCTGCTGCGTCCGGGCCGCTTCGACCGCCAGATCGGTGTCGATGCCCCCGACCTGAAGGGCCGCGAGAAGATCCTCGAGACCCACGCCAAGGGCAAGCCGATGTCGAAGAACGTCGACCTCGCGGTGCTCGCCCGCAAGACGCCCGGCTTCACGGGCGCCGACCTGGCGAACGTGCTCAACGAGGCCGCACTGCTCACGGCGCGCAGCAACGCGCAGCTGATCGACAACCGCGCCCTCGACGAGGCCGTCGACCGCGTGATGGCCGGCCCGCAGCGCCGCACGCGCATGATGAACGACAAGGAAAAGCTCATCACCGCGTACCACGAGGGCGGTCACGCGCTCGCGGCGGCGGCGATGCGCCACACCGACCCGGTCACCAAGGTCACGATCCTCCCCCGTGGACGCGCCCTCGGCTACACGATGGTGCTCCCGCTGGAAGACAAGTACTCGGTCACCCGCAACGAGCTGCTCGACCAGCTCGCCTACGCGATGGGTGGCCGCGTGGCGGAGGAGATCGTGTTCCACGACCCCACCACGGGTGCGTCGAACGACATCGAGAAGGCCACCGGCACCGCCCGACGCATGGTCACCGAGTTCGGCATGAGCGCGAACATCGGCGCCGTGAAGCTGGGTCAGTCCGGCGGCGAGGTGTTCCTCGGGCGCGACATGGGTCACGGCCGCGATTACTCGGAAGACCTGGCCGAGAAGGTCGACCTCGAGGTGCGCGCGCTCATCGAGCAGGCGCACGACGAGGCGTACCAGGTGCTGAGCGAGAACCGCGACATCCTCGACAACCTGGCGCGTGAGCTCATCGAGAAGGAGACCCTCGACCACAACCAGCTGGCCGAGATCTTCGCCGACGTGCGCAAGCTGCCGGAGCGTCCGCAGTGGCTCTCGAGCGAGACGCGCCCGATCAGCGACGTGCCCCCGATCGAGATCGCGGCGTCGGCCCCCGTCGACCCGGATGCGGTCGACACCGGGGTCGATTCGGAACCGCCGGCGAAGCCGAAGCGCGCGCCCCGGCCGCGCCAGACCCCCGGCATCGCACCGGCGTAGGCGACAGTGGCCATCGACCAGGGGCGCATCGAGGCGGCCGTCGTCGAACTGCTGCGCGCGATCGGCGAAGACCCGGCCCGTCCGGGTCTCACGTCGACGCCGCAGCGGATCGCGTCGTCGTACGCCGAGCTGTTCGCGGGCCTCGACGAGGACCCGATCGAGCATCTCGCCGACGCCGACGAGTTCACGGGCGACGACGCGGTGGGTGAGCTCGTGCTGGTGCGCGACATCGCGTTCCGCTCGACCTGCGAGCACCACCTGCTGCCGTTCACCGGCGTCGCGCACCTGGCGTACATGCCGGGAACGCGGATCGTGGGGCTCGGCAAACTGGCGCGCGTCGTGGAGACGCTGAGTTCGCGCCCCCAGCTGCAGGAGCGACTGGGCGACCAGATCGCCGACGCGCTCGAACGTGGGCTGGCGCCACGTGGCGTGCTGGTGGTGCTGGATGCGCGGCACGGGTGCGTGACGGCCCGTGGCACCCGCCAAGCGGAGTCGACGACGGTCACCGTTGCGAGCCGCGGCACCCTCGCCGAGCCGGCCGCACAGGCCGGGGTACTCGCTCTGGTGGGCGGCGCCCCCGCGGAGCAGTCGTGACCGAGATCCTCGGCATCCTGAATGTCACCCCCGACTCGTTCAGCGACGGCGGACGGTGGGAGAAGCTCGACGACGCCGTGCAGCATGCGGCGAAGATGCACGCGGCGGGCGCCGCCTGGATCGATGTGGGGGGAGAGTCGACCCGGCCGGGGGCGCGGGCCATCGACCCCGACGAGGAGCAGGAGCGGGTGGTCCCCGTGGTGCGTGCGCTCACCGACGCGGGCATCCCGGTGTCGATCGACACCCGCAACTCCGCCACCGCATCCGCCGCTGTCGACGCGGGCGCGACGATGATCAACGACGTCTCCGGCGGGCTCTACGACCCCCACATGGCGACGGTGGTGGCGAACACGGGCGTGCATTTCGTGGTGATGCATTGGCGTGGCGGCGCGGATGTGGAACCCGAGTACATCGACGTCGTCTCGGAGGTGCGCACCGAGCTGACCTCGCGCATCGCCGAACTGGTGGTGATCGGGGTGCGACCCGATCGGATCATCATCGACCCGGGTCTCGGCTTCTCGAAGACAGCGGACCACAACTGGGAGCTGCTGCGCCGGCTCGACGAGCTGACGACGTTGGCACCCGTGCTGATCGGTGCGTCCCGCAAGCGTTTCATCGGGCGTCTGCTGCCCGACAACGCACCGCTCGGCAAGCGCGACGCACCGACCGCCACCATCAGCGCCCTCGCCGCGCAGGCCGGGGCGTGGGGTGTTCGCGTGCACGACGTCGCGGCGACCCGGTTGGCGCTCGATGTCTGGGAGCATTGGGAATCGGGAGGCAGACCGTGACCGCACGAGACGAGATCGCCCTGACGGGCCTGCGCGCCATCGGGTACCACGGCGTGTTCCCGGAGGAGCGCGTCGACGGCCAGCTGTTCATCGTCGACGTGGTGCTGCACCTGTCGCTGGGCGCCCCGGCGGCGGGGGGGGGCGACGACCTCGAGTCGACGGTGCACTACGGAGAGCTCGCGAACCGGGTGGTGCGGGCCGTCGAGACCGACCCCGTCGACCTGATCGAGACGGTGGCGGAGCGGGTCGCCCAGATCGGGCTCTCGTATCCGGTGGTCGACGAGGTCACGGTGACGGTGCACAAGCCTGCGGCGCCCATCGAGGTGCCGTTCTCGGATGTCAGCGTCACCATCCGCCGGGGACGCGCGTGACGGCGGAGACGCCCGCGGTCGTGGCGTTCGGCGCGAACCTGGGGCGCAAGGCGGAGACCATCGCGTCGGCCGCGGACAAGCTGGGGGCGACGGATGGCGTGGAGCTGGTCGCGATCGCGCCGCCGATCGAGACGCCGGCCCTGCGCCCGTACGGGGTGGACCCGGATGCGCCGGCGTACCTGAACACGGTGGCCGTGCTGCGCACGACACTGGAGCCGGGCGAGCTGCACGCGGTGCTGCGGGCACTCGAGGACGAGTTCGGCCGCACCCGCACGGAGCGCTGGGGCGACCGCACCCTCGACCTCGATCTGATCGCCTACGGCGACCTGGAGCAGGACGACCCGGAGTTGACGTTGCCGCATCCGCGAGCGCACGAACGCGACTTCGTGCTGCGCCCGTGGTTGGTCGTCGACCCGATTGCGACTCTTCCCGGGCACGGTCGCGTCGACAAGCTGCTCGCCGCGCTCGACGAGGCGGGCTCGTGACCCGCACGCGTCCCCTGCTGCTGGTGGGGTTGGCGGTGGGCAGTGCGATCGTCGCGCTGCTGCTGCAGCTGGGGCTCGGCGCAGCGGGGATGTCGAAGGTGGTGCCGCAGCTGACCCTCGCGGTGACGCTGGTGCTGATCGCGGTGATCGTGGTGGCGCTCGCGTGGCCGGTGCGTCGCGCGACCCGCGGTGCGGCCGCCCCGGGGGTGCCGAAGCGGCGGGTCGACCCGTTCTATGCGACCCGTGTGGTGCTGATCGCGAAGGCGAGCGCCGTAGCGGGAGCGATCCTCGGCGGTGCCGGTGTGGGCATGCTCGTCGAGCTGCTCAGCAGGCCGGTGAGCGCGGTGAGTTCGGTGTGGGGCGCGGTCGCGATGCTCGTCGCTGCGGTGCTCGTTCTGGTGGCCGGGCTGCTCGCGGAGAGCTGGTGCACGGTGCCCCCCGAAGACGACGAAAAGTCGCAGGGCGGCGCCCCGGCGTGAAACGTCGAAACGCGGCCTGACCAGGCACTTTCGAGGAATCCATTGCGAATGGTGACGTTCACATGTTAACGTCACCATCGCAACACCCCACCGGGATGCTCAAGGACGAGCACACAGCGAGGACGCAGCGCAGCCTCCCTTGGCATCCTTCACACACCAAGGAAGGATCCACGCTTTGAAGCGAACGACGAAGATCGCTACCGCAGTCGCGATGACCCTGCCGATCGCCCTCGTCATGAGTGGCTGCAGCGGCGACGGAGGCAACGGCGGCGGCGGCAACGGCGACGACAACACCCTGACGGTCTGGACCTGGGACCCGGCATTCAACATCTACGCGATGCAGGAAGCCGAGAAGGTCTACCAGCAGGATCACCCCGACTTCAAGCTCGACATCGTCGAGACGCCGTGGGACGACCTGCAGACCAAGCTCACCACTCTCGCTCAGTCGCAGGAGTTCGGCGAGCTGCCCGACATCTTCCTCATGCAGAACAACGCATTCCAGAAGAACGTCATCAACTACCCCGACCTCTTCAGCGAGGCGACCGACGCGGCCGACTTCTCGGAGTTCCCGAAGGCGGTCGTCGACTACTCGACGATCGACGGCGTGAACTACGGCGTGCCGTTCGACGCCGGAACCGCGATCGGCGCCTACCGCACCGACGTGCTCGAGCAGGCCGGCTACACGGTCGACGACTTCACCGACATCACCTGGGACGACTTCCTCACGAAGTCGCAGGACGTGCTGGCGAAGACCGGCAAGCCGCTGCTCTCGGGCCAGGCGGGTTCGGCCGACACGATCATGATGATGCTGCAGTCGGCGGGCGCGAGCCTGTTCGACTCCGACGGCAACCCCACGATCGCCGACAACGACGCCCTCAAGGCGTCGATCGACACCTACACCCAGCTCGTGAAGTCGGGCGTGTTCACCGAGGTGAACTCGTGGGATGAGTACATCGGCACGTTCGTGAACGGTGCCGTCGCCGGCACCATCAACGGCGTGTGGATCTCCGGATCCATCCAGACGGCGACCGACCAGTCGGGTAACTGGGCGGTCACCAACCTGCCGAAGCTCGACATCGCCGGCGCCACGAACTACTCGGCCAACGGTGGCTCCTCGTGGGCGATCAGCTCGAACGCGAACGTCGACCTCGCGTCCGACTTCCTCGCGGCGACCTTCGCCGGCTCCACCGAGCTCTACGACACGATCCTCCCCTCCTCGGGTGCGGTCGCGAACTGGATCCCGGCGGGCGAGAGCGACGTCTACAACGAGCCCGTCGACTTCTTCGGTGGTCAGGCGATCTACGCGGATGTCGTGAAGTTCGGTGCCGAGGTGCCCAGCAACAACACGGGTGCCTACTACTACGAGGCACGTGACGCGGTGAGCGCCGCGATCACGAAGATCATCGGCGGCGCCGACATGGATGAGGCTCTCGCAGAGGCCCAGTCCACGGTCGAATTCGCTATGGGGTAACACCCCCCTCGGCGGGGGGGGGGGGGGGGGGGGGGGGGGCCC
>JAEWJX010000124.1 GCA_023386365.1 Actinomycetes bacterium | reverse complement strand
GTCCGGGAGCGCTCCCGGCGAAGCACCACAAGCACCACCCGGGCACAGCGCCCACCCTTCACCGACACAAAGGAGTGATCCATGAGGAAGACCCTGCGCGCACGCACCGCGCTCGGCATCGCTACCGTCGCATCCATCGCGCTTGTCGCGACCGGCTGTGCAGCCGACGACGGCGGCAACGGCGGCGAGGGTGGTGACATCACCCTCACCATCGCCAGCTTCAACGACTTCGGTTACACCGACGAGCTGCTGCAGGAGTACATGGACGCCAACCCCGGCGTCACGATCGTGCACAACCGCGCCGCGACCAGCAACGACGCCCGCGCCAACTTCTTCCAGAAGCTGGGCGCCGGATCCGGTCTCGCCGACGTCGAAGCGATCGAGGTCGACTGGCTGCCCGAGCTGATGCAGTACTCCAGCAAGCTGTACGACCTGAGCGACCCGTCGGTCGACGGCCGCTGGCTCGACTGGAAGGCCGCAGCCGCCACCGACGCCGACGGCCGCCTCGTCGGCTACGGCACCGACATCGGCCCGGAGGGCGTCTGCTACCGCTCCGACCTGTTCGCCGCCGCCGGCCTGCCCAGCGACCGCGCCGAGGTCGCCGCCCTGCTCGAGGGTGGCTGGGACAAGTACTTCGAGGTCGGTGACCAGTACACCGAAGCCTCCGGCCTCAAGTGGTTCGACTCGGCCGGCGCCACCTACCAGGGACGCATCAACCAGGTCGCCAACGCGTACGAAGAAGAAGACGGCACCGTCATCGCCACCACCAACCCGGAGGTGAAGGAGATCTTCTACGACACCCTCGAGAACTCCGCCAACCTCAGCTCCAAGCTGGGTCAGTGGAGTGACGACTGGTTCGGCGCCCTCTCCACCGGCGGCTACGCCACCATGCTCTGCCCCGGCTGGATGCTGGGTGTCATCTCCGGCAACGCCGAAGGCACCGTCGGATGGGACATCGCCGACGTCTTCCCCGGCGGCGGCGGCAACTGGGGTGGCTCGTACCTGACCGTCCCCGCGCAGGGCAAGAACACCGAGGCTGCGAAGAAGTTCGCCGCCTGGCTGACCGCCCCCGAGCAGCAGGTGAAGGCCTTCGCCAACGCGGGCACCTTCCCCAGCCAGGTCGACGCGTACAGCGACGCAGCCCTCACCGGCGCCACCAACGAGTTCTTCAACAACGCCCCCACCGGCGAGATCCTCACCAACCGCGCCAAGGCGGTTGACCCGGTTCCGCCGTTCAAGGGCCCGAAGTACTTCCAGATCAACGACGCCGCACAGCAGGCCCTCACCCGAGTCGAAGAAGGTCAGCAGACCATCGACGAGTCGTGGGCGCAGTTCGTGAGCGAAGTCGAAGCACTCGGCTAAAACGCACCACCTGGGGCCGGCCATCGGATGGGGTGGCCGGCCCCGCAACACCCCACCATCACGCCCTGCACCCGCACGCCCCGCACTCCCGCGCCCAGAGGATCAACGATGACCGCTCTCACCGGCAGGCAGAAGTTCAACAACTTCAGCTACCGCGCCACGCCCTACGTCTACATCTCGCCGTTCTTCATCCTCTTCGCGGTGATCGGCCTCTTCCCGCTCGTCTACACCGCCTACGTGTCGCTGCACCAGTGGCACCTCGTCGCAGGTGACGGCGGCTTCATCGGCCTCGACAACTACGCCGCCGTCCTGCAAGACAAGAAGTTCTGGATCGCGGTGCGCAACTCGCTGTCGATCTTCCTGCTGAGCTCCGTGCCGCAGCTGATCTTCGCGTTGCTCATCGCATCCGCCCTCGACGCCAACCTGCGCGCCAAGACCTTCTGGCGGATGGGCGTGCTGCTCCCCTACGTCGTCGCGCCCGTCGCCGTAGCCCTCATCTTCGGCCAGCTGTTCGCCGACCAGTTCGGTGCCATCAACAACTTCCTCGGGATCTTCGGAATCGAACCGATCCGCTGGCACGTGGACCCGCTCGCCAGCCACGTCGCCATCGCCACCATGGTCAACTTCCGCTGGACCGGCTACAACGCCCTCATCCTGCTCGCCGCCATGCAGGCGATCCCCCGCGACTACTACGAAGCCGCCACCCTCGACGGCGCCGGCCGCATCCGCCAGTTCCTGTCGGTGACGGTGCCCGGCATCCGCCCCACCCTCATCTTCGTGATCATCACCTCCACCATCGGAGGCCTGCAGATCTTCGACGAGCCGCGCCTCTACGACCAGTTCGGCCTCGGCGGCAGCGACTCGCAGTGGCTCACCCTCACCCTCTACCTCTACAACCTCGGCTGGGACCGCTTCGACTTCGGCAAAGCATCCGCCGTCGCCTGGCTGCTGTTCCTCATCATCGCGATCATCGGGCTCGTGAACCTCGTGATCAGCCGCCGCATCTCGAACGAAGGAAGCCGCTGATGACCACCACGACGCTCGACGCCGCCCAGCTCGACCGCAACAAGCGCCGCCGCCTGCGCCGCCTCGGCTACACCGGCCGCCGCCCCGGATGGCTCGGCTACGCGTTCCTCGGCCTCGTGCTGCTGCTGTCGATCCTTCCCCTCTACTGGTCGTTCCTCGTCGCATCCGGAGACGCCCAGTCGGCCCGCGACCCCAACCTGTCTTGGTTCCCCGGCGGCCACTTCATCGAGAACGTGCACGCCGCCATCACCAACCCGGCCGTCAACTTCTGGAAAGCGCTCGGCAACTCGCTGCTCGTCTCCACCACGGTCTCCGTGTCGGTGGTGTTCTTCTCCACCCTCGCCGGCTACGCCTTCGCGAAACTGAAGTTCCGCGGCCGCGGTCCGCTGCTGGTGTTCATCATCGCCACCATGGCGGTGCCCACCCAGCTGGGCGTCGTGCCGCTCTACCTGCTGATGGCGCAGTACGGATGGATCGACACCATGCAGGCCGTCATCGCACCCGCCCTGGTGAACGCGTTCGGCGTGTTCTGGATGACGCAGTACATCTCCCAGGCGCTGCCGGATGAGATCGTCGAGGCCGCGCGCGTCGACGGAGCTGGGTCGTTCCGCACCTTCTGGTCCATCTCCCTGCCCATCGCCCGCCCCGCGGCGACGATGCTCGCCCTGTTCACCTTCGTGGCCACCTGGACGAACTTCTTCTGGCCGTTCATCGTGCTCACCCCGCAGAACCCCACCCTCCCGGTGGCGTTGTCGCTGCTGCAGGCGAACTACTTCGTCGACTACTCGGTGGTGCTCGCGGGCGTGCTGGTAGCGACCGTGCCGCTGATCCTGCTGTTCGTGGTGGCCGGCAAGCAGCTCGTGTCGGGCATCATGCAGGGCGCGGTGAAAGCATGAGCGGGTTCTCCGGGCGCACGTTCCCCGACGGGTTCACGTTCGGGGCCGCGACGGCCGCGTTCCAGATCGAGGGGGCCGCCTGGGAGGACGGCCGCCGCGACTCGATCTGGGATGCGTTCTGCCGGGTTCCCGGGGCCGTCATCGACGCACACGATGGGGCGGTCGCCACCGACCACTACCACCGCTACGCCGACGACGTCGCGCTCATGAAGGAGCTCGGGCTCACCTCCTACCGCTTCTCGATCTCGTGGGCGCGGGTGGTGCCGGATGACGCGGCCGTGAACCCTGCGGGTCTCGCGTTCTACGACCGGCTCGTCGACTCGCTGCTCGAGGCCGGCATCCGCCCCTGGCCGACGCTGTACCACTGGGACATGCCGCAGGCCCGCGAAGAGCTCGGCGGCTGGCCCGCCCGCGACACCGTCGACCGCTTCACCGAGTACGCCCTCGCGGTGCACGGTGCCCTCGGCGACCGCCTGCCCACCTGGACCACGTTCAACGAGCCCTGGTGCTCGTCGTTCCTCTCCTATGGGGCTGGCGCGCATGCCCCGGGGCGCATGGATCACACGGCAGCCGTCGCCGCCGGCCACCACCTGCTGCTCGCGCACGGCCAGACGGCCGCCGCTCTCCGTTCGGCGGGGGCGTCCGAGGTGGGCATCACGCTCAACCTCGCACCCGTGCGGCCGCTGCGCCCGGGCGACCCCGGCGACGAAGATGCCGCCCGCCGCATCGACGGACAGTTCAACCGCTTCTTCCTCGACCCGCTCTTCCGCGGGTACTACGCGGATGACGTGCGGGCCGACCTGGCACCGTTCGGCCTCGACGAGGTGGTGCAGCCGGGCGACCTGGCGCTCATCCACGGCTCCGCCGACTTCCTCGGAGTGAACTACTACCACGGCGAAACGGTGTCGACCGTGTCGCCCGCCGAGCTGGGAATCGAAGAGCAGCGGCAGGAGGCGCCCACCACGCGGCCCACCGGCACGCCGTTCCCGTCATCCGACGGCATCCACTGGCATCCGTCGAACCTGCCGGTGACGTCGATGGGCTGGGAGGTGGAGCCGCACGGCCTCACCGAGCTGCTCGAACGCGTGCAGCGCGACTACTCCGGACCCGCCGGGATGCCGCTGTACGTCACCGAGAACGGCGCCGCCTTCGACGACGAGGTGGCCCCGGATGGCGCGGTGCACGACGCCGAGCGGGTCGCGTTCCTCGAGGCGCACCTCGACGCCATCCTCGACGCGCGCGAGGCGGGCGTCGATGTGCGGGGCTACTTCTACTGGTCGCTGCTCGACAACTTCGAATGGGCGTGGGGCTACCACAAGCGCTTCGGACTGGTGCGGGTGGACTACGAGACGCAAGCCCGCACCCCCAAGGACTCGGCGCTCGCCTACCAGGCGATCATCCGCCGCGCGCTTGCGGGTGCAGCGGTAGACGCGTCGGTACGCTGACACGGTGGCCCGGCCGACGAATCCCTCCGCTCGTCGCCCCACCCTCGAGATGGTGGCCGCCGAAGCGGGGGTGACCCGAAGTACGGTCTCGCGCGCCCTCAACGGGGAACCGGACGTGTCTGCCGCCACCATCGAGCACGTACGCGAGGTGGCCAAGCGGTTGAACTACGTGCCCAACCGCGCGGCACGCTCGCTCGCATCCGCCCGCACCATGGCGATCGCGCTCGTCATCCCCGAGCCCGGCGTGCTGGCCCTCGCCGACCCTCACCTCATCGCCGTCATGGCGGGGGTGTCGGGGCGGATCGACCGCAGCGACTACCTGCTGAACCTGATGGTGGCGGGCGACTCCGAGAACGCCAAGATCATGCGGTTCCTCGAGAGCGGTGTCGTCGACGGCGTGCTGGTGGCCTCGCAGCACTCCCGCCACGACGCGCTGCTGCACCTGCACGACCTCGTGCCCGTCGTGTTCAGCGGACGCCCCACCGAAGTGACCGACCCGCCCAACTACTTCATCGACGTCGACAACGCGGGCGCCGCCCGCACCGCCGTCGAACACCTGCTCGGGTTGGGGCGGCGACGGATCGCCACCATCACCGGCCCCGAAGACATGGCGGCTGCCGGCGACCGCACCACCGGATGGCAGGGTGCGCTGCAGGATGCCGGGCTGCCGACCGACCTGATCGCCGTGGGCGACTGGACCGCATTGGGAGGCGCCGCCGGCATGCGGGCGCTGCTCGACGCGCACCCCGACATCGACGGCGTCTTCGCCGCCAACGACGTGATGGCCGCCGCCGCCGTGTCGGTGCTGCTGGATGCGGGGCGCCGGGTGCCCGAAGACGTGGCCGTGGTCGGATTCGACGACTCCTCCGCCGCGCTCTCCGCCCGCGTGCCGCTCACCACCATGAGCCAACCATCCGCGCAGAGCGGTGAGCTGATGGCCGACCTGCTACTGCGCATCCTCGCCGGCGAGGATGTGCCGGTGTCGACGGTGGTGCCGTCGCACCTCGTGCGGCGCGCGTCGGCGTAGGGCGGCTTCGCGGGTCGCTTCGCGGAGTGGCTCGTCTTCTCCCCACGACATTCTCTGGTGGCTTATCCACATGGCTACATTTTGCGCTCAATCTGCGATAGAATCGACCCATGCCCTTCTCCCCCGAACTCCTCGATCGGCTCCACAGCCTGATCGACCTGGTCGGGGCACCCGCGCAGTCGCCGTTCGAGAGCATCGAATCGCTCGACACAGCTGAGATGCTCGACGCCCTCCGCACGCTCGGCGCGCTCACGCGCTCGGTCGACACGCTCGGCGCGGTGATGTCGCACGAGGTCACCCGGCGCGTGATGCACGACGAAGGATTCCGGGTAGCGGCACTCGGAGGCGCGTCGGGTGGGCGGGCGGCCTCCGAACTCGTACGCGAGCTCACCCGTCTCGACCACCGCGAGACCGGCGACTGGCAGACGGTCGCCGAGGCGATCGCGCCCCGGCTCTCTCTTCAGGGGGATCCCCTCCCGTGTCGGCACCAGGCGGTGGCGGATGCGGTGCTCACCGGCGAACTCACCACCCGGTCGGCCGCGATGATCGTCCGAGGCGTCGAGGCCGTCGCGCATCTCGCGGATCACGACGCCCTCGCCGCGGTGGAGCACACCCTGGTGCAGGTTGCCGGGTCGGTGACGGCGCGAGAACTGGGCCGCCTCGTGCGGTCGCTGCCCGACCGGTTCGATTCGGAGGGCGCGGAGCAGCGCGAAGACGCGCTGCGGCAGCGGTCCACCGTGACCGTGCGCCAGCTGCCCGACGGACTCACCCGCCTCATCGCCGACCTCCACCCCGAAGCGGCAGGGTTCCTGCTCACGGCACTCGACGCGCGCACGTCGCCCCGCCGCCTTCCGCGCTTCGTCGACCCGCTCGACTCGGGCAGCCCTGGCGAGTCGGGCGAGCCGGTCGGAGCGGGCGACGCCGATGATGACACGCGCTCCCTGGGCCAGAAGCGCGTCGACGCGCTCGTCGCGATTGCACGCGAGTCCATCGCCGCCGACCCCGGTCTCGTCGCCGGCACGAGCGTCACCATGGTCGTCACCGTGCCCCTGCAGAATCTGCTCGACGGCATCGGCACCGCCGAGATCTCCGGGATCGACGAGCCGATTTGCGCCGGGACCGCACGTCGACTCGCCGCGGGTGCCGAGATCATCCCGCTCGTACTCGGATCCGGCTCCGAACCTCTCGACCTGGGTCGCACCGCCCGCCTCTACTCCCCCGCGCAACGTCGGGCGCTGGCCGCCCGCGACGGCGGCTGCATCTGGCCCGGATGCTCGGCACCGCCATCCTGGTGCGAGGTCGCACACCTCGAGGCGTGGGCGCTCGGCGGCGCGACCGACCTCGACAACGGGGTGCTGATGTGTTCGCATCACCACCACCGGTTCGACCGCGACGGATGGCGACTGCGCCGACAAGACGGCGTTCCGTACCTGATCCCCCCACCGTGGCTCGACGCACACCGCACACCTCGGCGCGCCGGGCGACCGTTCCCCGCACACACCACTGCCGCGTGACCCTGGCAGACCGCCCGGCGCTCTAGCTGCGCCGCAACTCCGCGATCGCATCCGGCGTCACCCGGCAGCATCCACCCACCAGCCCGGCACCGAGCGCCAACCACTCGCCCACCAACTCCGGCGCGATGCCCGGGTGTCCCATCCAGCGGCGGTTCTTCGCATCCCACTGCTCGCCCGAGTTCGGGTACGCGACGAGCGGCTTGTCGGTCACCTCGCGGGCGATCGCCAACGCCGGCGCCACATCGCGCGGGTCGCAACAGTTCACCCCCACCGCCAGCACCGCATACGACGCCGCAGCCAACGCGAACGCCTCCGCCAACGACTCCCCCGAACGCAGCTCCGGGCCATCGACAGTGACCGCGATCCAGGCAGGCGGGGCGCCCTCGAGCGCCTCCAGTTCCGCCACGATCGCCCGCACCTCGGCCAGCGACGGGATCGTCTCCACCGCCAACACATCCGCCCCGGATGCGGCCAGCACGCCCAGCCGGCGCCGGTGCCAGCGGCGCAACTCATCGACGGTGAGCCCGTACGCGCCCGTGTACTCGGAGCCGTCGGCGAGCGTCGCACCGTAAGGCCCCACGGATGCGGCCACCCAGGCCGAACCGTCGAGGCCGGTGGCCGTGCGCGCCGCCTGCGCCACCTGCACGCTGCGACGCAGAAGCTCGTCGACATCCGCCTCGGTGAAACCCTCGCGGGCGAGATTCGCGTAGCCCACCTGGTACGAACCCGAGATGGCGACGCGGGCCCCGGCACGGAAGAAGTCCTCATGCGCGGCCTGCACCTCGCCCGGGTTGTCGAGCAGGATGCGGGCCGACCACAGCGCGTCGGTCACGTCGTTGCCGCGGTGCTCCAGGGTCGTGCCGAGGCCCCCGTCGAGAGTGACAGAGGCCAGGGCGAGAGCGTCGGCGAGGGTCGGCATCCGATCAGCGTACGGGGACCAACTGCATCCCCCGCTCGGCGAGCGCGTTCGCCATGTAGGCGGCGTACCACTCGGGCCACTCGTCGTGGTGCACACCCCCGAGCACCTCCTCCTCGTAACGGCCGTGGGCGGCGGCCGTCTCGACGAGGAGCTGCTCGAGGTAGGCGGCTGCGTCGGTCATGACGTTCACCGCCCGGGCAGGCGGGTGACCACCTGCTGCAGGATCCAGCCGTTGCCGTCAGGGTCGGCGAACGACGCGTACGAGCTGTAGCTGTCGTTCACCGGATGCGGTCCTGCGACCCGGTGGGCGCCATCCGCCCAATGGAAGATGCCGTCCTCGTCGTGCCACACCTCGCTGATTTCGGCACCACGCTCGGCGAGCTCGGCGCGCGCCTGGGCGACGTCACTCGTGATGAGGTGCAGGCCCTGCACGGAGCCGGGGGTGGCGGAGGTGAGCTGGTCGCCGAAGATGATCGACGCCTCAGAACCCGGAGGGGTCACCTGGATCACGCGGAGTCCGCGGTCGGTGGTGAAGTCGGCGTCGAGCCGGAACCCGAGCTTCTCGTAGAACTCTTTCGAACGATCGGCGTCCGCCACCGGCAGGACGATGATCTCCAGTTTGAGGTCCATTGTCGTTCCTTTCGTAGATAACCGTTCTAACCGGTTATTCCAGCGGATATTCCCATAACCGGTCAAAATGGTGATGTGATTCACGCCTTCCCCTCCGGCACCCTCGCACTCGACCTCGTCGGCACCCGACGCCTGCGCCGCAACGACCACCCCACCGAGAAGCTGCAGGCCCCCGCCGACCTCGACGCATGGCTCACCGAATCCGGCATGCTCGCCGACGCGCCAGGCGCCGACGACGCCGACCTCGCCGCCACCCTCGAACTGCGCGAAGCGATCTACACGCTGATGCGTGCACGCATCGATGGGCGCGAACTACCGACGGATGCGGTGTCGACCGTCAACGCCGCGGCCGCCGAAGCGCCCCTCGCCATCCGTCTCACCGACGCCGGCGCGCACCCCTACGGCACCGCCCGCCAGGCGGCCTCCACCCTCGCGCGCGAAGCGATCGCCATCGCTGCCGGCGACGACGCCGCACTGCTGCGCGAATGCGGACGGCCCGAATGCACCCAGCTCTACCTCGACCGCTCACGCGGCCACCGCCGCGAATGGTGCTCCATGGCCACCTGCGGCAACCGGATGAAAGCCGCCGCGTACCGGGCGCGGCAGCGCGGGTAGGTCAGAGCGGGGGTGGTGGCGGCACGCGGCGGGGCTCGAGCGCCTCGAACGCGGCCGCGAACCGCAGCAGCTCCGTGTCGTCGTAAGCGCGACCCGCGAACGTGAGCCCCACCGGCATCCCGATGTCGGCCATCAACCCCATCGGTACCGTCACCGTGGGGATGCCGAGGTGCCGGATGGCGAGGTTGCCGTTCGCCACCCACACCCCGTTGCGCCAGCCCGCATCCGCGGTCTCCGGGTTCACGTCCATGTCGGCGGCGCCCACATCCGCCACCGCCGGGAACACCACCGCGTCGAGGTGCAGTTCGTCCATCCACTGCTCCAGGTCGACGAGGCGCGTCTGCTCCAGCCCCTGCACGCCCTCCGCGAGCTCGGGGATGGTGTCGAGGGAGGCATCCGGATGCTCCGCCACCCACACCGGGTAGGCGGAGATGTCGTCGTCGGACCCGGTGTCGCGGATGGGCAGCGTGCCCGGATCGTGGGGGAAGATCAGCGCCCCGTCGACCCCCGCGAGCCCCGGGAACGCGGGGTCGCCATTGGCGCGCAGGAAGTCGTCCCACGCCCACGCCGACAGGTCGAGCAGTTCCCGCTGCAGGTACTCGGGGGTGACGAGACCGCGCGTGCGGATCGTGGGCGCACCCGCGCGGTCGCCTTCGTAGTTCGACACCACCGGGAAGTCGACCTCCACCACGGTGGCGCCGGCCGCCTCCAGGTCGCGGCGCGCCGCCTCCCACAGGTCGAGCACCGACGGCCGCGGTTCGATGCGTTGCCCCAGCGGGCCGCCGAGCGCCTCACCGGTGCCGGCCTCCGCATCCGTGCCGAGGTACATGCGCGGGATGCCGAAGCGGCGCCCCGCCAACTCGAGCACCGCATCCGCCCGGTCATCCGGCAGCAGCGCCGGATACGAGACGGGCCGCACGTCGGACGCGGGCGGGATGCTCACCCACGGCTGCGCGCGCCAGAAGTCGCCGCGGGTGTCGGTGTCGTCGGCGACGATCACGTCGAGCACCTCGAGCAGGTCGGCCATGGTGCGGGTGTGGGGCACCACCACATCCATGGTCGGCACGAGAGGCCAGTTGCCGCGGGTGGAGATCACGCCGCGCGAGGGCGTGTAGGCGCAGAGGCCCGAGTTCGAGGCGGGGCCGCGGCCACTCGACCAGGTCTCCTCCCCCAGCCCGAAGGCGGCGAAGCTGGCCGCGGTGGCCGTGCCGGAGCCGTTCGATGACCCCGACAGGAACGGCGCCGCCAGGAACTCACGGTTGTAGGGGCTCTCGGCGCGCCCGTAGACGCCACGCTGCATGCCGCCGTTCGCCATCGGCGGCATGTTGGTGAGACCCAGGCAGATGGCGCCCGCCTCTCGCAGCCGCTCGATGGTGAACGCGTCGCGCTGGGCCACGAGCTCCGCGAACGCGGGACTGCCGGCGGCCGCCGTGAGCCCGCGCACCAGGAAGCTGTCTTTCGCCGTGTACGGGATGCCGTCGAGTGGGCCGAGTGGGGCACCGGCCGCGCGACGTTCGTCGGATGCCCGGGCTTCGGCGAGCGCCTCCGGATTGCGCACGACCACCGAGTTGAGGGCGCCGTCGAAGCGGTCGATGCGGTCGAGGTACGCCTGCACCAACCCGGTCGCAGTCGTCTCCCCCGTCTCCAGCGCATCACGCAGGCGCGCGATCGGCACCTCCCCCACGTCGAACGTCACACCGGCTCCACGGGCACCGCCGACGGCAGCGCCGGCTGCTGCTGCGTGATGCAGTGGATGCCGCCGCCGCGGGCGAAGATCGGCCGCGCGTCGACCGTCACCACCCGCCGCCCCGGGTACGCGTCGGCGAGGATCGCGCGCGCATCCGCATCCGCCCGCTCGTCGCCGAACCCGCACGCGATGACGCCGCCGTTCACCACCAGGTGGTTCACGTAGCTCCAGTCCACGAACTGCTCGCCCTCGCGCAGGGTGGCCGGGGCGGGGAGGTCGATCACCTCGAGGGTGCGGCCGGCCGCATCCGTCGCCGCTTCGAGCACGGCACGCACCTCGGCGGTGACGGTGTGATCCGGATGCGACGGGTTGCGTTGCGTGTGCAGCAGCACCCGGCCGGGGCTGGGGAAGGTGGCCACGATGTCGACGTGGCCGTTGGTGCCGAAGTCGTCGTAGTCGCGGGTGAGCCCGCGCGGGAGCCAGATGGCGGTGGTGGCGCCGATCGTGCGGGCCAGTTCGGCCTCGACGCGGGCGCGGTCGAGGTACGGGTTGCGGCGCTCGTCGAGCTGCACCGTCTGGGTGAGCAGCACAGTGCCTTCGCCGTCGACGTGGATGCCGCCGCCCTCGTTCACGAGTGCCGAACTCACCACCTCGGCACCCAGGTGCGCGGCGATGAGACGCGCATGCTCGGCGCTCAGCCGCCACTCGGACCACCCGCGGTCACCCCAGCCGTTGAACACCCAGTCAACGGCGCCCAGCACGCCGGGCCGCTCGTCGTCGAGCACGAACGTGGGGCCGTGGTCGCGCATCCAGAACTCGTCGACCGGCGCCTCGACGAGGTCGACGGATGCGCCGAGCCGGTCGCGCGCGTTCGGCACCTCACCCGGGTCGACGACCATCGCCACCGGTTCGAACTCGGCGACGGCGAGCGCCACCGCCGTCCAGGCGGCGTAGCACTCCTCCCGCTCGGCACCCGTGTCGCCGAGGGTGCTGCCGACGCACGGAAATGCCATCCAGGTGCGTTCGTGCGGAGCTGTCTCCGCGGGCATCCGCCAGGCCATGGTTCATCTTGGCGCAGCGTGTCGGTGGTCGCACCTAGCGTCATCCGAATGGGACGCATCCGCTACGACACCGCCACCACCATCAACGGCTGGATCGCCGACGAGAACCACTCTCTCGCCTGGCTGTTCGCCGTGCCCGGCTCCAGCGACGCCGAGAACGAGATCGCCACTCCCGACTCCACCGTCGACGTGATGGGCTCCTCCACCTACCGCTGGCTGCTCGACGAATCCGACATGCTCGCGAATCCCGAGAAGTGGACCGAGTTCTTCGGCACCAAGACCGTGTTCGTGTTCACCAGCCAGCAGCTGGAGGTGCCGGAAGGCGCCGATGTGCGCTTCCTGAACACGAGGGTCGCCGACGCGCTCCCCACACTGCGCGAGGCTGCGGGCGATGGCGACATCTGGGTGGTCGGCGGCGGCGACCTCGCCGGCCAGTTCCTCGACGCCGACGCCCTCGACGAGATCGCGCTCTCCATCGCCCCCGTCGCGCTCGCCGGGGGCGCCCCGCAGTTCCCGCGCCGCATCGAATCCGACCGCCTGCACCTCGTCGAAGCCCGGCCTGTCGGGCAGTTCGTCCGCGCCGTCTACGAGGTGCGTCGCTAGCCTGAGGGCATGCCCGCATCGGTGGTCGTGATCGGCGACGCCCTCATCGACGAACTGGTCGACGCCGACGGCACCACGCACATCGTCGGCGGCTCCGCACTCAACGTCGCCGTCGGGTTGTCGATCCTCGGGGTGCCGTCGACGCTGGTGGCGATGATCGGCGACGACATCGACGGCGCCCTCATCCGCTCCCACCTCGACGACCACGGCGTGCGGCTGCTGCCCACGATCACCCCCGGCGGCACCGGCGTGGCCCGCTCGGAACGCATCGACGGCGAACCGCACTACAGCTTCAGCGACTCGATGGTGGCGCGCGCCCTCGCATTCGACGACGCACAGCGCGCAGCGATCGCGACCGCGTCGATCGTGGCGGTGAGCGGATACCCATTCGACGTGGCCGCGCAAGCCGACCTGCTCGACGACGCCCTCCGCGCGGTGCGACCCGGCACGGTCGTCGCCGTCGACCCGAACCCACGCGCCGGGCTGCTGCACGGCACCGACACCTTCCGCGAGCGCCTCGAAGCCTTCGGCGGCACCGCACAGCTGCTCAAGTTGGGCGACGACGACGCGCAGCTGCTCTACGGGAAACCCGTCGGTGAGGTGGCCCCGCGGCTGCTCGCCCGCTACCCGTACGTGCTCGCCACGGAGGGCGGCGACGGCGCCAGCCTGCGGGTGGGTGACGCCCGCTGGCGGCACCCGACCGTCGCCACCCCGGATGGCGTGGTCGACACGATGGGTGCCGGTGACGCCGTCTACGCCTCGGTGATCGCCGAGATCGCCGAACGGGGGCTGCGCGACATCGAGTGGTACGACGCCCTCGCACGGGCAATGCGGATCGCCGCGGCCACCATCGCGCGGCCCGGCGCGCTGCTGCGCGTCCCCGAGTAACCCCGCGCCTCTCACCGCGCGCTGTCAAGCCCCTGCCGCATCCGCGTCCCCACGCGCAGGCTCGACCCATGACCGAAACCGACGCATCCGAGCTGACCGGCCCCGCCGCCATCGCACGCGTGCGGGAGCTCGTCGAAGACATCGACTTCACGATGCTCACCACACGCGACGCCTCCGGCAACCTGGTGAGCAGACCGATGAGCACCCGCCAGATGGACGCGAACGGCGACATCTGGTTCTTCACCCTCGACGACAGCAAGAAAGTCGACGAGGCGGAGGCCGACGACGAGGTGGGCCTGTCGTACCTCGACTCGTCGGGCCACCGCTACGTGTCGGTGGCGGGCCGGGCACGTGTGGTGCACGACACGGCGAAGATGGCGGAGCTGTACTCCCCCTCGCTCGACATCTGGTTCGAGGACGGCCTCGACACCCCCGGCATCGCCCTGCTGCGGGTGACGCCGGTCGAGTGCGAGTTCTGGGAACCCCGGCACGGCAAGCTCGCCACCGCCGCCGGCATGCTGAAAGCGCTCGTTACCCGCGACACCCCCGACGACACCATGAGCCACGGTCGCGTCACCTGCTGACACCCGCCCTGGGAATGCTCGATGCATCCGCATAGGTTGGATCCATCATGAAGAGCATCGGTTTCCTGTCGTTCGGCCACTGGTCGCACGGCGGCGGCTCGAAGACCCGCAGCGCCTCGGATGTGCTGCTGCAGTCGATCGACCTCGCCGTCGCCGCGGAGGAGCTGGGCGCCGACGGCGCCTACTTCCGCGTGCACCACTACGCGAACCAGTTGGCGAGCCCGTTCCCGCTGCTCGCCGCCGCGGGCGCCAAGACGAGCCGCATCGAACTCGGCACCGGCGTGATCGACATGCGCTACGAGAACCCGCTCTACATGGCCGAAGATGCGGGGGCCGCCGACCTGATCTCCGGCGGCCGACTGCAGCTCGGCGTGAGCCGCGGGTCACCCGAGCAGGTCGTCGACGGGTACCGCTACTTCGGCTACGACGCCCCCGAGGGCACCACGATGGCCGACCTCGCTCGCAACAACACGGAAGTGTTCCTGAAGGTCATCGACGGCGCCCGCTTCGCGGAACCGAACCCGCGCCCCATGTTCCCGAACCCGCACCCGGGGCCCCTCGGCATCCAGCCGCAGTCGCCGGGGCTGCGCAACCGGATCTGGTGGGGCGCCGCATCGGATGCGACCGCCGTGTGGGCGGCGGAGCAGGGCATGAACCTGATGAGTTCCACCCTGAAGACGGACGAATCGGGTGAGCCGTTCCACGTGCAGCAGCGCAAGCAGATCGAGGCGTTCCGCGAGGCGTGGACCGAAGCCGGCCACGAGCGCGAGCCGCGGGTGTCGGTGAGCCGCTCCATCTTCGCCCTCGTCTCCGACGAGGACTTCGCGTACTTCGGCGGCGGCCAGCGCGACGGCGACGACCAGTTCGGGGTGATCGACGACTACCGCGCCGTCTTCGGTCGCAGCTACGCCGCCGAACCCGACCAGCTCATCCAGCAGCTGGCCGAGGATGAGGCGATCGCCGCCGCCGACACCGTGCTGCTCACCATCCCCAACCAGCTGGGTGTCGACTACAACGCGCACGTGCTCGAGGCGATCCTCACGCATGTGGCGCCGGGGCTCGGCTGGCGGTAGGCGCCGGAACCGATCGGATCGGACGCCGAAGGTCGGGTGCCGCATGCGCCCACCCCGCAGGCTGGAGAGCGAAAGGGGGCACGCATGATCGGCGACCTGAACCGGCTCGTGGAGCACATCGAGGGGCACCTCTCGGAGCAGCTCGATGTGGCGGCACTCGCGGCGACGCTCGGCACCACCGAGTACCACCTGCGGCGGATGTTCTCGTCGCTCACCGGCATGTCGGTGACCGAGTACGTGCGGCGACGTCGGATGACGCTGGCGGCGGCGGATGTCATGGCCGGTCGCCCCATGCTCGAGACGGCGGTGGCCTACGGCTACGGCTCGACCGAGGCGTTCGGACGTGCCTTCCAGGCCGTCCACGGCGTCACCCCGCGCGAAGCCCGCCAGTCGGGTGGTCCCCTTTCGACGCAGCAGAGGCTGCGGTTTCGCCTCACCATCGAAGGGAACACACCCATGGACACCCGCATCGTCGACCACCCCGCCTTCACGCTGATCGGCCACGCCGCCCGCGTGCCGCTCATCCACGAGGGCGTCAACCCGCACATCGCGGCCCACATTGCCTCCATCCCCGTGGAGGAGCACGCGCGGCTCAAGGCGTTGAGCAGCACCGAACCGTCGGGGCTGCTGCAGGTGAGCGACGGCGTCGACCCCGACTACACGGAAGGCACGGAACTCACCTACCTGCACGGGGTGGCGGTGGATGCGGCCAGCGAGCGCCCCGACGACCTCGACGCGATCGAGGTGCCGGCGGGCAGCTGGGCGGTGTTCACCGCGTCCGGGCCCTACCCGGCGGTGCTGCAGCAGTTGTGGGCGTCGACGGCCACCGACTGGTTCCCGTCGAACCCGTGGCGGTTGCGCCCGGGGCCGTCGATCGTCGCCATCGTGGATCGCGCCGACGACTTCAGCACCGCCACCACCGAACTCTGGCTGCCCGTCGAGCGTGGGTGACTTCAGACGTCGCGCACGATCCAACTGCGCCTACTGTTCCGGATCGCGCACGATCCGGAAACCGATGTGCGACATCCCGGTGTCTTCGGCCTGCGGCGAGCGCGCCGCGGGCCGGAAGCGCAGGCAGTACTCGGGTGAGCACAGGTGCGAGCCGCCTTTCAGCACGCGGCGCGGGATCTCGAATCCGGGTTCGGCGCTCGCCGTGGCGAGCAGGTTGAGGCGTTTGCCGGGGTCGACCGGCGAATCGGACAGACGGATGTGGCGGGGCGTGTAGTAGTCGCTCGTCCACTCCCACACGTTGCCGGTCATGTCGTAGAGGCCGTAGCCGTTCGGGGCGTACGAGCCGACGGGCGCCGTTCCTCCCCAGCCCTGGTTGTCGTACGGGAAGTGGCCGATCCAGCTGTTCGCCTGCGGCGCGCCATCCGGATAGGTCTCGTCGCCCCACGCGAAACGGGCGCCGTCGAGGCCGCCGCGGGCCGCGTACTCGTGCTCCACCTCCGTCGGCAGACGTCCGCCGGCCCACTCGGCGTAGGCCACCACATCCGCGTACGCCACCTGCACCACCGGGTGCGTCGGCTCGACGGTCGTACCGGTACCCTGCGGCTGCCGCCAGAACGCCCCCGGCTGCCACCGCCACCAGTTGCGCCAGTTGCGCAGGTCGACGGGACCCTCGGTGGGCGTGAACGCCATCGCCCCCGGCAGTAGTTCCTCCGCACTCAGCTGCGGGAACTCGGATGCCGACAGCGGCTTCTCGGCCACCGTCACGTACCCGGTGGCGTCGACGAACTCGGCGAACTGCGCGTTCGTCACCTCGTAGCGGTCGATGACGTAAGGCTTCACCTCACGTTCGTGCACCGGCTGCTCGTCGGGGTAGAAGTCGGCCGACCCCATGCGGAACGTGCCGCCGTCGATCAGCACCATGTCACGCTCGGCAGTCAGGTGAGCTTCGGTCACCCGCTCACGCTACCGCGACCGCCGCCCGGCGACACGAGGCCCGACTCGTACGCGAACACCACCGCGTGCACGCGGTCGCGCAGCCCGAGCTTCGTGAGGATGCGGCTCACATGGCTCTTCGTGGTCTGTTCGGCGATGAACAGTCGCTCCGCGATCTCGCTGTTGCTGAGTCCCGCGGCGATCAGCAGCAGCACCTCCCGTTCCCGGTCGGTGAGTTCGGCGAACGCGGTCGGCTCCACCGTGGGACGCGCGGGCGTGCCCACGAACTCCGCCACCAGGGTGCGGGTGACCCGCGGCGACAGCAGCGCGTCCCCGGCGTGCACCGTGCGCACCGCCGCGACCAGCTCGTCGGGGGTCGCGTCCTTCAGCAGGAACCCGCTGGCGCCCGCCCGCAGCGCCGCGAACACGTAGTCGTCGATGTCGAACGTGGTGAGCATCACGATGCGCGGCCGGTGCGCCGACACCCGGTCGTCGAGGATCGCGGAGGTCGCCTCGATGCCGTTGAGGTTCGGCATCCGCACATCCATCAGCACCACGTCCGGCCGGAGGCTGCGCACCTTCGCGAGCGCCGCCTGGCCGTCCTCCGCCTCACCGACCACCTCGATGTCGGGCTGGGCGGCGAGGATCGCCATCAGCCCCACCCGGAACATCTGCTGGTCGTCGACGACCAGCACCCGGATGCTCACGCGGCCTCCGCGAACGGCACGCGGGCCACCACCCGGTAGCCGCCGGTCGCGATCGTGCCGTGGTCGAGCGACCCACCCACCGACGCCATGCGCTCCATCATGCCGCGGATGCCGTGACCGCCGGCATCCGTCACCGTCGCGTCCGCCGCGTCCGGGGCCGTGTTCTCGACGGTCAGCCACAGTTCGGCGCCCATCGGCTCAAGGCCCACGAACACCTCGGCACCGCGCGCGTGGCGCACCACGTTGCTCAGCGACTCCTGCACCACCCGGTACAGCGCCAACTGCACGGATGCGGTGGGGGCCGGCTCGATCGGCGTGAGGTGCGCCTCGATCGTCACCCCAGCGGCGCGGGTGGCGTCGATGAGCGCGTCGAGGTCGGCGAGCGTCGGCTGTGGGGCGCCGAGCACCCGGTCGCCCTCGCGCAGCACCCCGAGCAGGCCGCGCATCTCCCGGAGGGCGTCGCGGGACTGCTCGGCGATGCCGTCGAACTCGGCGGCCGCCTCGTCGCTGAGACCGTCGAGGCGGTACCGCGCCGAGGTGGCGCGCATGTGCACGATCGACATGCTGTGCGCGACCACGTCGTGCATCTCGCGGGCGATGCGGGCCCGCTCCTGCTCCCACAGCACCTGCGCACGCTCCGCCTCCGTCTCACGGCGCGCCTCGCGCACCTCGCCGCGGGCGTCGAACAGCTGGGCGATGACGGCGGCGGCGAACAGGGCGAACCCGCTCGTGCTGGTGGCGACGATCAGGTCGGCCAGCCACGCACCCAGGTCGCCGCCCGCCTGCGCGGCCGCGAGCGCGAACACCCACAGCACCACCACGGCCGAACCCCACAGGATCGCGCCGATCCGCCAGTCGCCACGCAGTCCGAGGGCGACGAGCACCGCGGCGAGCGCCACCATCCCGATCACCGGCATCGGCCACGGCCCGTGCACCGCGCCCACCCCCAGGGCGAAGGCGACGATCGCCGCGAACTGGGCGGCGGCCCCGACCCACGGCAGCAGCACGGCGAGCAGGATGCTGCCGCCCTGCAGCAGACCGAACACGAACGCGATCGGCACCGACAGTCCGTAGAGGGCCGCGTGGGTGGCGATGCTCACCGTCGCGACCGCCACCGACACCGTCGACCAGGCGGCCCACTCGGCCACCCGCAGCGGCCTCACGTCGCCGCGCAGCGCATCCATGGTGCCCATCGTGCGGTTCCTTCCCTCGTCGGCGGTGTCACCGTCTCGGCCACGCTACGGGAGCGTCCGCGGCTGCGGCATCCCTCCGGCGACCCGTTTCGACCCCGTACCGCGGTAGGGGTCGGTGCGCTCCCCCGCGGGATGCCGCGGGGGTGGGCTCGCTGCGAACCTCCCCGCATGACAACGACCGCACCAGCTCCCGCCCCCGCCGTGACGCCTCCCGCGCCGCCGCGCACCCGGGATGCGTCCGTCGACGTCGCCCGCGCTTTCTGCCTCACCGTCGTCGTGGCGCTGCACGCCATCATGGTGGGGGTCAGTGTGGTGGCCGGCGCCCCCGTGATCGAGAACGCGATGGACGGCTGGTCGGGGTTCGCCGCCGCCACCTGGTTCGCCCAGGTGATGCCGCTGTTCTTCGTGCTCGGCGGCTTCTCGAGCGCCACCCAGTGGAGGTCGCTGCGGGCACGCGGCGTGGCGGTGCCCGAGTACCTGGCGATGCGGCTGCGCCGGCTGCTTCCTCCCGCACTCGGGGCGATGGCGGTCACGGTCGCCGCTCTGCTCGCCCTGCGGGCGGCGGGCGTCTCGGATGCGCTGGTCGCCGAAGCCGGGTTCCGCCTCGGCCAGCCGCTCTGGTTCCTCGGCGTGTACCTGCTGTGCACGGCGCTGGTGCCGGCGATGACGGCCCTGCACCGCGCCGCGCCGCGGGCGACGGTCGCCGTGCTGGCGGCGCTCGTGATCGTCGTCGACGGGGTGCGCGCCGCATCCGGTGTCGACGCGGTCGGCTTCGCGAACCTCCTGGTGGTGTGGCTGCTGGTGCAGCAGCTCGGCTTCTGGCTGGCCGACGGGCGCTTCGACGGCTGGTCCGTCCGACGGCTCGGCGCTGTCGGTGGCTCGGCGCTGCTGACCCTCGGGATGCTGTGCGCGGCGGGCGTCTACTCCCCCGACCTGCTGCAGAACCTCAACCCGCCCACCTTCGCCCTCGTGCTGCTGGGGGCGGCGCAACTCTGCGGGTTCCTGCTGCTGCGCGGCGGCCTGCGCCGCCTTCACGGCATCCCCGCGGTCGCATCGATCACCGGCTGGGTGAACGCCCGCGCCATGACCATCTACTCCTGGCACATGCTGGTGCTCATCGGCCTGGCCGGACTGCTGCTGCTCGGCGCCGGCGAGACGCTCCCCGCGCCGTTGACGGATGCGTGGTGGGCCACGCGACCGGCGTGGCTGCTCGCCGTCGGCATCACGGTCGCGCTTCTCGTCGCGGTGGTCGGCCGGATCGAGACCCGAACGCCGGGCCGGGCGCACGGTGCCACGTTGCCCGTCGCATCCGGCGTCGTGGCTCTGCTGGTGGCCGCCGGTGCCGTACTCGCGGTGCTCGTGGCCGGTCGGGAGCCGCTCGTGTGGGCGGTCGCCGCCGTACTGATCGCCGGTTCGCTGGCGGTTGCCCGGCGGATACCCGACGCAACCACCGAGAAGAAAGCCGCATCAACGAGAAAGGAGCCCGCGAGGGGCTCCTTCTGAGTGGATCTGAGGGGACTCGAACCCCTGACCCCCTGCATGCCATGCAGGTGCGCTACCAGCTGCGCCACAGACCCAGAGTCGCTCCGTCTCCGGAGGCAACCCGACAAGCTTACAACACAATCGGAGACCCGATGCGCGAGTCGACGTCGGGCGGCGGGTGCGAGCATGGACGTATGAGCGAACCCGTCACCATCGCGATCACCCGGCGCGTCGACCCCGAACGCGCCGCCGAAGTCGCCGCGTGGGCCCGCGCCGGACAGGATCTGCTGAGCGCCAGCCCCGGGTACCTCGGCTCCGGGTGGATCCGCCCCGACCCGGACAGCCCCGAATGGCACATGCTGTTCCGCTTCGCCGACGAAACCAGCCTCGCCCGCTGGCAGGCCTCCCCCGAACGCGCCTGGTGGGTGGGATCCGCCCAAGGCCTCGTCGAAGACGCCCGCTCCGAACGCCGCACCGGCATCGAAGGCTGGTTCGACGAACCCAAATCGGTGGAAGTGCTATCGGCCACACCCCCCACGCCCCCACGCTGGAAGCAGATGGTGGCGATCTTCATCGTCTTCTACCCGCTGAGCCTCGCCGCCAACGCGTTCTTCGGATGGCTGATCCCCGACTGGCCGATCTGGGCGCGCGTGCTCGTCTCGGTGATCGTGGTGACCCCGATCATGACCTACGGGGCCCTCCCGCTCGTCACCCGGGCGCTGCGCCCCTGGCTGACCCGGCGTTAACCGCCCAGCTCGAACAGCTCCGACAGCCAGTTCTCGCGCTTCTTCTTGCCCTGCTGGCCGTACCCGGGCTGCTGGCTGCCGCCCGCCCAGTTCTGCGGCGTCTGCTGCTGCGGGGCCGCCTGAGGGTACTGCGGCGCCTGCGTCAGCGGCGCCTGGTGCGCGGACGCCTGCTGCGGGGCACCCGCACGGTCGATGATCTTGTCGAGCTCACCCCGATCCAGCCACACCCCGCGACACTGCGGGCAGTAGTCGATCTCGATTCCGTTGCGTTCGCTCATCACGAGCGTCGTCTCATCAATGGGGCATCGCATGAGACGAGTCAAGCGGGGTTCGCTTGGAAAAAGCTCAACCAGCGGGGTGGGGGCTCTCGGCGGGCTCGTCGAGACCGAGAGGCAGCGTCGGGCAGTCCTTCCAGAGGCGCTCGAGCGAGTAGAAGAGGCGGTCCTCCTCGTGGAAGACGTGCACCACCAGGTCGCCGAAGTCGAGCAGCACCCAGCGGCCCTCGCTGCGACCCTCACGACGGATCGGCTTCGTGCCGGCGTCGATGAGCGCCTCCTCGACGGCGCTCGCGATGGCGACCACGTTGCGCTCGTTGTCGCCGGAGGCGAGCAGGAACGCATCGGTCAGCGGGAGGGGCCCCGAGACATCGAGGGCGACCAGGTCTTCGGCCTTCTTGGAGTCAGCGGCTCGGGCGGCGATGCGCACAAGTTCGCGCGCGTGATCGGATGCGGTCACAGGGGGGTGTTCTTCTTCCAGATAGTCACGGGGGCTAGCCCAGTACGCCCGAGACCAGCGCCACGACGAGAAGCGTCACGACGACGACGGCCATGCCGGCGGCGGAGATGATGAGCGCCGTCAGCGCACGGTTGCTGCGCTTCGGCTTGATGGTGCCGATGATCTCACGCGACGACGTGTGCGTGCTGACCGCGCGGATGGCACGCACCGGCTGCGAGTCGGTGGATGCGACCTGGTGGTCGCCCGGGTCGAGCAGGTGGTCGAGGTCGGACTCGTCCAGCTGCGTGGGCAGTGCACCCGTCGAGGAGAGGCTCGCCGGCAGCGAGATCGACCCGGTGACGAGCACATCCCCCGTACCGGTGAGCGGCGTCGCCATCAGGTCGGGCGCCGGGATCTCGGGCAGCACGAGCGCGCTGGCCGTGGCGGGGGCGCCGCCGACGCTGCGCGAGAGCGAGCCGGTGGCGGGCTGCGCCTCGTCGTCGAGCTCGGCCTGACGCGACCAGTGGTTGCGCGGGCGCTCACCGGGGACCGGCGGCTGCGAGGTGGTGGCGGGCGCTTCGACGGGCGCCTCGGGCGCAGCCTGCTCGGGGGCAGGAGGCGTCGGGATGAACGCGAGGTTCAGCGGGGAGGCGGCGGGCGCGCTGGGCGCTTCGGATGCCGGCTGCTCGGGCACGAAGCTCGGCGCCGCGGGCGCGGTGAACTGCGGGGCGTCGACGACGGGCGCCTGCGATGCGACCGGCGACGCGGGCACGAACGGCGCGGGAGGCGTCGTGACGACCGGGGGCGCAGACTGCACGGCGGGCGCCTGCTGCACGGGCGGTGCCGTGTAGACGGGCGGCGCGCTGTACACGGGCGGAGCCGAGTAGGTGGGCGCGGGCTCCACCGGCGCCTGCTGCACGGGCGGGGCCGTGTAGGCGGGCGGGGCCGAGTACGTCGGCGCCGGCGGCGTGCTCTGCTGCGCCGGGGTCGCACCGGTGTCGCTGCGGAACATGGCCTCGAAGCTGGCGAGTGCGTCGGTGGGCGGAGCGGCCGGCTCGATGAGCGGTGGCGGCACCTCGCGCACCTCTTCGGCGACCACCACGGGGCCGTCGGTGCCGTCTTCGTCGTCGACGGTCTCGCCGATCAGGATGTCATCGAAGGCGGGCGCTGCGGTCGGCTCTACGGGCGCTGCGGTCGCACCGGCCGACGGCGGGGCGAACGCGGCGAGCCACTCGGGACCCACGGCCGCGGTCGGGGCGGCCTCGGGGGCGGGCGGCGGCACAACGACCGGCGGTGCCGACGCGAACGGCGTGTACGCGGGAGGCGCGGCGACGACCGGCGCAGCGGATGCGACGGGCGGTGCGGGCTCGTCGCTCGGCGGCACGATGCCGGCTTCGCGGTCCTGCGCCTCGCGGAGAGCGCGCAGCTCGCGACGGCTGAGCCCCGCCTCGTTGGGCGCCTGCGGTTCGGCGGTGGGGGGCACGGGCGGCACATCCGCACGACCCTGCGTGCGGTAGTCGAGATCGGCGCCCTCGGCAGGGGCGGCCGGCCAGCCGAGACGGGCCGCGCGGCGGCCGTCGGGGCTGTAGTCGCGGTAGCGGAAACCCTGATCATCGGCGGATGCGGCATCCGCTGCGGGCGCCTCGGCGACGGGCTCAGCCGAGGCGACCGGCGCGTCGTACTGCGGCAGCGGCGTGCGGCCCTGCGTCACGTAGGTGAGTGGCTCCGGCGGGGCCGTGTAGGCGGGCGCGGCGCTCGACGTGGCCTCGGGGGCGGCACCCTCGGGGGCATCCGCCGACGCCGAAGCAGCGCGCGCCGCTTCGGCCTCGCGTTCGCGCATGGCGCGACGCGAAAGCGGCTGATCCTGGAAGGTCGTCATGTCGTACTCCGATACAGGTGGTGCTTGGAGATGTACTGCACAACACCGTCGGGGACCAAGTACCACACGGGGAAACCCCGGGCGACTCGCTCTCGGCACTCCGTCGAGGAGATCGCCAGAGCGGGCACTTCCAACGAGCTTACGCCAGCCTCAGGCAATCCGCGAATGTCGAGAGCATGTCCCGGCCGAGACACAGCTACGAAGTGGGCGAGCTGCCACAGCTCCTCCACGTCCTTCCACTGCAGGATCTGCGCCACCGCATCCGCGCCCGAGATGAAGAACAGGTCGGCGTCCGGACGCTGCCGACGCAGGTCGCGGAGGGTGTCGATCGTGTAGGTGGCGCCCTCGCGGTCGACGTCGACGCGGCTCACCGTGAAACGGGGGTTGGATGCGGTGGCGATCACCGTCATCAGGTAGCGGTGCTCGGCCTCGCTCACCGAGGTTTTCATCCACGGCTGACCGGTGGGCACGAACACCACCTCGTCGAGGTCGAGGGTCTGCTGCACCTCGCTCGCGGCCACCAGGTGGCCGTGGTGGATGGGGTCGAAGGTGCCACCCATCACGCCGATGCGCGGGCGGCGCGGGGCTCCTTCGCTCACGGGCAGAGCCTAGTGGTTGGCGCCGCTCGGTCCGTGGCTCTGGTGACCGTGGTCGGCGGGGTTCTGGTGCGCCGTCTTGTCGCTGTGGCGGTTCGCCACATCGCGGTAGCTCCAGGTGACGAGGGCCAGCACGACGAAGATGGCCGCCGCGACCGCCGCGAACACCCACGGCTCCGCGACCAGCGGGGCGAGTTCTTCGTGGGTCTCGGTCAGGAGCGTGGAGAGCATGCGGTCCTCGTGTTCGTTCGTGGGAGGTCGTGTCGAGTCTAGTCGCGCCTAGCCGCGCGTCTGGCCCTCGCCGCGCACGATCCACTTCGTGCTGGTGAGTTCCGGCAGCCCCATCGGGCCGCGCGCGTGCAGCTTCTGGGTGGAGATGCCCACCTCGGCACCGAAGCCGAACTCGCCGCCGTCGGTGAATCGCGTCGACGCGTTCACCATCACCACGGCCGAGTCGACCTCGGCGAGGAACCGGTTGGCGGTGGTCATGTCGTTGGTGACGATCGACTCGGTGTGGTGGGTGGAGTAGGTGCGGATGTGGTCGATCGCCTCATCGAGCCCGTCGACCACCTTCACCGACAGGTCGAGGCTCATGTGCTCGGTGGACCAGTCGTCGTCGGTGACGGGCACCGCATCCGGGAACAGCTGGCGGGTGCGGTCGTCGCCGTGCACGGTGACGCCGTTGTCGGTGAGCGCCTTCAACACCGGGGGCAGTAGGCGTTCGGCGGCCTCCGCGTCGACGAGCAGCGTCTCGAGCGCGTTGCAGACGCTCGGGCGCTGCACCTTCGAGTTGACGGCGATCTCGGTGGCCATCCCCTCATCCGCGGTGCGGTCGAGGAAGAGGTGCACGACGCCGGCGCCGGTCTCGATCACCGGCACCTTCGACTCGCGCACGACCGTGTCGATCAGCTGGGCGCTGCCGCGCGGGATCAGCACGTCGACGAACCCGCGCGCCTGCATGAGCTGCGTGGCACCCTCGCGACCGAACTCGTCGATCGTCTGCACCGCATCCGCGGGCAGGCCGACGGATGCCAGCGCGCCCTGGATGAGGTCGACGAGCACGCGGTTGGTGTTCTCGGCCGCCGTGCCGCCCCGCAGCACCACCGCGTTGCCGGACTTGAGGGCGAGAGCCGCGATGTCGATGGTGACGTTGGGCCGCGCCTCGTAGATGGCGCCGACGACCCCGAACGGCACCCGCACCTGGGTGAGCTGCAGGCCGTTGGGCAGGGTGGAGCCGCGCACGACGCCGCCGACCGGGTCGGGCAGGGCGATCACGTCACGGGTGGCGGCGGCGAGGCCGGCGAGGCGCTGCTCGTCGAGGCGCAGGCGGTCCTGGAGTCCCGTCGAGATGCCGTTCTCGCGTCCGTTCGCGAGGTCGAGTTCGTTGGCCGGCAGGATGCGCGCGGCGCCCGACTCGACGGCCGCGGCGATCGCCTCGAGGCCCGCGTTCTTCTGCGCGGTGGAGGCCTGCGCGAGCGCGATCGAGGCCGTGCGGGCGGCCTTCAGCTTGGTCTCGAGGCTGACGGCGGTTGTGGTGTCGGACATGGGCCGAGTTTAGCGAGAGCCACAATGTGTACGCTGTCCACAATCGAGTCGAGGAGGACCCCGATGTCCGAATACGTCACATCCGCCGACGGCACCCGCATCGCCTACGACCGCCACGGTGACGGACCGGCGCTCATCCTCGTGAACGCGGCCATGCAGTTCCGGGCCTTCGACCCCACCACGACTGCACTCGCGCAGGCGATCGCCGCACGCGGGTTCACCGTCGTCGACTACGACCGCCGGGGGCGCGGCGAATCGCCGTTCGGTGAGGCGACGAGCCTCAACGGCGAACTCGACGACATCCGCGCCCTCATCGACGCGGTCGGCGGACGCGCGGCGCTGTTCGGCAGCTCATCGGGCGGCTCGATCGCCCTCGCCGCCGCAGCATCCGGTCTGCCCGTCACCCATCTGGCGCTGTGGGAGGTGCCGCTCGGCGCCGAGCAGGGCACCGACGGGGTCGAGTTCCATGCGGGCCTCCTGGAGCGCATCACCGCCGGCGACCGCGAGGGAACCCAGGAGTACTACATGAAAGACATGCCGCCCGAGTGGCTGCAGGGCCTGAAAGCGAGCCCCGCGTGGCCGATCGCACTCGCCATGACCCCGAGCCTCGCCGCGGATGCGGAATCGCTCGCGTGGGCGCAGACGGCGCCGTTCGCCGACCTGTTCGCCGGCATCCGCATCCCGGTGCTGTACCTGATGGGCGAGCAGACGTTGCCGATCTTCCCCGCCGCCGCGGATGCGGTGGTCGGGGGAATCCCCACCGCCCGACAGGCGCGCATCGCGGGAGCGAACCACGGGTACGAGGTGCCGGCGATGGCCGACGCGATCGTGGGCCTGCTCAGCTGACGGCGGGCGCGGCCTCGAACCAGGTACCGGTCGGCTCGCCCGAGAGGGCGGCGGAGACATTCGCGGTCGACGCGAGCAGCACCGCGGTGCCGGATGCGGCGGCCAGCTTCGCGGCAGCGATCTTGGTGCCCGCTCCCCCGGTGCCGACACCCGCCGACCCGATGTCGCCCAGCTCCACGCCCGACAGGTCGTCGTCGAACGCGACATGGTCGATGCGGCGCGCGCCCGGCAACTGCGGGGGCCGCGTGTAGAGCGCGTCGACATCCGACAGCAGCACGAGCAGGTCGGCGCCGATCAGCTCCGACACGAGGGCCGCGAGCCGGTCGTTGTCGCCGAAGCGGATCTCGTGGGTGGCGACCGTGTCGTTCTCGTTCACGATCGGCAGCAGCCGCAGGTCGAGGAGCCGCTCCATGGCGCGCTGCGCGTTGCTGCGGTGGGTGGGGTTCTCCAGGTCGCCCGCGGTGAGCAGCACCTGGCCGGCGATGATCGGGAACCGGTCGAGGCTGGTCTGGTAGCGCCACATGAGCACGTTCTGGCCCGCCGCGGCGGCCGCCTGCTGGGTGGCCAGGTCGTGGGGGCGGGAGTCGAGCTTCAGGAACGGCATCCCGGTCGCGATGGCACCGGACGACACCAGCACCACCTCGACACCGCGGAAGTACGCCTCCGCGAGCGCGTCGACCAGCGGGTCGATCTGGGCACGGTTCTCGCCCGAGATCGAACTGGAGCCGACCTTCACGACGATGCGTTTCGCATCCGTCACCTCACGGCGCAGCTGCGCCGCCCCCTGGGTCACGCCTTCTCCTCGGTGGTGGAGCCGTCGGTGGTGGAGTCGTCGGAGTCGGCGTCTGCCCAGAGGCCGGCGAGACGCTCCGCGTCGAGTTCGGCGCGGGCTGCGGCCTTCGCGTCCATGCGCTCGTGGTACTCCTCGCGGCGCTGGTTGCGGGTGGCGCGGCGGTTCTCGTCGAGGCGCGCGTCGGTGCCGCGGGGGCTCGTGATGAGTTCGGCGGCGGAGGTGAGGGTGGGCTCCCAGTCGAACACCATCTCGCCGATGATGACCGTCGACCCGGGCACGGCGCCCTTCGCGAACAGCTCCTCCTCGACGCCCAGCTTCGCGAGCCGGTCGGCGAGGAAGCCGACGGCTTCGTCGTTGGTGAAGTCGGTCTGCTGGATCCAGCGTTCCGGCTTCGCGCCGAGCACCCGGTAGATCGTCTCGGTGCCACCCTCGACGCGCACCTGGAACTCGACCTCGTTCACGGCGCGCGGACGGATGACGATGCGGGCGGGCGGCGGGGCGGCGGTCTTCGCGGTGCGGTCCGCTTCGACCAGCTCCGCCAGCGCGAACGACAGCTGACGCAGGCCCGCGTGGCTGACGGCCGAGATCTCGAACACGCGGTAGCCGCGCTCCTCGAAGGCGGGACGCACCAGATCGGCGAGGTCTTTCGCATCCGGCACGTCGACCTTGTTGAGGGCGACCAGCTGCGGGCGCTCCAGCAGCGGCACCTGACCCTCGGGCACCGGGTAGGCGGCCAGCTCGGCGAGGATCACATCCAGGTCGGAGATCGGATCGCGTCCCGGTTCGAGGGTCGCGCAGTCGAGCACGTGCAGCAGGGCCGAGCAGCGTTCGACGTGGCGGAGGAACTCGAGGCCGAGGCCCTTGCCTTCGCTGGCGCCCTCGATGAGACCGGGGACGTCGGCGATCGTGTAGCGCACAGCTCCCGCCTCGACGACGCCGAGGTTGGGGTGCAGGGTGGTGAACGGGTAGTCGGCGATCTTCGGCTTCGCCGCCGACAGCGCGGCGACGAGGCTCGACTTGCCGGCACTCGGGTAGCCCACGAGGGCCACATCGGCCACCGTCTTCAGCTCGAGGACGACATCGCCCTCGTAGCCGGTGGTGCCGAGGAGCGCGAAGCCGGGCGCTTTGCGCTTGGTCGTGGCGAGTGCCGCGTTGCCGAGTCCGCCCTGGCCGCCGTCGGCGACCACGAACCGCATGCCCGGTTCGACGAGGTCGACCAGTTGGGTGCCGTCGGGTTCGGAGACGACCGTGCCGACCGGCACCGGCAGCACCAGCTCTTCGCCCTGGTACCCGGCGCGGTGGTCGCCCATGCCGGGGCCGCCGTTGCCGCTGGAACGGTGGGGTGCGCGGTGGTAGTTGAGGAGGGTGGTGACCTGCGGGTCGGCGACCAGCACGATGTCGCCACCGTGGCCGCCGTTGCCGCCGTCGGGGCCGGCGAGGGGCTTGAACTTCTCGCGGCGCACCGAGACGCAGCCGTTGCCGCCGTGGCCGGCACGCAGGTGCAGCGTCACCTGATCGACGAAGCTCGCCATCCGCTGCTCCTCAGCTCTCGGTATCGGGGGGGGTGTTCTCAGTTGTTCTGTACAAACGACGAAGGGCGAGCCTCAGCCCGCCCTTCGCGAATCTGTGTCGCCACAGAAGACGTGTGTCGTGCGGCGATTACGCCGGGACGACGATGTTGACGACCCGACGGCCGCCCTTCTGGCCGAACTCGACCGCGCCCGCCTCGAGGGCGAACAGGGTGTCGTCCTTGCCACGGCCGACGTTCACGCCGGGGTGGAAGTGGGTGCCGCGCTGACGGACGATGATCTCGCCCGCCTTGACGACCTGGCCACCGAAACGCTTCACACCGAGGTACTGAGCGTTCGAGTCGCGACCGTTACGAGTGGACGATGCGCCCTTTTTGTGTGCCATTGCTCAGCCCCTGCTTACTTGATGCCGGTGATCTTGACGCGGGTGAGCTCCGAGCGGTGGCCCTGGCGCTTCTTGTACCCGGTCTTGTTCTTGAACTTCTGGATGACGATCTTCGGACCACGCTCGTGGCCGATGACCTCGGCGGTCACCTTGACCTTCGCGAGGGCCTTCTCGTCGTGCGTGATCGTGTCACCGTCGACGAAGAGAACGGGGGTGAGCTCGATCTTGCCGTTGACGTCGGCCTGGACGCGGTCGAGCACGACGACCGTGCCCACCTCGACCTTCTCCTGCCGACCACCGGCGCGCACAACTGCGTAAACCACGTGAGTTCCTAACGTATGAATGGAAGTCTGTGTCGGACGACGAAGCGCCGACGTCGGATGCCCGCTCGAACCCATGCCGGATCCGCGGTCTCCCTGACGGGGACGCGCGTGGCGAGACACCAAGGGTCAAGAATAGCCGACGAACGGCCATCCGGCAAACGCGGTCAAGCGCGCCGATCGCGCAGGATCACCCACTGCACCACGACGACCAGCATCACCAGCGGGGCACGGTCGAGCACGGACGCGAGAATGCCCGGCAGGTCGCTCACGAACCCCAGGAAGCCCCGCGGCGGGAAAAGCAGAAGAGCACCGAGCGCGCCGACGATCATCGACGCCACCACGCCGCCGGCGGTGGCCAGCAGTCCCTTCGCCAGCACGATCGGCAGCCGGTCGGCGGACGACGTCGGCACCAACCACAGCAGCACGTAAACACCTGCGGCGAACGCGATGAGACCGACGAACTCGAACACGAAGCCGACGATCGACGGCGCGGCGCTCCCCTGGCCGAGCGAAGTCGGGAGCCAGCTCAGCGAACCCACCAGATGCTGCAGCACCAGCACACCGGCGACCACGGCGGCGGCGATCAGTGCATTGCGCGGCTGCCGGGCGTACATCGGACCGCTCGGCGCCGTCGGGGAGCCGGAAGCGTGGGACGTCATCGTGCTCCTAAGATCGCGACATGGCGGTGCTGATCGACGAGCCTATCTGGCCGAATCACGGCACCGTATGGGGTCACCTGGTGTCGGATGTGTCGCTCGATGAGCTGCACGCGTTCGCCCGCCGCGCCGGCATCCCGGAGCGTGGTTTCGACAACGACCACTATGACTACCCGGCCGAGCGGCGCGAGCACCTGATCGCCCTCGGCGCCGAACCGGTCACCGGGCGCGAACTGCTGCGGCGCCTGCAGGCCGCGGGCCTTCGCGTGCGGCAGAAGGACAAGAGGCCGAAGGGCACCTGAGCGCGGCGGCTGTGGGCCGCGGCGCTGCGCGAGCGCCAGCGCACAAATCAAGGACTCCGACTCTCGAATCAAGGAGTCGGTGTGACGCGAGTCATCTCCTGTGGCGGATGTGGCCCCCGGCTCCCGCGAAGTCCTTGATTTGAGAGTAGAAGTCCTTGATTTGGGAGACGTGGGTGAGGCGGGCTACGTAGGAGGCGCGGGAACGGCGCGCGCGCTCAGTCGGCGGGGCCGGCCGGCGACGAGGCGCGACGCGAACGGCGACCGCGGCCCTTGCCGGGGGCGGCCGGCTCGGGCAGGGCGTCGAGCACCGAACCGAGCACCGCATCCGCGTCGACCGCGGGGCGCGACTGCTGCTCGCGCACCGGTTCGATCGGGATGTCGAGGATCTCCACCGGCGCCACCACCGTCGCCGGGGCGGTCGCCTCGGCGGCGGGCTCACCCGCGTGCTCCTCGTGGTGCACCGTCTTCGCCGCGATCTTCGCGAGCGCGTTGCGCACGTCGTCGGTGATCTCGTGGGTTCCGGATCCGGCCGGCTTCTGGGCCCCGGAGGAACCGTTGCTGTTGCCGTTGCCGCCGTTCCCGTTGCCGTTGTTGCCGCCGCCGTTGCCGCCGCGACCGCGACGGCTGCGCGACGAGCCGCCCTGCTGCGGCTCCGACTGCTGGCCGCGGTGCTTGAACACAGGGTCGTGGTGCACGATGAGGCCGCGGCCCGCGCACACGTCGCAGTTCTCGCTGAACGACTCCAGCAGGCCGAGGCCCAGCTTCTTGCGGGTCATCTGCACGAGACCGAGCGAGGTGACCTCCGCCACCTGGTGCTTGGTGCGGTCCCGCGACAGGCACTCCACGAGGCGACGCAACACGAGGTCGCGGTTCGACTCCAGCACCATGTCGATGAAGTCGACGACGATGATGCCGCCGATGTCGCGCAGCCGCAGCTGGCGCACGATCTCCTCCGCCGCCTCCAGGTTGTTCTTGGTGACGGTCTCTTCGAGGTTGCCGCCCGATCCGACGAACTTGCCGGTGTTGACGTCGACGACGGTCATCGCCTCGGTGCGGTCGATGACGAGCGAACCACCCGACGGCAGCCACACCTTGCGTTCGAGGGCCTTCTCGATCTGCTCGGTGATGCGGTGCTGGTCGAAGCTGTCGACGTCGCCCGTGTAGCGCTCGACCCGGTCGAGCAGGTCGGGGGCCACCGCCGACAGGTACTTCTCGATGGTGGCCTGCGCGTCGTCGCCGGCGATGATCAGCTTCTGGAAGTCCTCGTTGAAGACGTCGCGGATGATCTTCAGCAGCAGGTCGGGCTCCGAGTGCAGCAGCGCGGGTGCCTGCTGCGTCTCGACGGCCCGCTCGATCTCGGCCCACTGGGCGGTGAGGCGCTGCACGTCGAGGGTCAGCTGCTCCTCGGTGGCGCCTTCGGCTGCGGTGCGAACGATGACGCCCGCATCATCCGGCAGCACCTCCTTGAGGATCTTCTTCAGGCGCGCGCGCTCCGTGTCGGGCAGCTTGCGGCTGATGCCGTTCATGGATCCGCCGGGCACGTACACGAGGTAGCGGCCGGGGAGGCTCACCTGGCTGGTGAGGCGGGCACCCTTGTGGCCCACCGGGTCTTTGGTGACCTGCACGAGCACACGGTCGCCGGGCTTGAGGGCCAGCTCGATGCGGCGCGGCTGGTTCTTGGCTTCGCCTTCCGCGTTGGCGGCGGCGGCCTCCCAGTCGACCTCGCCCGAGTAGAGCACCGCGTTGCGGCCGCGGCCGATGTCGACGAACGCCGCCTCCATGCTGGGCAGCACGTTCTGCACGCGCCCCAGGTACACGTTGCCGATGAGGCTGGCGTCGGCGGCGCGCGCCACGTAGTGCTCCACGAGCACGCCGTCTTCGAGCACACCGATCTGGATGCGACCGAACTTGCTGCGCACCACCATGACGCGGTCTACCGACTCGCGGCGGGCCAAGAACTCGGCCTCCGTGATCACCGGACGGCGACGGCCGGCGTCGCGCCCGTCGCGGCGGCGCTGCTTCTTCGCCTCGAGGCGGGTGGAGCCCTTGACCTTCTGCGGCTCCGTGATGGGCGCCGGGGCCTGGCGCGGCTGGCGCACCTTGACGGTCGTGTTGGGGGCGTCGTCGCCTTCGCGGGGCGCCTCGCCGGGGCGGCGGCGGCTGCGGCGGCGCGACGAGGTGCCGGATGCCGGGGTGTCGTCGGCGGGCTCGTCGGGGATGCGCGGAGCGGCCGACCCGGGGGGCGGCGGCGGGGGCGCCTGGAAGAGGAGGGAGAACGGGGATGCCGCGGCGGCGGGCTCCGCGGTCTCGGCCGCGGCGGCGGGCTCCTCCACGGGCGCCTCGACCTGCTCGGCGGGTGCCTCGTCGGCGACCGCCTCAGCCTGTTCGGCGACCGCCTCGGCCGCCTTGTCGGCGCCGCCCTTCTTGCGCGACGAACGGCGGGAGCGCTTCGGCTTCTCCGCCTTCTCGGCCGCGGCGTCGACGTGCGCGTCGGCCGGCGTCACATCGGGGGTGTGCTCTTTCTCGGGTGCGTCGTTCTTCACCATCGCTGGTGCACTCCTCGCCCGGGGCGACCGCGCCGGCCTCCGGGTACTCTCCTGCTGTCCCGCCTGGGCGGAACGCTAATCCTGTATGTGGTCTGCGACCTCGCAAGGCGGTCGGTCGCGCTCGCCCTCTCACGGCTTCGGCTCTCTCACAGCCCGGATCCTGGGGATCCGCGGAACTGGCTATCCGTCTGGGTGCGGTTCCCGACGCGGCGGGAGGAGCACCTGCTGGCCCGGTGATGCCCGGTCAAGCTTTTCGTGGTCGCACACGGCGACTGTCACGATTATCGCACGGGGATGCCGTTTGCGGCATTTCCTCAAGCACGGCGTGGGAGGATCGCGCCATGACCGCCGCCGCACCTGTCGCCGACCCGGGTTTCGAAGACGACCTCGAACCCGCCCAGCCCGAGAAGCGCACCCCCTGGGTTTTCGCGATCTGGCTCATCGTGGCGGGTGTGATCGGCGAGATCGCCGCGTTCGCGCTCACCGTCGAGAAGTTCCACGCCCTGCAGAACCCGGGCGTCGCGGCGAGCTGCGACATCAGCGTGTTCGTGCAGTGCACCAAGAACCTCGACTCCTGGCAGGGCTCGGTGTTCGGATTCCCGAACCCGATCATCGGCCTCATCTGCTGGATGGCGCCGATCGTGGTGGGTGTGGCACTCCTGGCGGGTGCCCGCTTCGCGCGGTGGTTCTGGGTGCTCTTCAACATCGGGGTGCTGGGCGCGGTGATCTTCGTGATCTGGCTCGCCAGCCAGTCGATCTTCGAGCTCCACACGCTGTGCCCCCACTGCGTGCTGACCTGGTCGGTCACCTACCCGACCTTCCTCGCGGTGACGTTCCGGAACATGTCCGAAGGGGTCTTCGGCGAACGGGTCCGGCCCGCCGGACGTGCACTGCTTCCGTGGGTGGCCCCGATCACGATCGTGATCCTGCTGGTCATCTTCGTCATCGCCCAGACCCAGATGCCCGTCATCCAGAGCTTCTTCTGAGCACCCCCGTAAACTCAAAGCGACAACCATTCCCAGCGTTCTCCGATCCCGACTGAAACAGGATTCACCCGTGACCGACACGCCCAAGCCCACCAAGAACCAGCGCCGCGAAGAGGCCCGCGAAGCGGCCCGAGTGCAGCGAGAGAAAGACCTCAAGCGCAAGAAGACGCTGAAGTGGTTGATCCCGACTGTCGCCTCCGTCGCGATCCTGGCGATCGTCGCAGGCGTCGTGTGGGCGGTCATCGCCCTGCAGCCCGCTCCCAAGAAGGAGGCCGGCCCGCTCAACATGCTCAGCGACGGCATCCTGTTCGAGGCGGACGGCGACGGCGGTGTGCAGCACGTCGAGACGAAGGCGATCGCGAAGGGCGGCGACCCCGTCCCCACGACGCCGCGCGAGGGTCTGCTCAACATCGTCACCCTTGTCGACTTCTCCTGCCCCGCCTGCAAGGCCTTCGAAGAGGCGTACTCGAGCAGCATCCAGGACATGGTCGCCAACGGCACCGCCACCCTCGAGGTGCACCCGGTGTCGATCCTCGACTACCGCGGCTACACCACCGACTACGCCACCCGCGCCAACAACGTGGGCGCCTGCGTCGCCAACTACGCCCCCGAGCGTTTCCTCGACGTGATGGCCGCCATGTACGCCCAGCAGCCCTCCGAGGGTGGCCCGGGTCTCGGCAACAGCAGCCTGGTCGAGATCGTCACCAGCACCGGCCTCGACGACGCCGACGTGAACCAGTGCGTGCTCGACGAGTCGTTCACCCCCTGGGTGACGGCGGCCACCGACCGCTCCGGCGTGCGCGGCACCCCCACCGTGATCATCAACGGCACCCAGTGGGACGCCAACACCGCCGACTTCCCCGAGTTCGTGAACGCGGAGCTCGCGAAGCTCGGCACCGAGTAACCGAAACGCGCGAGAGGGCGGTCACCGGAAGGTGGCCGCCCTCTCGCGTGCTCAGGCCGACAGGGAGTGGGTCACCTCGCGCGCGATCGCACGGAGGTGGCGGTCGTCGGTGCCGCAGCATCCGCCGACCACACACAACTGCGGCAGGGTTTCGCGCAGGTCGGCGAACTCGCGACCCAACTCATCCGGGTCGCCCGGGTCGAGATGCTCCGCCTCGTCGAGTTCGGCGTGACTCAGGCGCGACGCGTTCGCCCGGTACGTGCGGATGCGCTGCGTCCAGGCCGCTCCCCCGAACAGCTCCTCCGGCAGATGGTCGGGGTGGGCGCAGTTCACGCCGAAGTAGGCGACCGTGCCACCGGATGCGGCATCCACCCGCTCGACCGCCTCCGCCAACGTGTCCCCGCTGGGCAGTCGGCCATCCGTCTCCACCGTGAACGACACCGCCACCGGGATGCCGACATCGGATGCCGCGAGGGCGATGCCCTCCGCCTCCTCCGGGTACGGGATCGTCAACGCCGCCGCATAGTCGAGCTCCGAATCGGCGAAGAGCTCCAACTGCGCGCGGTGGTAGTCGCGCGCCGCCTGAGCCGACATCCGCTCCCCCGGCACGTAGCCGTCACCGCGCGGACCCAACACGCCGCAGAGCACGATCGGCGCGTCGTCGGGGAACTCGTCCCGCACCTCCACCGCCAGATCGATCGCCGCGCGGTTGATGCGCACGAACTCGGAACCCGAGTAGTCGAGACGGGCCGCCCAGTCCGGGTTCGCGCGCCAGGTGGCCGTATCGAGACTGAACGTGAGACCCGCATCGAGCGCCGTCACCGCGGCGCGGTGGTAGTACCCGTGGAGGCGACGGCGACCATCCGGGTCATCCAGCAGCGGGAACGCGGCGAACAGCGGCAGATCGAAACCGTCGAGGAAGATCAGCGTCGTCTCCAGCCCGCCGTCCGTGAGGGTGACGGCGCCGGGGGCGAGTTGCGGCAATGCATCGCGGAAACGCGGCATGCCGGAAGGTTACGCCTCGGTGAGCCGATCGCGGAGAGTCTGCTGCTCGGCCTCGGTGATACCGAGGCCGTCGGCGAAGTAGCGCTCGATGGTGCCGAACTCGGCGCGCATCTCCGCGAACGCGGTGTCAAGGTAGCTGCGGTCGACGCCGAACACCGGGATCAGCATCTCGCGCGTGGCCCCGTGGGCCGCGAACCGTTGGAACAGCGGCTCCAGCGCGGGCAGCAGCTGCTCGTTGGTGAGCAGGTACTCGCGGTACACGTCGCCCTCCGACACCCCGAGCAGAGTCAGCAGCGCGGCCGTCGCCCACCCGGTGCGGTCCTTGCCGGTGGTGCAGTGGTACAGCACCGGAAGGTCGGCGTCGTCGAGCAGCAGCCGGTAGAACGCCCCCAGCCCCACACGGGCACTCGGCAGAGTGATGAACTCGCGGTAGGCGCCGCGCATCGCGTCATCCGCGCGCCCGGTCGAGAGGAACGCGACCGCCTGCGACGGGTCGCGGAAGAACGCCTGCATCTGGGCCGGCGCCGCGATCTGCGAATCGGCGAGCACGTCCTCGATGAACTCCCGCGCGCCCGCCGGGGTGCGATCCGGTTGGTTGATGCGCTCCGTCTCGGTGCGGAAGTCGACGACGCAGCGGATGCCGAGATCCGTCAGCGCGGCGCTGTCGGCCGCATCGAGGCGGTCGAGCGCCGTCGACCGGAACAGCACGCCCGTGCGCACCCGCCGTCCGTCGGCGGTGGGCCACCCGCCCGCATCCCGCAGGTTCGGCAACGTGGCGAGCGCGATCGGCGCCCCCGGGCCGGTCATCGCAGCGCTCAGCTCGCCGGGAACCAGAGGGCGAGCTCGCGGGCGGCCGACTCGGGCGAATCGGAGCCGTGCACCAGGTTCTGCTGCACCTTGAGACCCCAGTCGCGGCCCAGGTCGCCACGGATGGTGCCGGGCGCCGCGCTCGTGGGGTCGGTGGTGCCTGCCAGGGAGCGGAACCCCTCGATGACACGGTTGCCCGCCACGCGGATCGCCACCACGGGGCCCGACTGCATGAACTCGACGAGCGGCTCGTAGAAGGGCTTGCCCTCGTGCTCCTCGTAGTGGGCGGCGAGCAGGTCGCGGTCGGCCTGCAGCAGGCGGATGTCGACGAGCTGGTACCCCTTGGCCTCGATGCGGCGCAGGATCTCGCCGGTCAGGTTGCGCGCGACGCCGTCGGGCTTCACGATCACGAGGGTCTCTTCGACAGCGGTCACGGGGTACTTCCTTCTGTTGGGGTGGACGGTGCGGAATCGGGGGTGGCGGCCGCGGCTTCGCTCTCGGCCTGGGCTTCGGCGGCCAGCCAGGCGCGCTTCTGGGCGTCGATCTGACGGCCGCGCACGTAGCAGTACACCCACATGGCGGCGAAGCCGGCGCCGACGAGGAACATCGCCGGCTCGATGAAGCCGATCGCGATGATCACCACCTGCAGGGCGGCCCCGAACCAGACGCCCCACGCCCAGCGCTGCACACCGGATGCGGCGGCGAGCACGGCCATGAGGATGCCGCCGTAGACGAGGGCGCTCCAGTCGGGGTCGAGCCGGTCGAGGCCGAAGATGACGAGCGAGGCGAAGAACAGCATGATCGCCTCGAGGATGAGCACGATCGACAGCAGCGTCTCGACGAGCGAACGCTGCCGGCGCACGCGCACCGGGCGTGCGGGAGCGGAATCTGCGGCGGTCATGGCTACTTCCAGCCCTGCTCGCGGGCGATCGCGATCGCGTCGCCGACGAGCGTGATCGACCCGGTGACCACGACGGCACGTCGCGGCGACTCCGACGCCCAGACGCGGGCCGCCTCGACGGCGTCGGCGGCATCCGGGTGCTCGAACACGGCATCCGGTTCGACTTCGGAGCGCACCACGTCGGCCAGCTCTTCGAAGGGGATGGCGCGCTCGGAGGTCGACTGGGTGACGTCGACGCGGGTGGCGATGGCGGCCAGTTCGGCGATGATGCCGTGGGCGTCCTTGTCGGTGAGCACCCCGATGACGATCGCGAACTCGTCGAAGTCGAAGTACTCCTCCAGCGCCGCGGCGAGCGCGGTGGCCCCGTGCGGGTTGTGGGCGGCGTCGACGAGCACCGTCGGCTCGATGCCGACGAGCTGCAGGCGTCCGGGGGACGTGGTGGCGCCGAGCCCGTCGGTGACCACGTCGATGTCGAGCGCGAAGTTGCCGTCGCCGAGGAACGACTCGACGGCCGCGACCGCGACCGCGGCGTTCTGCGCCTGGTGGTCGCCGTAGAGCGGCAAGAAGACGCCCTCGTAGCGGCCGGCGCGACCGCGGATGTCGACCAGTTGGCCGCCGACGGCGACGGTCGTCGATTCGAGGGCGAAGTCGACCCGCTCGATCGAGAGCGTGGCCTCGTTGTGGGCGGCGGCGGTGCGCAGCTCGTCGAGGGCTTCGATCGACTGGATGGCGGTGACGACGCTCGCAGCCGGCTTGATGATGCCGGACTTGGTGCGGGCGATCTCAGAGACCGTGTTGCCGAGGCGCGAGGTGTGGTCGAGGGCGATCGGCGCGAACACCGCCACCTGGCCGTCGGCCACGTTGGTGGAGTCCCATTCGCCGCCCATGCCCACCTCGAGCACCACCGCATCCACGGGTGCATCCGCGAACGCGGCGAACGCGAGCACGGTGAGCGCCTCGAAGAAGGTGAGCGTCTCCTCGCCGTTGGCGGCCAGTTCGGCGTCGACCATCAGCAGGTAGGGGCGGATGTCGTCCCAGTTGCGGGCGAAGGCTTCGTCGCTGATCGGCTCGCCGTCGATGACGATGCGTTCGGTGACGCGCTCCAGGTGCGGGCTCGTGAGCAGGCCGGTGCGCAGACCGGAGGCGCGCAGCAGCGACTCGATCATGCGGCTCGTGGAGGTCTTGCCGTTCGTGCCGGTGACGTGCACGACCGGCGCCGCGCGGTGCACGTCGCCGAGCAGCTCGACGGCGCGACGCGTCGGTTCGAGGCGCGGTTGCGGTGCCGCCTCCCCGATGCGTCCCAGCAGCTCCTCGTAGGCGGCGTCCGCCGCGATGCGGTGCTCGGCGGCTTCGTAGTCGGCGGCGTCCTCGTCGGTCATGCGCGCTCCAGCTCGATCGTGACGGCCGAGGCGTCGCCGACCGGCGTCGCCCCGTTTCCAGCCTCGCGTGCGGTGAGGCTGGTGGCAAGGGTCTCCCCCGCGATGAGGTCGGCGTGCGCCTGGATCGCGGCGACCGCGGCGGCGTCACCGGCCAGCGTCAGCGTGATGCGGTCGGTGACCTCGAGTCCCGCATCCTTGCGTGCCTGCTGCACGGCACGCACCACGTCGCGCGCGAGCCCCTCTGCCGCGAGCTCGGGGGTGACGGCCGTGTCGAGCACCACGAACCCGCCGGAGGGCAGGAAGGCGATCGCGCTGGTCTCGTCGGCGACGGTCAGCTCCAGCTCGTACTCGCCGGGCTGCAGGGCGAGGCCGCCTGCGACGACCTGGTCGCCATCCGCCGACCAGTCGCCCGACTTCGACGCCTGGATCACCCGCTGAACGTCCTTGCCGATGCGCGGGCCGAGGGCGCGCGCGTTCACGCTCAGTCGCTTCGTGATGCCGAAGTCGCCGAGGCTCGACTCGGCCAGCGCGACCACGGCGACGTTCTTCACGTTCAGTTCGTCGCGCAGGATGTCGGCGAAGCCGTCGAGGGATTCCACGTCGGGCACCACCACGGTGAGCCCGGCCAGCGGCAGCCGCACACGGAGCCCGCGCGCCTTGCGCTGCGCGAGACCGGCGGATGCGACCTCGCGCACGCGGTCCATGCTGCGCACCAGCTCCGTGTCGACGGGGAACTCCGCCGCATCCGGCCAGTCCTCCAGGTGCACGCTGCGTCCGCCGGTGAGGCCGCGCCAGATCTCCTCCGACACGAGCGGCAGCAGGGGCGCCGCGAGGCGGGCGACCGTCTCGAGCACCGTGTAGAGGGTGTCGAACGCGGCGCGGTCGGTGCCGTCCCAGAAGCGGTCGCGGCTGCGTCGCACGTACCAGTTGGTGAGCACGTCGGCGAAGTCGCGCAGCGACTCGGCCGCCAGCGGGGTGTCGAAGTCGTCGAGACGCTCGGTGACGTCGTGGATCAGGTCGCGGGTCTTCGCCAGCAGGTAGCGGTCGAGCGCGTGCGGCGAGTCGGTGCGCCGCGTGGCCGTGTAGCCGGCGCTGTTGGCGTACAGCGTGAAGAAGTAGTAGCTCGACCACAGCGGCAGCATCAGTTCGCGCACGCCCTGACGGATGCCCTCCTCGGTGACGATCAGGTTGCCGCCGCGGATCACGGAACCCGACAGCAGGAACCAGCGCATCGCATCGGCGCCGTCCCGGTCGAACACCTCGGACACGTCGGGGTAGTTGCGCAGCGACTTCGACATCTTCTGACCGTCGGAGCCGAGCACGATGCCGTGGCTGAGCACGTTCTTGTACGCCGGGCGGTCGAAGAGCGCGGTGGCGAGCACGTGCATCACGTAGAACCAGCCGCGGGTCTGCCCGATGTACTCGACGATGAAGTCGGACGGGTTGTGCGAGTCGAACCAGTCACGGTTCTCGAACGGGTAATGCACCTGCGCGAACGGCATCGAGCCGGAGTCGAACCACACATCCAGCACGTCGTCGATGCGGCGCATCACCGACTTGCCGGTGGGGTCGTCCGGGTTCGTCCGGGTGAGTTCGTCGATGTACGGACGGTGCAGGTTCGGTTCGCCGTTCTCGTCGAGCGGGAGGCGGCCGAAGTCGCGCTGCAGCTCGTCGAGCGAGCCGTACACGTCGACGCGCGGGTACTCGGGGTCGTCCGACTTCCACACCGGGATCGGGCTGCCCCAGTACCGGTTGCGGCTGATCGACCAGTCGCGGGCGTTCGCGACCCACTTGCCGAACTGCCCGTCTTTCACGTTCTCGGGCACCCAGTTGATCTGCTGGTTCAGTTCGCTCATGCGCTCCTTGATGTCGGGAACGCGCACGAACCAGCTCGACACCGCCTTGTAGATGAGCGGCTTGCGGCAGCGCCAGCAGTGCGGGTAGCTGTGCTCGTAGCTCTTCAGCTGCAGCAGGCGACCATCGGCGCGCAGCTTCTGCACGAGCGGCTTGTTCGCCTCGTCCCAGCGCAGGCCCGCCACATCCGCCACCGCGGGAAGGAAGCGGCCGCCGTCGTCGAGCGACAGCACCACCGGGATGCCGACGGCACCGGTGGTGATCTGGTCGTCTTCACCGTAGGCGGGCGCCTGGTGCACGATGCCGGTGCCCTCGCCGGTGGCGACGTAGTCGGCGACCAGCAGGGTGAAGGCGTTGGCGCCGTACTCCTCGACGTAGTAGTCCCACAGGCGGTCGTACTGCACGCCCCCCAGCTCGGCACCCGTGAGGGTGCGTTCGACGGCGGCGACCGCGGATGCGGCATCCGCGTAGCCGAGGTCTTTCGCGTAGGCGGCGACCGTGTCGGCGGCAAGGAGGTAGCGCGCCGCTCCCCCTTCGGAGCCGTCGGCGGCACCCGCGGGTCCGGCGGGCAGCACCGCGTACGCGATCTCGGGCCCGACCGCGAGGGCGGCGTTGGTGGGGAGGGTCCACGGGGTGGTCGTCCAGGCGAGCGCGTTCACCGCGGTGAGGCCGAGCGCCTCCGCCTTCTCGCCGACGAGCGGGAAGGTGACGGTGACCGACTGGTCCTGGCGCATCTGGTAGACGTCGTCGTCCATGCGCAGTTCGTGGTTCGAGAGCGGGGTCTCGTCGTTCCAGCAGTACGGCAGCACGCGGAAACCCTCGTAGGCGAGGCCCTTCTCGTGCAGCTGCGAGAAGGCCCAGATCACCGACTCCATGAAGGTGACGTCGAGGGTCTTGTAGTCGTTCTCGAAGTCGACCCAGCGCGCCTGGCGGGTGACGTAGTCCTCCCACTCCTGCGTGTAGTGCAGCACCGACTCGCGCGCCTTCGCGTTGAACGCGCCGACACCCATCTGCTCGATCTCGTCTTTGGTGGTGATGCCGAGCTGACGCATCGCCTCGAGCTCGGCGGGGAGGCCGTGGGTATCCCACCCGAAGCGGCGGTGCACCTGCTTGCCGCGCATGGTCTGGTAGCGCGGGAAGACGTCTTTCGCGTAGCCGGTGAGCAGGTGGCCGTAGTGCGGCAGCCCGTTGGCGAACGGCGGGCCGTCGTAGAAGACCCACTCCTCGCATCCTTCGCGGGCGTCGATGGACGCCTGGAAGGTGCCGTCGCCCTTCCAGAAGGCGAGGATGTCGCGCTCGATGTCGGGGAAGCGGGGCGATGCGGGGACGCCGTCGGTCGTCGAGTCGTCTGCGGCGTGGCGGGGGTAGCTCATTCGGCCTGTTCCGTGTCTGTCGTGCGGGATGCGTTGCTGCTCTGCACGAGGACGACGGATGCCGCGGTACCACCTCGCTTGCCCGGCTGCGCCGGACCGCTCGTTGTGCGCGATGACGGGCGCACCCGCTCGGTTCTACTGGCTCCGTGTGGAGTGTTCCTCCGAGGACTCCCCGGTGATGGCCGGATCGATGTCGGTCCCCCGATTCTAGCGGAGGCCGGGGCGCTCCGCCGCGTACGCGGCGAGCAGCGCAGCGCCCGTCGCGGCGTCGGGAACGGTCACCGTGAAGCGGCGGCCGTCGTGGCGTGTGACCTCGATGGCTTCACCGCTGCCCGAGATCACGCCGAAGCTGCGGCCCGGCGCCCAGCGCCACCCCCATCCGCCGAACTCGGCGAGCGGCTCCACGTGGGCCGTCTCGACGGAGGCGATGTCGGATACGGGGATGCGGGTGCGGGGCCAGCCGAACGGCTGCGAGCGCACGCTGAGGCCCGACGGCTCCACCCGCACCCGCCACGCGATGCCCGCCGCGCACATCAGCACCAGCAGCGCCGGCACCAGCACCAGCGGCCACATCAGACCGTCGGTGATCACGGCGGCGAACACGGTGGCGGCGATCGCGAACCCGACGGCCGACAGGATGACGGCGACCGCGCCGCCGCTGAGGCGCGTCTCGGCGATCCACACGCTGCGCTCGCCCGGCACGAGCGACAGCGGCTCGGCGGGCGAGGTGTCGGCGGCACCGGACACCGCCTTCGGCAGGGCGAACCAGGCGAGGGCGCCCACAACGAGCGAGATCGCCGCGAACCCGAGCAGCCACGGGGTGATGCTGGGCGCGTCGGCTGCGTCGCCGAGTCCGCGTTGGACGCCGAGGGATGCGGTGACGGTGCCCCCCACGAGCACCGCGACCACCAGCGAGGTGACGGCGAGCAGCTTGTGGGTGGGGGTGGGCGCCGGCCCGCGCGCGAGGCCGAGGATCGCCGCGAACAGCGCCACGAGCGCTCCGATGAGCCCGCCGGTGAGCACCATGGCCGTCCACGGGGCGGCGAAACCGTCGGCCCCGTCGAGACCCCAGTGCACGACGATCGGGTCGGGCAGCTGCGGCAGCCAGGCCACCTGGATGAGCACCGCGATGAGTCCGACGAGCAGGGGCAGGGCCACGGCCACGATCCAGATCGAGAGCGGCATGCGTGCACGGGGGCGGGCGGATGCGGTGGGGGCGGTCATGCGGGGTACTCCTCGCGGATCAGGGTGATGAGGGTCTGGGGGCCGACGCCGTCGCGGCGGGCGGCGGCGACGAGGGCGCGCACCGATTCGAGGAGGGCGGCGCCCTGCACGGCCGCTTCGGTGATGACGGCGCCGCGGCCGCGGCGCAGGTCGACGAGGCCCTCGTCGCGGAGGTCTTGGTAGGCGCGCAGCACGGTGTGCACGTTGACGTCGAGCGCGTCGGCCAGCTCGCGGGCGGGCGGGAGACGGTCGCCCGGCTTCAGTACGCCCCGGCTCGCGTCGGAGCGCACGGATGCGGCGATCTGGTCGTAGATCGCCACTCCGGAACCGGGGTCGATACGGATGAGCACGCCTCCATCATATTGTTCTAGTTGCACTATGACAATACGAGTGATGACGGGCACTTCAACAGCGGCACCGCCGCGCCCTAGGCTTGCCGCATGAGCGACGACACCCCCACCCAGCGCTACCCCGAAGGCTTCCCGCCTCCCGGCGGCCAGGGCGGCTCATCCGGCAACGGTCAGGGAGCGGGCGACGACGCGCCCACCACCCCCTTCACCCCGACGAACCCGCCGGCGGCACCCACCGCGCCGACGACACCGCACGACCCCTACGCGGTGGCCGACAACCTGCCCACCGAGCGTTTCGCGGCGCCCGCGACCGTGCCGCCCGCCGCATCCGTGCCGCCGGCAGCCGCGGTGCCCCCGACCACCACGCCCGCGCCCGAACCGCAGAAGAGCCAGAAGGGCCTCATCATCACCCTCTCGGTGATCGGCGGCGTGCTGCTCCTGCTGCTCATCGGCGCGCTCATCTGGATCGGCATCTCCAGCGGCGCCCCCAACCCGGAGCCCACGCAGAGCGAGACGCCCAGCACCTCCCCCACCCCCACCGAGGAACCGCCCACCCCGACGCCGACCCCGAGCGAATCGGTCGCGCCGCCGCCCGCCGACGTCATCACCAGCTTCACCGCATCGCTCACCACCGCGGACTGCACCAACGCCGTCGGCGGATCCGTGCCCGTCACCTTCAGCTGGGCCACCACCGGCGTGCAGCTGTGGTTCGGCGTCGGCACCGACGACGCGAAAGCGGAACCCTTCGACACCTTCCCGCTCGAGTACGCGATCGACTTCGACTACCAGTGCGGCCAGCCCGACCTGCAGCAGAAGTACACGATCACGGTCGAGCGCACCGACGGCTCCACCCAGTCGGAGACCATCATCATCAGCGAGAACTGACGACCCGGCGCGACAGCCGCGGCACGTAGAATCGGCGGGTACCTGACACTCAGGCACCCCTTGACGCGGTGCCGCACATATCGAACCGGAGCGCCCCCATGACGTCTGCCATCCCTGCCCACTCCCGGATTCCGGAGCGCCCTGCCCTCGAAGGCCTCGAAGCCGTCTGGCGCGAAACGTGGGACGCCACCGGCACCTACCGGTTCGATCGCGACGCGGCCCTCGCGGCCGGCGCCGACGCCGTGTTCAGCATCGACACCCCGCCGCCCACCGCATCCGGCAGCCTGCACATCGGTCACGTGTTCAGTTACACCCACATGGACCTGATGGCGCGGTACCAGCGCATGCGCGGCAAGCACCTGTTCTTCCCCATGGGTTGGGACGACAACGGCCTGCCCACCGAGCGCCGCGTGCAGAACTACTTCGGCGTGCGCTGCGACCCGTCGCTTCCGTACGTGCCCAACTTTGAGCCGCCGCATGCGGGCACCGAGGGCAAGGACGTGAAGCCCGCTGACCAGGTGCCGGTCTCGCGACGCAATTTCATCGAGTTGTGCGAACGGCTCACCACGGAAGACGAGGCAAAGTTCGAGGAATTGTGGCGCCACCTTGGCCTCTCGGTCGACTGGCGCATGACCTACCAGACGATCTCGCCGGAGTCCATCGCGGTCGCGCAGCAGGCCTTCCTGCGCAACCTGTCGCGCGGCGAGGCCTACCAGGCGGAGGCGCCGACGCTGTGGGACGTCACGTTCCGCACCGCCGTTGCGCAGGCCGAGCTTGAAGACCGCGAACGTCCCGGCGCGTATCACCGCCTCGCCTTCACACCCGCGGCCGACCTCATCGAGGCGACCGGCTCAAGCGAGCCGATCTTCATCGAGACGACGCGTCCCGAGCTCTTGCCCGCATGCGTCGCCTTGGTCGCGCACCCCGATGACGAGCGCTACCAGCCGCTCTTTGGCCGCCACGTCCGCACTCCGCTGTTCAACGTCGAGGTGCCCGTGGTGTCTCACCACCTCGCATCGCCCGACAAGGGCTCGGGCATCGCGATGATCTGCACCTTCGGCGATGTGACCGACGTCGTGTGGTGGCGTGAACTGCAGTTGCCCACTCGCCCCATCATCGGCTGGGATGGGCGCCTCCTCGCTGAGCCGCCCGCAGGCGTCGAATCCGAGGACGCGATTGCCGCGTACGCGGAACTCGCAGGCAAGACGGTCTTCTCTGCTCAACAGCGCATCGTCGAGATGCTGAAGGAAACCGGAGCGATGCAGGGCGAGCCAAAGCCTGTCACCCACCCGGTCAAGTTTTATGAAAAGGGTGATCGCCCGCTCGAGATCGTCACCTCTCGCCAGTGGTACATCGCCAACGGTGGCCGGGACGAAGCACTTCGCGCTGGTCTCCTTGAGCGTGGCGAGGCCCTCGACTTTGTCCCCGCCCACATGGGCAAGCGCTATGAGAACTGGGTGAACGGTCTCACTGGGGACTGGCTCGTGTCTCGTCAACGCTTCTTTGGAGTGCCGATCCCGGTCTGGTATCCCGTAGACATCAATGGCGAGCCCGAGTGGGACGCACCGATCTCGCCGAGCGAGGACCAATTGCCGGTGGACCCGTCGGCCGAACCCGCACCTGGATACACCGAGGACCAGCGCGGCAAGCCCGGTGGCTTCGTGGGCGAGACCGACGTGATGGACACGTGGGCGACGTCCTCGCTGACGCCCCAGATTGTGTGCGGCTGGCGCGGAGACCACGATCTCTTTGAGCGCACCTACCCGATGGACTTGCGCCCTCAGGGCCAAGACATCATCCGCACCTGGCTGTTCTCCACGGTGGTGCGCTCACACCTTGAGCACGGCACGCTGCCGTGGAAGCACGCGGCGATCTCCGGTTGGATCCTCGATCCTGACCGCAAGAAGATGTCGAAGTCGAAGGGCAATGTCGTCACCCCGATGGGCCTCCTTGAGACGCATGGCTCCGACGCTGTCCGCTACTGGGCGGCCTCAGCTCGGCTCGGCACGGATGCGGCGTTTGACGAGGGCCAGATGAAGATCGGTCGTCGCCTTGCGATGAAGATCCTCAACGTGTCGAAGTTTGCCCTCGGCGCGTCGGGCATTGCGCCCGCCGCAGACGACAGCCTTGAGAAGGGAACCGCCGCCACAGCGCATGTGACGAGCGCTCTCGTCACCGAGCCGCTCGACAAGGCAATGCTCGCGGGCCTCGCAAACGTCGTGAAGACGGCGACGACCGCCTTCGACTCCTACGACCACACGCGTGCCCTTGAAGCCGCCGAGTCCTACTTCTGGACCTTCTGCGACGACTACGTCGAGCTGGTCAAGGAGCGCGCTTATGACGGCGCCCCCCTTGGCCAGCCAATCGACCCGTACGCACCGTGCGCGCCAGGCGCGGCGTCGGCCCGCGCCGCCTTGGCCCTTGCTGTCGACACCTTCTTGCGTCTGTTCGCACCGTTCCTGCCCTTTGCGACCGAAGAGGTGTGGTCGTGGTTCCAGGAGGGTTCGATCCACCGCGCACCCTGGCCCGTCGCCGAGCCGCTTGAGGCTGTTGCCGACGGTGCCGACGCAGCGCTCGTAGGAGCGTCAGGCGCCGCCCTCAGCGCACTGCGCAAGATCAAGTCGGACGCCAAGGTCGCTCAGCGCACCGAGATCGTCTCGGTTGATCTGCTCGTACCTGAGAACCTCATGGTGCACGTGAACGCGGCGAAGGCCGACATCATGGCGGCTGGTCGCGTCCGATCGATGCAGGTGCTCGACGCACAAGCGGCAGTCGATCCGGCGGTCGATGGCCTCATCCCAGGTGATGGCTCTCCCACTGCAATCCTTGACCCGACCGTGGTGCGCACGGAGAACGTGGTGCTTGCCGAGGCGTAAAGCCCTGCAAGAGCACCGCGCGAGGGACCCTCAGGCGTCCCGGGTACCCTGCGTGCCGTCAGCGCCCTCTGAGTCCTTCGTGCCGTCAGCGCCCCACTAGCGTGGCGGCGCCTTGCCGTCGTGACGAAACTCGGTGCCATCGGACCGCGTGAACTCGACCGTGATGCCGAGGTCCTCGAGCGCCAAGAATCTCTTCTCGAGGTCGCGAAGTTCGTCGTACTCATCGGAGCTGAGCCGCTCGATTGATTCGCCGACTTTGAAGTCCATGAGCTTGAAGAGGAAGGCCTGGTAGTACTGCACGCCTTCTTCGGTTTGCGGCACGTACTCCCACAGGGCTTGATCGTCAGCGAGTGCCGCGTACGTGTCATACATATCGCTCGCGGCATCGCGCGGCACGGAGCCAGCGTTCATCCATAGGAGGACGGCGACGAGGACGCCGACGAACAGCAATCCCGAAGCCGCGATGATGATGTAGAGCGGTTGCACGCGCCGACGCTCGGGCTCGTATGGATGGAACGGGACATTACCCGGTGCGTAAGTCATGCGTGAATACTAGGCGGCGCCTTCGTCAGGTTCGGCCTCGGCGAGAGCGGTCTTTGCAGGCGCAGGCTCAAGCACGCGTTCAATGAAGGACGGTGCGACTCGGTCGATCACCACATCACGCGTCACGACGACGCGGGCGACATCATCGCGGCCCGGCACCTCGAACATCGTCTCCTGGAGCACCTCTTCGAGGATGGCCCGCAGGCCGCGCGCTCCTGTGCCGCGCGAAAGCGCCTGCTCGGCGATCGCGCGCACTGCGTCGTCCTCAAACACGAGGTCCACACCGTCGAGTTCGAACATGCGCTGGTACTGACGGATGAGCGCGTTCTTTGGCTCGGACAAGATCGACACCATCGCCTCGACGTCCAAAGGCGACACAGTGGCGATGACGGGCATGCGACCAATGAACTCGGGGATCAGGCCAAACTTGTGGAGGTCCGCTGGGGTGACCTTCTCAAACAGATCTGAGTTGTCCGATTCCTTCAGTTGAGCACCGAAACCAATGCCCTGGCGACCGACACGGGAGCTAATGATCTCTTCGAGACCCGCGAACGCACCGCCGAGGATAAAGAGCACATCAGTGGTGTCAATCTGAATGAACTCTTGGTGCGGGTGCTTGCGCCCACCTTGCGGCGGCACCGACGCGGTGGTGCCCTCAAGGATCTTGAGCAGGGCCTGCTGCACACCTTCACCCGAGACGTCTCGCGTGATCGACGGGTTCTCGGCCTTGCGTGCCACCTTGTCGATCTCGTCGATGTAGACGATGCCGCGCTGAGCCTTCTCGACGTCGTAGTCCGCGGCCTGAAGCAACTTGAGGAGGATGTTCTCGACGTCTTCTCCCACATACCCGGCCTCGGTCAGCGCCGTTGCGTCAGCGATCGCGAACGGAACATTGAGCATCTTCGCGAGGGTCTGAGCAAGGTACGTCTTGCCGCAACCAGTGGGGCCAATAAACAACACGTTCGATTTGGCGATCTCAATGCCGTCGTCACTCTTCACCCCACCTGCGCGCACGCGCTTGTAGTGGTTGTACACAGCGACGGCGAGAGCGCGCTTGGCGGGGTCCTGACCTACGACGTACTCACCAAGGAAGTTGAAGATCTCGCGCGGCTTGGGGAGGTCCGTGAACTCAGCCTCTGCCGCCTCGGCAAACTCCTCGTCGAGAATCTCGTTGCACAGCCCGATGCATTCGTCGCAGATGTACACGGCAGGTCCAGCGATCAACTTGCGCACTTGCTTCTGCGTCTTGCCGCAGAACGTGCACTTGAGCAGATCACCGCTGTCCGTGGGCCGCGTCATTCGGGGTGCTCCTTCCGGGGGGCATGCTCCGTCCAGGCTAACGTGAGGGACTGACGCCTGCCCGCCGACGCGCCGCTATGCGGAGGTGGCCTCCGCTTCGCCCTTTCGAGACGCGAGTACCTCATCCACCAGGCCGTATTCTTTGGCCTCTTTGGCGCCGAGGAACGTGTCGCGCTCGATGTCCTCACGTACCTTTTCGGCAGTTTGGCCGGTGTGGTGAGCCAACGTGTTCTCAATCCATTCGCGCATGCGAAGAATCTCCTCGGCGTAAATCTCGATGTCCGAGGCCTGTGCACGGCCGCCGCCCTCAATGCGCGGCTGGTGGATCATGACGCGCGCGTTGGGCAGGGCGAGGCGCTTGCCGGGGCTACCAGCGGCGAGGAGCACAGCAGCAGCCGAGGCCGCCTGGCCAAGGCACACCGTCTGAATCTGCGGACGGATGTACTGCATCGTGTCGTAGATCGC
>JAEWJX010000110.1 GCA_023386365.1 Actinomycetes bacterium | reverse complement strand
GCTTAACTCAGGTGTTAGGTGCCATGGGTAACAGAATGGCAATCGTGAGAACGGGAACCTGGCTGTACGGCGGCTCGGCCGAAACGCCCGTCGATATCGTCGCCATGAATTGTGATTGGCACTACGAGCTGGACAAGGCTGACGGGGTGCCAAATCCTGAACCACCGCAACCGATGGGCCCGGGGGGTGTTCTCTACTACGTCAGGTTCCAACATGCGTCGCAGCCGCCCGGCCCGACGTGGGTGGACTCGCCGGGCTTCACGAGCATGGAGGAGGCAACGCGGTATGCGGAAGGCAAGGTGCAGGGTGGCGTCCGCTGGGATGACCAGCTTGGCACCTAACAATTCGTCCAAGCCGACGCCGCTTCGCGGCGCGGCTTAACTCAGGTGTTAGCGCTCACAGGGAATAGGTCCTGGCGCGTGTGGTTTCGCCGCTTCCGCCCTTCCGTAGCTTCCGGTCACGTCAGCCGTGGCATTCGTAGCTGCAGCCGCGTGCAGCTCGGCAACGTCTGAATCCCGCACATGATCGGCCTGCACCCGGCTGCCGGGCGGCATGTCTCGGCTGGCGCGTTCCCTGCCCCGTTTGGCCCGCTTCGCGGCCCCCGCCGCATTCGTCGTGCGTGCGGTCCACTGCGCGGGTCCGGCGTCGGGTGCATGGCCGGGGCACGGCGTGCCAAACTCGTCGCAAGCGCGTTCAGCGGCCCGCATCCGTGGCCTGCTGATCGCTAACAATTCGTCCAAGCCGACGCCGCTTCGCGGCGCGGCTTAACTCAGGTGTTAGCGCTCAATGGCAGTCTTCAAGGTTTCCTGCTCCAAATGCCACCACCCGCTGTCACTCGGGCTTTCGGACCTGCTTCCGGGTAACCGTGCTTTCAGCCCGATGAGTTGTAGTGTCTGCGGCCACCTCAATGCACTGCGGATACGTCTCGTTGTTAGCGCTGTCATCCCCGCCCTTGCTCTGGGCTATGGCGTTGATCGGCTTTTGCCGCGCGCATGGCCCGATTGGTCTCATGCCGTCTTGGCAACGGGCACCGTGCTGGTGGTGTATTGCGGCATCGTTGCAGCGTGCTTCCGAAAGCTCGGCAGTTGGCGTCTGCTAGATTGAGCGCTAACAATTCGTCCAAGCCGACGCCGCTTCGCGGCGCGGCTTAACTCAGGTGTTAGGCCGCTTACGAGACAACCATGCCACTCGGGGAAATCGCTGGTGAAGCTCTTGGAGGAATTGTCCGAGTTGTCGGCCGCATCTTTTTCGAGGTGTTCTTTGAGTTCATTATTCAAGGCACGGGCTACGTTCTTGTCCGCACTGTCAAGCCCAAGACAGAACCGGATGACACTGTTTGCACTGTTGTAGGCTTGCTTTTCTGGGTCGTGGTTGGCATTGGTGGCTACTTTACCTATCGCACAACAGCGGCCTAACAATTCGTTCAAGCCGACGCCGCTTCGCGGCGCGGCTTAACTCAGGTGTTAGGGGCTCACTGTGTCCCAGCGTCGCAACTGGTCGAACTTCTTCCTCAAGGCTTCGCTGGTTCCGAGTGGCCTACTCGTCGCATTCATCGCGTGGTTCATGCTCTGGCACCGTCCATCTGGCCAGGAACAGTGGGGTGATGGCGCGGCTATCTTTTACCTAGGCGTGCTCACGTACCCACTCTCGCTGCTCCTGCTGGCAGTAGGGACCGTTCTTGCTGTTCGGCACAGGCGTAAGCATCAGGGCGAGCCCACTGCCGGCCCTCTGTTATTCGACGCTTCGCTGGGCCTGCTTGCCGCGCCGTGGCTTCTCTTGCTGCTGCCGGCCATGTAGCGTGAGCCCTAACAATTCGTCCAAGCCGACGCCGCTTCGCGGCGCGGCTTAACTCAGGTGTTAGGCCACTGGAGGCCAATGTGTCGCCGTCCAAGCTATCTCGCCGCAAGACCATTGCTCTCTGCGCGTTTTCTCTTAGCAGCGGGCTCGTTGGCACACTAATCGGAAGAACGTACGCGGCCGCGCTGAATACGGAACCTGTATGGATAGGTCCGGCAATTCTCGTAGGGTCTATCGCCCTGCTGCTCGTCGGCGTGCTCTCAGCACCCGGTGCAATCCGTGCATTGCGGCGTAAGCCTGCCGGGCCAGTGGCCTAACAATTCGTCCAAGCCGACGCCGCTTCGCGGCGCGGCTTAACTCAGGTGTTAGGCCTCATGCCCACTCTTAGTCGCGCCATGGTCGTGCTAATGCTGGCAGTCGCGGCGGGCTGTGCATCGCTCACTGACGGTCCAGATCGTCCACTTACCGCGCCCGAACTAGTAGGCACATACGAATTTGGTCGCGCAGGGTTCGCTGAAACGGTGGAGCTTCATGCCGACGGGTCGTATACGCGGACGCTTCTTGGCCAGTTGGGCCAGGACTCCGCGAGCTTTGACGGAACCTGGCGGGTTGAAGGCAACCGAATCCTCTTCACTCCCGGCGCCGGCCTGCCGAGCAGTTCAGCGCCCGAGCCCTCCGAAGCCTTCTTCTACCGCCACAAGCCCGCTTTTGCTCCCCAGCGCCTTATAAAGTTCGGCAGGGTCGACGACTGGTTTGTGTATGTGCCGCAGGCTTCCAGATGAGGCCTAACAATTCGTCCAAGCCGACGCCGCTTCGCGGCGCGGCTTAACTCAGGTGTTAGGCGCCAGGAGGAAAATGTGCTGATCGCGTGTGAGGCGTGCCAAAACAAGATCTCTGAACAGGCCACAAGTTGCCCGCAATGCGGTCACCCAAACTCGAGGGCCACACGGAGAAGTTGGGTGGTTGTGTTGGCCCTGCTCGCACTGGGCGTGGCGCTCGTTGCGTGGCGGCTCATGCGTATGAGTGGTGCAACTCCAGGCACCTAACAATTCGTCCAAGCCGACGCCGCTTCGCGGCGCGGCTTAACTCAGGTGTTAGGCGTCAGGAAAAGAGACCTTCGCAATCGAAACTATGTATGAAGCTCCTACTGCAGCCGTCGCGGAGACGGCCTCACCTCCGCGTCGTACACGCCTTCTCATGCGCGTGCTGTTGGCATGCCTCATTTCCTTCGTCCTTCCGGCGCTACTAGCGTTTCTAGGCGCGCAGGGTCTTGGCCGGGCCGGCCTTTGGGCGTTGGCGCTAATGCCGCTTCCTGCGCTCTGCACCTGGGCCTTTCTGGGTCGCCGAAAGCCCAGCGGGGTGGGGCGCTCAATCGCCGTCTTAGTAGGCATAATCTTCGCCGTGCTACTTTGCTTCGTGTTCGGCTCCGTTGTCATCACAATGGCAGCGCTGCTATGGCAGCCGGAGGTAAACGTGGTGCTGCCGCAGCCTGGCGCCTAACAATTCGTCCAAGCCGACGCCGCTTCGCGGCGCGGCTTAACTCAGGTGTTAGGCGTCAGGAAAAGAGACCTTCGCAATCGAA
>JAEWJX010000079.1 GCA_023386365.1 Actinomycetes bacterium | reverse complement strand
GCGCTGCGGCGGTCGGTGCGGGCGCGGCCACCTGCTGAGCGGCCTGCGGTGCGGGCTGGCTGGCGTAGGAGGGCGCGGGGCTCGGCGCGGGCGCCGGCGGCTGCGGGGCGGCCACCGGAGCCTGCTGGACGATGGGAGTCACGACGGGAGGCGCCGATACGGCCGCCGGCTGTGCCACCTCGGGCACCGTCTGCTGCGGCGCGGTCTGCGTCACCGACGGGATCGGCACGGGCTGCTGCGCAACCTGGGGCGCTGCCGGCTGCTGCGGGGCGGCCGGAGCGTGCGCTGCGACGGCGGGCGCGGGTTCAGGCTGCTGGACAACGGGCTGCTGCGCCGCGACGGGCTGCTGCGCGACGACGGGCTGCTGCGCCACGACGGGCTGCTGCGCGACGACGGGCTGTTGCGCCACGACGGGCTGCTGCTGGACGACGGGCTGCTGCGCCACGACGGGCTGCTGCTGCACGACGGGCTGCTGCTGCACGGGCTCCGGCGCGGGTGCCTGCACGGCCACCGGCGGAACCACAGGTTCCGGCATCGACTGGTACATCGGCGGCGGCGGCGGGATCGGCGTGGTGTACGCCGTCCAGGCGCGTCCGTCCCACCAGCGCTGCATGTTCGCGTTGCTGGGATCTGGATACCATGCCGCCCGAGGCGACACGTGAGTCGTGTCCGACACGTTCAGCCCCCACTGTGTCCGTGATGTGTTGAGCCTAGGCGTGACTCGCGCGGAGGCTCAGTCCCCCATTCGGGTGTGGCCCGCCTACGGGAGCTTCGGAAGGTGCCACTTGCGGCTCTGCTCGTCCGCCTTCCCGTCGGCCGGGACGCCGGCTGCGGCAGCGGCCTCCTTCGCCTTGGCGGCAGCAGCACGAGCCGCCGCGACCGAGACGGGGCGGCCTTCGTCGTTCGACGGGAGGGTCGCCGCGGCCGCGGGGAGCGCGGGCTCGTCGGGAACCTCGACTGCGGGCGCGCTGGCGGCGCGCTTGGCCGCGAAGGCGGCACGCGCCTGTGCGACGGACGTGAACTGCCCCTCGGCCTCGGGTGCGGCCGAGGTTTCCGGCGCGGCGTCGGGGAAGATTTCGGGAGCGGTGGCCGACTCGGAGACCGCGGCGAGGTTTGCGGCGGCCTGGGCGGCTGCTGCTGCCGCGGCGGCGGCGACCGCGGCGGCCTTCTCGGCCTGGGCTGCCGCGAATGCGGCGCGCGCGGCGGCGACGGACTGCGTCTCGTCCGGCAGCACGGGCGCCTGCGGCACGACGGGAGCCTCGAGTGCGGCCACGCCGGCGGGGACGGGCGGCGGCGGCACGGCCGCGATGCCTGCGGTACCTGCGGCGGGCGCGGGCGCCGCAGCGAGGGCCGCAGCGAGCTGCAGGGGATCGGCTGCGGCCGGGGCGGGTGCCGGCGGGGCAGCGGGAGGTGCGACAGTTTCCGGGACGGGCGGCGCCTCGGCGACGACCACCGGTTCGGATGCGGGCGGAGCCTCCGGCACGTATGCCGTGGCGGGGTCGGGCATCGGGAGGCTCGCGGGCACCTGGGCGGGGCGCGGACGTACATGAGATGTCCATCCGAGTCCGTCCCACCAACGCAGCGATTCTGCGTCGGTCGGATCCGGGTACCAGGCTGCTACCGGCGCGGCGGCACTGAGCGTCACGTGTTCCTCCCCCTTGAAGCGGCAGCCCCCCTACGGCTGCTTGGAAGGATTCTAGGGACGGCGTGCGGGCACGCGAGAGGCCCCGTTAGGGGGAACCCCACATGCGGGGTAGACAGCTCGGGTCACGCCTTGGTGGCGGTGTCCTCGTCGTCGTCGGCGAGGTCCTCGGCGAAGTCGCCGGCGCCCTCAAGCAGGTCGGCAGGCGGGTAGCCCATGGCCGAGCCGGGGGCTTCGAGGGTCTCGTGGTCGAAGGTCTCACCTGCGAGGGAGGCGCGCGCACGCAGGGCGATCTCGGCCTCTTCACGGGCGGAGCGGTGTGCGTTCATCTTGCGAGGCTACCCGCACGAGTACCGGATGGGCACCCCTCGGCGCCCATCCGGTACTCGGATGCTTCGATCAGTGGATCGCGTAGCTGTAGCTGTAGTCGCCCTCGTCGGAGTCGATGCTCACCCAGAGGGCACGGTGGGTGCCGTCGGCCAGCGTCACGTCGCAGGTGTAGAGCGCGCCGACCGTCATGGTGTCGGCGATGGGCGGGCAGGCCACCGCGGTCGCTTCACCGCTTCCGACGAGGTCGTCGCGGATCTCCGTCTGGATCTGCACGGCGAACGCGAGCGGCTTGGCCACATCCGTCGACCAGAGCGCGGCGTGCATGAGACCGCCGATCGCGACGATGGCGATGAAGGTGCCCAGCTGGCTCCATCCGGAGACCTTCGTCTTGCGCACGATCAGGTAGACGAGCGGGCCGAAGAAGCCCCAGAAAGCGGCCGGCGGGGTGTGGCCCCAGCGGCGCAGCTTCTTCACGTCGAGGAACGCCCAGAGCACGCAGAGCGCGTACGGGACGACCAGGATGGCCCACAGCAGCGGCGTCTGCACGTAGTACAGGTTGATCGAGATGACTGCGGTGACGGCCAGCACCCACAGGATGGGGCTGAACGCGAGCAGCCAGCTCGCGCTGGTGGAGGTCGAGGCCACCCGTCCACGCGCACGGGTGGCGGGCGTGGACGAGTGGAACTTCTGTTCCAGGTCGGCGGTCTCGGCGTCGGCCGCCGCGTTGAGGTCGGGCTTGGGCTGGGTGTGGTCGGTCCAGGCGATGCCGTTCCACCAGCGAACCTTCTCGGCATCGGACGGATCCTCGTACCAGCCGGCAGGGACCACGCGGGTTGCCTGATCGGTCATGCGGACCACCTCCTGGGCAGTGTGTTCGGGTTGTGAACGGCCGTCGCCGGCCGGGAGTTGCGGGAGTCGATCATCGGTTGGTGGAGTACGCGCCCCAGTCGTCGACGCGCCATCCGATCCAGCCGTTCTGGCGGACGAGGCTCACGTCGATGTTGGATACCTTGGTGGAGGCGACGGCGCTGCAGGTCATCGAGTCTCCGATGAGCATCGGCGGGATCTCCGGGCAGGTGACCTTCAGGTCGGCGCCGAGGATGCGGGCATCTTCGGTGATGGACTGCTCGGCCGCTTCCGAGAACACGCCGGGTGCGAGCGCCATGACGATTCCGGGAACCGCGACGGCTGCACCGATGAGCACGATGGTGAGTGCCGACCAGGTGAGGAACGGGCGCAGTCCCCGTCCGGTCTCACGGACGACGTTCGCCATGCGGGCGATGAGGTACACGGGCGCGCCGAGGAACGCCCAGTCCCAGTTGGCGGTGCGCGTGTGCCCCATGCGGTTGAGCATGGTGCGGTCGATGACCGCGAGGATGACGGTCGCGAGGTACGAGCCGCCGAGGATGATGCCGGCGAACAGCGTTGAGTCGCGCCCTGCTTCACCGGCGAGCAGGAAGAGCAGTGCGAGAACCAGCATGATGACGGGCATCAGGGCGATGATCCACACCGGTCCGGTGTTGATCGACAGGCCGTTCTCGGCCATGATCGCGCGGCGCGTGAGCGGCTGTGCGGGCTCGGTGACGATGGACGGCGTGTAGTTGAAGTTGCCGAACGACGACGGGTCGAAGTTGGTGGTGGTGAAGGTTCCGGCGCCGGCTGCGGCGTTCGGGTCGACGGTGAACGCCGCCGCGGCGGGCTCGAAGTTGAACCGCGGGGTCGCCTGCTGGGCGTCCGCCGGGTTGATCGGCACGCCGAGCAGGTCGTCGTAGCTGGTGTCGAGCAGGAAGGGCGCGCTCTGCGGGGCGTCCTCGATGAAGTGGTCCTGCGCGAACTTCAGACCGGGCGAGACCTCGTCTTCGGCGCGGCTCTGGGCGACCGGCGCGGCCTCGAGCGACAGCACCGGGTCCGCGGTCGCGAACGGGGCCTCCGTGGTGACCTGACCGCTCCCGGAGTCGCTGTAGAGGTCCTCCCGGGGCGCCGGGTTCAGGAACTCGTCGTCGTCCGCGTAGGCGAGCTTCGCCGTGACCGTCTCCTGGGCGACCATCGGCTGACGCGCGTCGGAGGTGTGCTCCGTCCACGCGTGATTGTCCCACCAGCGCAGCTGGGGAAGCCCGAGCGGATCGGGGTACCACCCCGCCGGCACATGGCCTTCCTCTTCCGCCATGAGATACCTTCCTCACTGCGTCCCGCAGGCTGATCGCGGTTCGCGAACCCCCACGGAAACGTCATGTTCCCGACTGCATGATAGGGGCGGGCAGAGTCGCGCCGATAGGGAGGAGGCTCCCCCCAAGCCTGGGGACACGGCCTCGGTGACCGGGCGTGCGGCAGACTCTCAAGGTGCCCCCTGTCGACCTCGTCTCGTCCCTTCCGAAACCGTGGGACCCGGATGCGTTTCTGGTCGGTTTCGAGGAATGGGCCCGCGGTCGCGGCCTTCCGCTCTACCCCGCGCAGGAGGAGGCGGTGCTCGAGCTGGCGCTCGAGAAGCACCTGGTTCTGAGCACGCCGACCGGTACCGGCAAGTCGCTGGTGGCGGTGGCGGCCCACGCGATCGCTCTCGCGCAGGGGCGCCGCTCGTATTACACGGCGCCCATCAAGGCTCTCGTGAGCGAGAAGTTCTTCGACCTGGTGCATCTGTTCGGCGCCGAGAACGTCGGCATGGTCACCGGCGATTCGAGTGTCAATCCGGATGCGCCGATCGTGTGCTGCACCGCGGAGATCCTGGCGAACATCGCGCTGCGTTCGGGTGCGGATGCCGCCGTCGACTCCGTCGTGATGGACGAGTTCCACTTCTACGCCGACCCGGAGCGGGGGTGGGCGTGGCAGGTCCCTCTCCTTCTCCTGCCGCGCGCACGCTTCGTGCTCATGTCGGCGACACTCGGCGACGTGTCGAGCATCGCCTCCGACCTTGAACGGCGCACCGGCCGCGAGGTGGCGCGTGTCACCGGCGTGAGCCGACCGGTGCCGTTGCACTACCGCTACGCCATGACCCCGGTGCAGGAGACGGTCGAGGAGCTCCTCGCCGACGGCCTCGCGCCGATTTACATCGTGCACTTCTCGCAGGCTGCCGCCGTGGAGCGCGCTCAGGCCCTGGCGAGCATCCGGGTGGCGAGCCGCGAGCAACGGGATGCGATCGCGGAGGCCATCGGGGGTTTCCGGTTCTCGACCGGTTTCGGACAGACGCTGTCGCGGCTGGTGCGGTCGGGCATCGGGGTGCACCACGCGGGCATGCTGCCCAAGTACCGGCGACTGGTGGAGCAGCTCGCGCAGCAGGGGCTGCTCCGGGTGATCTGCGGCACCGACACCCTGGGGGTCGGGATCAACGTGCCCATCCGCACCGTGCTCCTCACGGGCCTCACGAAGTTCGACGGCGCCCGGATGCGGCACCTGTCGGCGCGGGAGTTCCACCAGGTCGCGGGTCGTGCCGGTCGCGCCGGGTTCGACACCGAGGGCGAGGTGGTGGCGCTCGCCCCCGAGCACGAGATCGACAACGCGCGCGCCGTCGCGAAGGCCGGCGACGACCCGAAGGCGCGCCGCAAGATCGTGAAGAAGCGGGCCCCCGACGGCTTCGTCAACTGGGGACCCGCGAGCTTCGAACGTCTCATCGCCGCTGAGCCCGAGCCGCTGGCGAGTTCGATGCGGGTCACGGCAGCGATGCTGCTCCAACTCATCAGCCGGGCGGGGGCCGACGCCCCCGCATCCGATCCGCGCAGCGCGTTCCAGGTGGTGCGGGCGGTCGTCACCGACAACCACGAACCGCCGGCGCACCGCGCGGCCCTCGCCCGGCGTGGGATCGCGCTCTACCGCACCCTGCGGACCGCGGGCGTCGTGGAGCAGCGCGGCGGTGGCTTCGGGATGGATGCCCGCATCCGCCTGACCGTGGAGCTCCAGTCCGATTTCGCGCTCAACCAGCCGCTGTCGCCGTTCGCCCTGGCGGCACTCGAGCTCCTCGACGACACCTCGCCGAGCTACGCCCTCGATGCGGTGAGCGTGATCGAGGCGACCCTCGACGATCCGCGACCCGTGCTCTCTCAGCAGCAGTTCCGTGCGCGCGGCGAGGCGGTCGCCGCGATGAAGGCGGAGGGGATTGAGTACGACGAGCGGATGGAGCTTCTCGAGGAGGTCACGTGGCCCAAGCCTCTGGAGGAGCTGCTCTCGGAGGCGTACGAGACCTTCGCGTCGAGCCAGCCGTGGATCCGCGACTTCGAGCTTCGACCGAAGTCGGTGGTCCGCGACATGTACGAGCGCGCGATGACGTTCTCCGAGTTCGTCTCGTCGTACCAGTTGGGGCGCAGTGAGGGGCTCGTGCTGCGGTACCTGAGCGACGCCTACCGTGCGGCGCGCCAGACGATCCCCGACGAGGCGAAATCGGACGAGCTGCGCGACATCGTCGAGTGGCTGGGGGAGTTGGTGCGCCAGGTTGACTCGAGCCTTCTCGCCGAGTGGGCAGCCCTCGCCGACCCCACGTCGGAACCCGGGTCGGCACCGGTCGTCCCGCCCGCACCGTCGGATGTCGTCACGAACCGTCGCGCCTTCCTGGTGCTGGTGCGGAACGAACTGTGGCGGAGGGTCCAACTGGCCGCGCGGCAGGCCGATGACGACCTCGTCGCCCTCGACCCGGACGCGGGGTGGCCCGACGCGCTCGACGACTACTACGCCGAACACGACTCCATCGGTACGGCCGCGGATGCGCGCAGCGCCGCCCGCCTGATCATCCGCGAGACCTCGGACGCCTGGCAGGTGCGTCAGATCATCGACGACCCGGCAGGCGACCACGATTGGGGGATCGACGCGACCGTCGATCTCGACGCGTCACGTGCCGAGGGTGCGGCGGTGGTGCGGGTGGCCGGCCTCAACCGACTGTGAACTCGTCCTCGTCGCGCACCGGCGCGGTGGGGAGTCGCGAATAGTCCACATCCGTGTGCTTGGCGGCGTGCTGCGACGAGAACGCGTGCACGAGCCAGGTGACCGTCGGGATGACGGCGGCGATGAGGGCGATCGCCCCGATCACCGCGGCGATCACGGCCATCGGAGGTACCTGCTTCTCGGTGCAGGGCGCGACCGAGTCGAGGCAGCCGCTCGCTGCCGAGGTCGACACATCGACCACGGCGAAACTGATCGCTGCGACGACGATCGCGATGAGCGCGATCGCGCCCAGCACTCTCTTCGAGCGCACGCGCTGCTTCTCCTGTCGGTCCGGGTCCGACCCCTGATCCGGATGCTAGGGGGCGTCCGCAGACCGCCTCCATTCCCCATTCCGGGGGTTTCGGCGCTGTCTGCCACCCGATCCGCGGGTGATCTGTACCCCGTTCACCGGGCGTTCACCTGCGAGTTGCCCGACGTTCTCCGACGTGTGAGGATTGCCCCCAGTGGACCCCCTGATTCTGGTCGCGCTCGTCATCGCGCTGGCCTTGTTCTTCGATTTCACCAACGGCTTTCATGACACGGCCAACGCGATGGCCACCCCCATCGCGACCGGTGCCCTCAAACCGAAGGTCGCTGTCGCCATCGCGGCGGTCCTCAACCTCGTCGGGGCGTTCCTCAGCACCGAGGTCGCCAAGACCATCTCGGGCGGCCTGATCAAAGAGGGAGATGACGGGGTGCAGATCACCCCGGTCCTCATCCTCGCCGGGCTGATCGGTGCGATCGTCTGGAACCTGATCACCTGGCTTCTGGGGCTTCCGTCATCCTCGAGCCACGCTCTGTTCGGTGGCCTGATCGGCGCGACGATCGTGGGAGCCGGCCTCGCGGCGATCGACGGCGGGGTGCTGGTGTCGAAGATCCTGATCCCCGCGATCCTCGCCCCGCTCACCGCCGGTTTCGTCTCGTTCCTGGCCACGAAGCTCGCGTTCGCGATCACCCGCAAGCGGGAGCGCGACGGATTCAAGAAGGGCCAGATCTTCACCTCCAGCCTGGTGTCGCTGGCCCACGGCACCAACGACGCCCAGAAGACGATGGGTGTGATCACGCTCACCCTGATCGCAGCCGGATTCCAGGAGCCGGGCAGTGGCCCCGAGTTCTGGGTGATCGCGTCCTGTGCCATCGCGATCGCCGCCGGCACCTACTCGGGCGGCTGGCGCATCATCCGCACCATGGGACGCGGCATCACCGAGGTCGAGCCCGCTCAGGGGTTCGCCGCCGAGGCCGCCACGACCGCCACGATCCTCGCGTCGAGCCACCTCGGGTTCGCGTTGTCCACCACGCAGGTCGCGTCGGGCTCGGTGATCGGCACCGGCATCGGGCGCAAGGGTGCGTCGGTGCGGTGGCGCACCGCCGGCCGCATCGGCCTCGGCTGGCTGATCACGATCCCCGCAGCGGGTGCCGTCGGGGCCCTCGCGGCGTTCATCGCGTCGTTCGGCACCTGGGGCGTCATCATCGATGTCGCCCTCGCCGTCACCGCGATCACCGGCATCTTCCTCTGGTCGCGTCGCAGCCAGGTCGACCACCGCAACCTGCATCAACCCGAACCGGGCGTCTTCGTGCGGCCGAAGCGACGGAAGGCACGCCGATGATCGAGTGGGGCTCCTTCGTGGCGGTGTTCCTCGCGTCGCTCGTCTCGGCGTGCGTGGGCGTCGTCCTGTTCTCGCTTGGCCTGCGGATGGCCGACGGTGAGGCCCGCTGGCGTCGTCCCGTCTCGGTGGTGATGTTCGTGCTCTGCGGCCTGCTGGTGCTGTTCGGGCTGTACGTGATCGTGGGCGACCACCTCATCACGATCTTCACGCGCTGACTCGTCATAGACTCGCATCACACCCCATCGAAGGAGATGTGTGATGTCCGACACGACCGGTCTGATCGCCTCCGAGCAGTTCATCGAGGGTGACGAACATCACGTCACCACCGGGCCGTCGAGCGCCCGGGATCTGCTCACCGGCGCCGGCCCCACCCGAACCGAGACCGACTCGCTCGGCAGCCTCGAGATCCCCGCGAACGTCTACTGGGGGGTTCACACGGCGCGCGCGCTGGTGAACTTCCCGATCACGCGACGGGCGATCTCGAACTATCCCGACCTCGTCCGCGCGTTGGCCCGCGTGAAGCAGGCCGCGGCGCGCGCCAACAAGGAACTGGGCGTGCTCGACCCGGTGAAGGCGGATGCGATCGACGCCGTCTGCGAGCGGATCGTCGCGGGGGAGCTGCACGATCAGTTCGTGGTCGGCGTCATCCAGGGCGGTGCCGGCACCAGCACCAACATGAACACCAACGAGGTGATCGCGAATGCGGCCCTCGAGGCGCTCGGTTTCGAGAAAGGCGCCTACGGGCACCTCCACCCGATCGACGACGTCAACCGCAGCCAGTCGACCAATGATGTCTACCCGACGGCCATCAAACTCGCGATGGTGTTCGGTGTGCAGCGTCTCCTCGAGGAGCACGCGCGACTCACCGCCAGTTTCCGCACCAAGGGGCACGAGTTCGCCCACGTGCTGAAGGTCGGGCGCACCCAGCTGCAGGACGCGGTGCCGATGACGCTCGGGCAGGAGTTCGCGGGGTTCGCGACGACCCTCGCAGAAGACTTCGACCGCCTCTCCGAAGTGGTCCCGTGGCTGAATGAGATCAACCTCGGTGCGACGGCGATCGGCACGGGCATCACCGCGGACCCGCGCTACGCGGAGGCGGTGCGTCGCCACCTCGAGGAGGTCACCGGCATCCCGCAGGAGACGGCTCCCGACCTCATCGAGGCGACCGCGGATGCCGGCATCTTCATGACGCTGTCGGGGACATTGAAGCGGGCGGCCGTGAAGCTCTCGAAGATCTGCAACGACCTGCGGCTGCTGTCCAGCGGACCGCAGGCGGGCCTCGGCGAGATCAGCCTTCCGGCGCGCCAGGCGGGGTCGTCGATCATGCCCGGCAAGGTGAACCCGGTGATCCCGGAAGTGGTGAACCAGGTCGCCTTCAGCGTCATCGGGGCGGATGCGACGGTGACGGCGGCGGCCGAGGCGGGGCAGCTGCAGCTCAACGCCTTCGAGCCGGTGATCGCGCACTCGATCCTGCAGTCGCTCGCCTGGATGACGAACGCGTGCCGCACGCTGCGCATCAACTGCGTCGACGGCATCACCGCCAACGAGGCGCGCCTGGCCGGCCAGGTGGCGTCGAGCGTGGGCGTCGTCACCGCTCTCACGCCGTACATCGGGTACACCGAGTCGGCGGCGCTCGCGCACACCGCCCTCACCACGAACGCGTCGATCGCGGACCTGGTCGTGGGGCGCGGGCTGATGACCTCCGACGAGGTGGCGCGGGTTCTCGCGCCGGAGCGCCTGTCGGGGATCGTGCCGGTCACCGCCACCATCCCGGTGGTGGTCGGCAAGATCGTCGAGTAGCGGCTACTCGACGACGCGCTCGTCGTCGAGACCGGGGTCGTCGTCACCCTCCTCTTCGACCCGTTCCTCGGGGTCGAGGGTGGGGGGAGGCGACGGCTCGTCCTCGTCGAGCTGCACCGGACGCTCGTCGTCGGAGTTCGGTTCGTAGTCGATGGTGTCGCGGTCCATGCGAAGCTCCTCTCCTCAGTCCATTGTGCGCTCCCAGCGCACCTCCGAGGGGGACTTGTCGGGACGCCATCCGCGCCACACCGGGTGACGCAGGCGGCCGTCGGGGGTGACCTCGCCGTACTCGACCTCACCCACGAGCTCCGGGACGACCCAGGATGCGTCGCGCGCGTCTTCCCGGGGCACGCCGACGAGCTGCGGCTGCGGGGTGGCGAGGGAGTCCATCCGCTCGCGCAGCCGGTCGAGGTCGCGGTCGCTGAACCCCGACCCCACCCGGCCCGCGTAGCGCAGGACGCCGCCGTCGGGCACGCCGACGAGCAGCGATCCGACCGTGTCGGCGCGTGCTCCGTTGCCGCGCCGCCATCCGCCGACCACGACCTCCTGGGTGAGCGTGTGTTTGAGTTTCAGCCAGTCGCGACTGCGGCGCCCGAGCCGGTACGGCGAGTCGACACGTTTCGCCATCACGCCCTCGAGTCCCAGTTCGAGACTGGTGGCGAGCGCCGCGTCGAGATCGTCACCCGCGTCCGGCGGGACGACCACATGCTCGCCCGGTTTCACGAGCTTCTGGAGGCGGGCACGACGCTCGCTGTAGGGCAGAGCGGCGAGGGATTCGCCGTCCACTTCGAGCAGGTCGAAAAGGTAGAGCTTCACGGGGACTGCCCGGCGCGCGCGATCCACGTCGCGCGGCGAGGTGAGGCCGGCACGTTGCTGCATCCGCGCGAAGCGGGGCACACCGTTCTCGTCCGGGGCGACGATCTCACCGTCGAGCACCGCATCCCCGCGTACGGCGCCGGCGAGTGCCGTCAGCTCCGGATAGGTGGGTGTCAGGTCGAGGCCGTTGCGCGAGGTGAAAGTCACCTCGTCGCCGGTGATGCGGGCGATCGCGCGGAAGCCGTCCCATTTCATCTCGTAGCGCCATCCGCTGCGGTCGCGTAGTTCCGACGGCTCAGCGGAGGTGGCCAGCATCGGGTGGATGACCCCCGCCGTCCGCCGCGAGCCGACGACGGTCTTGCCGCGCCGGAGCCCCCTTCCGGGCGAGGTGGACAGCGGCTTGCGGTACGGCTCCGACCCGTCGTGCTCCGGATGCGGGGTCTGGTCTTTCATCAGGTGGATGAGCCAGGTCGACTTCTCGTCGTCGCCTCCGGTGCGGATGAGCGCGAGGCGGTGCGATCCGTGGTTCTTCCCGTGAATGGTCGCGATGACCTCCTTGCCCTCGCGCCACTTCTCGAGCTCGTAGGTGCCGGTGTCCCAGATCGTCACGGTGCCGGCGCCGTATTCGCCTTTCGGGATGGTCCCCTCGAACGAGCCGTACTCGATCGGGTGATCCTCGGTCTGCACCGCCAGATGGTTGACGCCGGGGTCGGTGGGGAGACCTTTGGGGAGCGCCCACGACACGAGCACCCCGTCACGCTCGAGCCGGAAGTCGTGATGCAGGCGGGTGGCGTGGTGCTCCTGGATGACGAACATGGGCGAGTCGGAACCCTCGGAGCCGGTTCCGCCCATCGGTTCCGGTGTCTTCGCGCCGTCGCGCATCGAGCGGTAGGTGCTCAGACGCTCGTCCACCTCACCGCCCAGGTGGATGGCTCGCCGAGAGTTCGGCGAGCGGGTCTCCCTTCTTCCGCAGGCGTTCCAGCACCTCGGTGAACTCCAGCTGACGCAGCCCGGGCGCCAGCAGTTCGCGCCAGGTGCGCGGCGCCGCCACGGTGGGGCGCAGCCGCCCGCGGAGGGAGTACGGCACGATCGTGGTCTTGCTGCCGTTGTTCTGGCTCCAGTCGAGCAGGACCTTGCCGACGCGATCCGCTTTCTTCATGTCGCTGACCACGAGGTCGGGGTGGTCGGCTTCGAGAGATCTCGCCAACTCGTGGGCGACCGCCGACACCTCGTCGCTCGATTGGCGTCCGTCGAGGGCGGCATACAGGTGGATGCCTTTGCTGCCGCTGGTGACAGGCAGGGGGTCGAGTCCGATGTCGCGCAGGATGGCGCGCACCAGTTTGGCGACCTCGACGCATTCCGCGAGTCCGGCGCCCTCGCCGGGGTCGAGGTCGAGCACCATGCGGTCAGGGTTCTTCCGGGCGCCGTTGCGGCCGAAGCGCCATTGCGGCACATGGACCTCGAGGGCGTTCTGCTGCGCGATCCAGATGAGGGTGGGGAGGTCGTTGACCAGCGGGTACGTGTTGACGTGGTCCGAGTGCTGGATGTCGCGTCGGGCCACCCAGGACGGCGCCGAGTCGGGCAGGTTCTTCTCGAAGAACACCTGGCCCGGCTTGTCGGCGGTGCCGACGCCCGAAACCCACCGCTTGCGGGTGGCGGCGCGGTCGCGGGCGTGGGGGATCAGCGCATCCGCGACCCTCGAGTAGTAGTCGATGACCTCCGCCTTGGTGGTCCCGGTCTCGGGGTAGAGCACCTTGTCAAGACTCGTGAGCCGCAGCCGATGTCCGCCGACGCTGACGTACTGTTCGGCGGAGGACTTCGACGGGGGTGTCATCCGCGTCACTCTACCGGCGCGACTTCCCAGCGTCCACGGGGTGTACAGCGTCAACATTCGGCGGAACAATGGCGAGATGCGCTCCATCTGGAAGGGCTCGCTCAGCTTCGGGCTCGTGAACGTGCCGGTGAAGCTGTACTCGGCCACCGAAGACCACGACGTCTCGTTGCATCAGGTGCACGACGCCGACGGCGGACGCATCCGCTACAAGCGGGTGTGCGAGATCGACGGCGAGACGGTCGACTACGAACACATCGCGAAGGCGTACGTCGACGGCGAGCAGACGGTGATCCTCACCGACGACGACCTGTCGTCACTTCCCGTGGAGCGCAGTAAGGACATCGACGTGGTCGAGTTCGTGCCGACGGCGCAGATCGACCCGATCATGTTCGAGAAGAGCTACTACCTCTCCCCGGACTCGAAGTCGACGAAGGCGTACGTGCTGCTGATGCGCACGCTGGAGGAGTCGGATCGCACTGCGATCGTCAAGTTCGCCCTGAGGCAGAAGACCCGGCTCGCGGCATTGCGGGTGCGTGACGGGGTACTCACCATGCAGACGCTCCTCTGGGACGACGAGGTGCGGGAGGCGCGATTCCCCGAGCTCGACGAGTCCCCGAGTATCACCGACGCCGAACTGAAGATGTCGAAGCAACTGGTCGAGAGCTTCGCGTCCGATTTCACGCCGGAGAAGTTCACCGACGATTATCAAGAGCAGCTGCGCACCCTCATCGAGGCGAAGCTCGAGCAGGGTGACGCGCTCGACACGGAGGCGACCTTCGGTCGTGAGACGGAGGGCGGCGGCGAGGTACTCGACCTGATGGATGCCCTCAAACGCAGTGTCGAGAAGCGTCGAGGCGATGCCGCGCCGGCCAAGAAGAAGGCGCCGGCGAAGAAGGCGCCCGCGAAGAAGAAGGCCTCCGCCTAGCGACCTGGCAAGCTGGGGGAGTGGAGAGCCTCGTCGAACCCTGGAGCAGGCGGGCTCTCATCCCCGCGATCGGTGTGGCGGCGTCCGCGCTGCTGCTGTTCGGATTCCAGCTCCCCGGTTGGGGTCACCTCGTGCTCGTCGCGGCGGTCGGTCTCGCCTGGTGGATGGACCGGGAGCTCGGCGTCGACCTGACCCTCATCGGTATCGGCATCGCGATCGTGTCGTCGACGTCGGTCGAGGCGGATGTGGCGTGGGGCTCGTTCTTCCGGATCGGCATCGTGCTCACCCTCGCCGTGGCGACCCCGTTCCTGCTCGACCGGTTCCTGCTGAAGCGGCACGCGATCCGGTTCCCGTGGCGCAGCCGGCAGAAGAAGACCCGCCTCGAGATCGCCTACCTGGTGGCGGTGCCGGTGCTCGGCTGGCTGATCCTGCCGTTCTACTTCATCCGTTCGGGGGCGTACCAGAACTGGCCGCACATCACCGATCTGTCCGAGCTTGCGCGCTTCTTCGTGGGCGTGAACGCCGTGGGCACCTGGGACGAGCTGTTCTTCATCTGCACCTGCTTCGCTCTACTGCGGCGCCACTTCCCGGTGCTGCAGGCGAACCTCATCCAGGCGGTCATCTTCGTGTCGTTCCTGTGGGAACTGGGCTACCGCTCCTGGGGTCCGCTTTTGACGTTCCCGTTCGCGCTGCTGCAGGGCTACCTGTTCGCCCGCACCCGTTCGCTCGGCTACGTGCTCGCCGTGCACCTGCTGTTCGACGCGATCGTCTTCCTCGCGATCGTGCACGCGCACAATCCCGAGTGGTTCCCGATCTTCATCTACTGAGGCCGCCGGGGTACACGGGTTCACCGGCGGGCCCGTGACGTGGCTACCGTGGACGGATGAGCGGAACTGAGGACCATCAGGAACCTGTCTCGCGGCCGCGGCGTACGCAGCCCGCCTTCCAGCGATGGGTGTTCTGGCCCGCCGCCGTCATCGTGGTCGCGTTCGTGGCGTTCACGCTGATCGCCCCGCACGCGGCCGAGGCCGCCTTCGGCGCGATCCAGTCCACGATCGTCAATGCCTTCAACTGGTACTACGTGCTCATCGCCGCCGCGTTCGTGGCGTTCAGCCTGTTCCTCGGGTTCAGCAGGTTCGGCGACATCAAGCTCGGGCGCGACGACGACGAGCCCGAGTTCTCGCTCATGTCGTGGTTCTCGTTGCTCTTCGCCGCGGGGATGGGCATCGGTCTGGTCTTCTACGGGGTGAGTGAGCCCCTCAGCCACTATGTCGACCCGCGTCCCGGGGTCGCGGGCACCTCGGCGCAACTCGCGCAGGCATCCCTCGGCCAGACGTATCTGCACTGGGGCGTACACGCCTGGTCGATCTATGTGGTGATCGGGCTGGCGCTCGCCTACGCCATCCATCGGCGGCACCGGCCGATCTCGATCCGCTGGACGCTCGAACCGCTCCTCGGCAAGCGGGTGGAGGGCGGATGGGGCCACGCGGTCGACGTGATCGCCCTCGTCGGCACCCTGTTCGGAGTCGCCACCTCGCTCGGGCTCGGAGTACTGCAGATCAGCGCGGGCCTGGATGTGGCGGGGATCGCCCACCCCGACGAGACCACGCAAGTGGTCATCATCTTGATCATCTCGGTGTTCGTTCTGCTCTCGGTGCTCTCGGGGGTGAGCAAGGGGATGAAGTGGCTGTCGAACATCAACCTGGTGATGGCGGGCCTGCTGGTGGTGTATCTGCTGGTCGTCGGGCCGACGGAGTTCCTGTTGCGGGAGTTCGTGCAGTCGATGGGGTTCTACGTGCAGAACTTCGTGGGGCTCTCGTTCAACACCGGTGCGTTCCAAGGGGCGGAGGGGGAGGCCTGGCAGGCGTCATGGACGTCGTTCTACTGGGGCTGGTGGATCTCGTGGGCGCCGTTCGTCGGCATCTTCATCGCGCGCATCTCGAAGGGCCGCACCGTGCGGCAGTTCGTCGCGGGCGTGATCCTGGTTCCGACGCTGATCGGGATCCTCTGGTTCGCGGTGCTGGGCGGGTCGGCGCTCGCCATCGAGATGAGCGACCCGGGCACGCTGTCGACCGACGGCGTCGTCGACCTGCAGGCGGCCCTGTTCCAGTTCCTGCAGCACGTTCCCGGCACCGCCGTGGTCAGCGCCGGAACCCTGCTGCTGATCGCCATCTTCTTCGTCACCTCCGCTGACTCCGGGGCGCTCGTGATGGGCATGATCGCCACCGGCGGCGAACTGAATCCGAAGCGGTGGATCCGCACTTTCTTCGTCGTCGTGACGGCGACTCTGGCGATCGCCCTGCTACTCGCCGGCGGTCTGAAGGCCCTGCAGACGGCGGCGATCGCGATCGCGCTGCCGTTCAGCGTGGTGATGCTGCTCATCTGCTGGTCGACCGCGGTCGCGTTCACTCGGGAACGCAGGGCGTACGCGAAGGCGGAGCGCGCGCAGTTCGTCGACCGGATCGGCGAGTACTACGGCCTGGAGGTCGAAGCGCGCGACGAGCAGGGCATCGTCGGAGACCACCCGCGGTGGCTGCGCAAGCTGCAGGAACGTCGGGGCGGGGGCGACCGCCGGGATCAGTGATGGCGAAGGAGGCCGATCAGTTCGGCCTTCTTCTTGCCGGAGTATCCCGACATTCCGAGCTCTTTGGCCCGCTTCCGCAGGTCGGAGACCGTCCAGTCGTCGTACGATCCGGACTCCCCGCCTTTCCTGCCGACGCTCTTGGCCCCACGCGCCGCGATGGCGTTGGAGATGCGCGCCGACTTCTCTTTGCTGTTGCCTTCGTCCCGCAGCTCCTCGTAGAGCTTCGGGTCTTTGAGTGAGTTGTTCCGTGATCCGGGCATCAGAGCCCCTTTCCGCCCGTGACGGGCACGATCGCACCGGAGACGTAGGACGCCTCCGCGGAAGCGAGGAAGACGTACGCCGGAGCCAATTCGGCGGGCTGTCCGGCGCGTCCGAGGGGCGTGTCCTGGCCAAACTCGGGCAGGGAGTCCGGCCAGCTGGTCGCCGGGATCAGCGGGGTCCAGATGGGCCCCGGGGCCACCGCGTTCACGCGCACCCCTCGCGATCCGAGCTGCTGGGCGAGCGCCTTGGTGAAGGCGACCTGCGCCGCCTTCGTCATCGCGTAGTCGATGAGCTTCGGCGCCGGGTTGAAGGCCTGGATGGATGACGTCGTGATGATCGACGATCCGGGCTTGAGGTGGGGGATGGCGGCGCGGGCGGTCCACATGGGCGCGAAGAGGTTCGTGTCGAAGACCCGCTCGATCTCCTCCGTGGGGATGTTCTCGAGCCCGTCGCGGTTCTCCTGGTACGCGGCGTTCAGCACCAGGATGTCGAGCCCGCCGAGTTCGGCCACGGTGCGTTCGACGAGCTCGCGGCACTGCTGCTCGGACCGCACGTCGCCGGGCAGCAGCAGGGCGGTGCGGCCCGCCTCCTCGATGTGCCGCGCTGTGTCCTCCGCGTCCTCCTGCTCCTCCGGGAGGTAGGAGATCGCGACGTCGGCGCCTTCCCGGGCGTAGGCGATCGACACGGCGCGCCCGATGCCGGAGTCGCCTCCGGTGATCAGCGCCCGCATGCCGGTGAGGCGCCCGGAGCCGCGGTAGCTCTCCTCGCCGTGGTCGGGTGCCGGCTCGGTGCGTGAGGTCAGCCCCGGTTGGTCCTGTTCCTGCTTCGGGAAGCCGTCCGTGCGGTAGCGGGTAACCGGGTTTTGGATCGTGGTGTCGGCCATGCTCCTAGCCGACCGCGCGCCCACGGCGCGCTCAAGGGGGTTCCCCTCCGCGCGATCCGGTGCTACTCGTCTTGTCCGGCCTGCTCCCGGATGCGGCGGGCGTCGGCGACGTCGGCGTCGCGTTGCCGCGCGATCCAGTGGTCGCGACTGGTGTCGCGCACGGGCAAGCGGATCGTCTCGTCCGCGTGGATCCCGCGGGCCAGCTGCCGCAGGCGCACGAACTCGGCGTCCAGTTCGGCGCCCGCCACGAGGGCGATGTTGGTGAGGTACGCCCACAGTAGGGCGACGAGTAGCACGCCGATGGAGCCGTAGATGGCCCCGTAGGCGCCGATGATCGTCACGTACAGCGCGTAGCCGGCGGTCGCGAGCGCCCACACTCCGATCGCGAACGCCGAGCCGACACTCGCCCACACGATCTTCTGGTGCCGCACGTTCGGGGTGGAGGTGTAGAGCACGGCGGCGAACAGCAGCGTGAGTAGCAGGAGCAGCGGCCAGCGCAGCCAGTTCCACACCGTGGCGACGACGGGTGCCAGGCCGCGCCGACCCAGGATGTCGTCGGTGGCTTGCGGTGTCGCGAGCAGCGCCAGCACGATGAGCGCCGCCAGGATGACGAGCACGATCGCGACGAGCAGCATGCGTGCCCGGAACGCCCAGAACGGTCGCCCCTCCTGCACCTCGTAGACGGCGTTCACGGCGCGGCCGAACGCGGTCGCGTACCCGGATGCGGTCCACAGCAGCAGGACGAGGGCGATCGCGAGGGCGATGCCCGGGTTCTCGAGCTGCAGCAGCTGACGGATCGCGTCGCCGAACGACTCGGCCACGTCATCCGGCAGCAGCGTGCTCGCGACGGCGACAAGGTCGTCGACCGCCCGCTCCCGGTTGCTCGTCAGTGCGAACGCCGACACGAATGCCAGCGCGGCGGGGAACGCGGCGACCGTCGTGAAGAAGGTGAGGGCGGCTGCGGCGTCGATGCCGCGGTGGCGCACGAACCCGTGCCAGGCGCGCCGGACGGCCAGACGCCAACTGCCCCGGGGGAGTCGGCCCGGCGTCCCCGGGTCGTCAGCGTCGAGCGCGCGACGGGTGAGGTCGTCCATCAGTCGTCGCCGCGGTTGCGGACCCGGATGCCGGCCGGAGCGAGGAACCACGCCACCACCCCGAGCACGAGCACGATCGCACCGGCCACGAAGCCTGCGGGGTGCCCGGCGACGATGTCGAAGATGAGCATCGCGGTGCCGGCCAGGGTCAGCAGCACGGCGACGAGGGTCGCCCTCAGGAGGACGTTCGAGGAGCGGACCAGCTGCGGTTTCGCCTGCCGCCGGAAGAGGGCGCGGTGCAGGCTCACGGGGGTGAGCGCGAGGATCGTGGCGAGCGACGCCAGGGCCACCAGCACGAGGTAGACCGTCACCTGGTACCGGTCGAGGTCTTCGAACCGTTGCTGGAAGGCGACGGTCAGCAGGAATCCCATGAGGATCTGCGTTCCGGTCTGCACGACCCGCAGTTCCTGGAGGATCTCGTTCCAGTTGCGGTCGAGGCGCTCGGCCTCGGTCTCGTCGCGCCCGTCGCCCGGCAGTGCATCGTCGTCAGCGGCCATGTCGGCATGCTACGGCCCTCGGGGGGGCGGTGCCGGATATCGTGGGCCGGTGACCGTCCACGATGCGCGTTCCTCGGCGGCCGCCGACGACGCGGCGCGGCGTGACGCTGCGATCGGCGAGATCGACTGGGCGGTCCCCGCCGAGGGCGCCGTCGCGTCGGTGTTCGAGGCGCCGAGCGGCCCACTGGCGGTGGTCTCGCTCGGCGATCCGACGCATCCGCGGGTCGTGATGGTGCCGGGGGCGACGGGGTCGAAGGAGGATTTCGTGCTGATGTCCCCGCTGCTCGCCGAGGCCGGGTACTTCGTACAGAGCTACGACCTGGCGGGCAACTACGCATCCGCCACCGCCGGCCCGCCCCCGGGCGAGCGGTTCGACTACCCGCTCTTCGTCGACGATCTGGTGGCCTTCCTGGAGGCGGGGGCGCCGGCCCATCTTCTCGGCTACTCGTTCGCGGGGATCGTCGCCCAGCTCGTCGTGGCGCGACACCCGGAGCTGGTGCGAAGCCTCACCCTGCTCACCACGCCGCCCGATCCGGCGAATTCGTACCGCTACGTGAAGCGCATCGGGTGGCTGTCGCGTTTCCTCACCCCACGGCAGGGCGCGGGGCTGATGATCTGGGGCATCGTCACGAACAAGAACCGGGTGGGGCCGTCCCGTCTGGCGTTCGTGCGGTCCCGGTTCGCGTTCACGCGCCGCGAGTGCGTCGACGACATCGTGCGCCTCATGAAGGTCGCCCCGGATGCCGCGGCGGACGTCCGTGCGACGGGCGTGCCGACGCTGGTGGCGACCAGCAGCCACGACCTGTGGCCGGTGGAGCGCTACGCGCTGCTGGCCGATCGCCTGGGGGCGCGCCTTGCCGTCTACGACACCGGGCACAGCCCGTGCGAGACGACTCCGCATCAGCTGGTGCGCGACATGCTCGCCCTGTTCGGGCAGGCCCGCGCGGCCTAGGCGCGACGTCGCTCGTCGCGTTCATGCGCCTGCCAGCGTCGGCGGGCTGCACGTCTCGCCCAGGGGGAGTCGTCAGGCCAATGATTGCGGAGCGTCGGCACCACCCAGCTGACGCGCCGACGCAGCCCGGAGAAGGTGGCGAACGGTCGGGCGGAGATACCGACTCGGAACTCCGGGTCGTACTCGACCCGCATCCAGGGCTTGATGTGGAGGCTGAGGTCGAGGTCGTCGTGGATCTCCCGCTGGGTGCGATGCACCTCGCCGGCGAGTTCCTCCCACACCGAGCGCCGCATGATGAAGTTGGAGCCGAAGATCGGGGGGTGCCCGAGGTACGGCGTCATCGAGACCAGCATGCCGCCGAGGTACACGACCCGACCGAGCGTGTGCACGATCGGGGTGGAGCCGTAGAAGTCGCCGATCCCGGTGAGGACCGAGAGGGTGCTGTCGCGCTCGAACCGCTCGACGGCGTAGGCGATCCACTGGGGCGCGGGCAGGCTGTCGGCATCGAGGCGTGCGATGAGGTCGCCGGATGCGGCGTCGTAGCCGGCCGAGGACGCGCGCGGGATCCCGGGGATCGCTTCAGATACGACCACGGCGCCCGCTGCGCGGGCGATGTCGGCGGAGTCGTCGGCGCTTCCGTTGTCGACGACCACGATCTCGTCGGCGAGGCGTGTCTGTGCGGCGAGGGCTGCGAGGCAGCGGCTGAGCATCTCGGCGTCGTCGCGCGCGGGGATCACCACCGAGACGGTCGTCATGGCGTCAGCGTACGCTCGCCGCGCACGCGTGCGGGCCGGGCACGCCAGAGGTGAAGGGCGGCGTAGCTGCGCCACGGGGACCAGCGTTCTCCGTGGGCGGCGAGACCCGCCCGCGTCGCGGGCAGTCCGAGGGCTTCCGCGCTCTGCCGGATCACGAGGTCGTCGACAGGCAGCACGTCGGGTGACCCGAGTGCGCGCATGGCAAGGTAGTCGGCGGTCCACGGGCCGATTCCTCGCTGGCTGAGAAGCGCGGCGCGGAACTCGGCCACGGGCATGCCGATGTCGAGCACCAGACGCCCCTCGGCGACGGCTTCCGCGATCCCGACGATCGCGTCGATGCGGACCGCGGGCCCCCGCAGCACCTCGCGCCCGCGTTCGGCGATCACCACAGCATCGGGGAAGCGCCCGTCTCCGATGCCGTCGACGACGCGGCCGAGGGCGGTGCGCGCTGCGGCGACCGAGATCTGCTGCCCCACCAGGGTGCGGAACAGCGCCTCGACGGGGTCGAAGGCGCCCGCGATGCGGATGCCGGGGATCGCGGCGACGAGCGGTGCGAGCACCGGGTCGGTCGACAGGGCGGAATCGATCGCCGCAGAGTCGGCGTCGAGGTCGAAAGCTCGACGCAGACGCGTGACGGCGGTTCCCACGTCGCCGAGACGCGCGAGACGCACGGTGCTGAGGAAGCCCGCGCCCTGCGGGTCAGGGCGCACCTCGACCCGGGCTGTACCGCCGGGGAGTTCCAGGGGGCGCGCGAAGGTGGTCTCGTCGGCGGTCTCGAGTCCGGGGACGGCGTGGTCGGCGAAGAAGCGCAGCAGTCCGTCTCGGTCGATCGGGGCGCGCGCCGGCAGGCGGAGGGTGAGGCTGCCGGCGGCATCCGTGACGCCCGTGCCGTGCTGACCGCGGCGGCTGAGCGCCCGCAGTTCGGTGGGCGTGGCCTGGTACACGGCGGCGATGGTGTCATTGAACTGCCGCAGGCTGCCGAATCCGGCGGCGAAGGCGATGTCGGCGATCGGCAGCTCGGTGGAGGCGAGCAGGGTGCGGGCGGTCTGCGCGCGGTGTGCTCGGGCGAGGGCGAGGGGCCCGGCGCCGAGTTCGGCGGTGAGCACCCGGGTGAGGTGGCGGCTCGAGTACCCGAGTCGGCGCGCGAGCCCGTCGACACCGTCGCGCTCGACCACGCCGTCTTGTACGAGCCGCATCGCGCGGGAGGCGAGGTCGTCCCGCAGGTTCCAGTCGGGCGAGCCGGGTACGGCGTCGGGCTGGCACCGTTTGCAGGCCCGGAGTCCGGCTTCGTGCGCGGCGGCCGCGGTGCGGTAGAAGCTGACGTTGCCAGGCTTCGGGGTCGTGGCCGGGCAGCTCGGGCGGCAGTAGATGCCGGTGGTGTGCACCCCGGCGATGAACTGACCGTCGAATCGGGAGTCCCGCGACGACAGTGCCCGATACCGGGTTGCGAAGAGGGTGTCATGGTCGCTCACCTGTCCACCCTCGCACCCGCATCCGACGTTCACCAGCGGGAATCGGACATCACCCACGGGCTAACCTCAGGGCATGCTGGATGAGCTGCGGGCGGCACTCGGAGCCGCCGTCGTCACCGACGAGGCCCTGCTCGATGCGATGCGCACCGACAAGTCCGGTCTGCGCACCGCATCCGCGCCGCTCGCCGTCGTCGAAGCGCGGGGGATCGCCGACGTCCAGACCGCGCTGCGCTGGGCGAGCGCCCACCGTGTGCCGGTGGTACCTCGCGGCGCGGGTACCGGCCTCGCGGGTGGCGCCGTCGGCGGTGCTGGGGAGTTGATCGTCTCCACGCTCCGGATGAACCGCGTGCTCGAGGTGTCCCGCGACGATGAACTCGCCGTCGTCGAACCCGGCGTGCTCAACGGCGACCTGAACGAGGCGGTCGCCGAGCACGGCCTGTGGTTCGCGCCCGACCCCGCCAGTCGCGCGATCTCGACCGTCGGCGGCAACATCGCGACCAACGCGGGCGGTCTCATGTGCGTGAAGTACGGAGTCACCCGGGAAGCCGTGATCGGCCTGAAGGTCGTCCTCGCCGACGGTCGACTGCTCGAGGTGGGACGCCGCACAGTGAAGGGGGTCACCGGCTACGACCTCACCGCGCTGTTCATCGGATCCGAGGGCACCCTGGGGATCATCGCCGAGGCCACCGTCCGCCTGCGTCCGCTCGTGGCGGGTCCGGTCATCACCTTGAGCGCCGCGTTCCCGGACGTCGAGCGAGCCGCCGCGGCGTCGGCCGCCGTCTCGGCCAGCGGCGTGCGACCTGCCGCGATGGAGCTGCTCGGCGCCTCGGCGCTCGAGGCGATCGGGGACTACCTGGGATCCGACCTCGGCGGTCGTGGCGCGCAACTGCTGATCCGCACCGACGGCGCCGCCTCGGAGACGGAGGCCGCCGAGATCGCGGCGCTCCTCCGCGCCGGAGGCGGGATCGTCGACATCTCCGCCGACGCGGAGGCGGGGGAGCAGCTCTTCGCGATCCGGCGGGCATTCCATCCGGCGATGGAGCGACGGGGAACCGTGCTCATCGAGGATGTGGCCGTTCCGCGGAGCGCGCTCCCGAAGATGTTCGCCGCGATCAGTCGCATCGAACGCGACTTCGGCATCTCGATCCCGACCGTCGCGCATGCCGGAGACGGCAACCTGCACCCCAACTTCGTGGTCGGGGCGGGCCCGGATGCCGAGGTGCCGGAGCAGGTGTGGGCGGCCGCCGACGCGGTGTTCCGCGAGTGCCTCCGCCTGGGAGGCACGCTCACCGGTGAGCACGGTGTTGGCGTGCTGAAGAGGCGGTGGTTGCGGCAGGAGCTGGGCGACGACTCGTACGAGCTCCAGCGCGGGATCAAGGCGCTGTTCGACCCCGCAGGCATCCTCAATCCGGGCAAGGTGTTCTGAGGGAACTCTCGGCGTGCATTCGGGAATGCGCACGCCGGGACGCGCGTTTCACCCATCGATATGAGTGCAAACCGCATCGCCGTCCCGCGCCCGACCACGGGCGTCCTCCGCCTGCGTCCCGCTCTGCGTGGGCGCGGATTCGTCGTGGGCATCGTGGATGCCGCCGGCCCCGACACGAACGGTTTCGCCCCGCGCGACCGTGTCGCGTGGCGGGATTCCGGCGAGGAGCTGGGAGAACTCGTCCTGCGGGAGCAGCGCGACGTGCTCGGTGTGCCGCGCTGGATCACCGACGAGCAGGTCGTCAGCTACCTGGGGGCGGGACTCATCGCGCGTGCCCTCGTCCGCGCTCGGCCTTTCGGGCGTGGCGACGACGTGCGCGTGGTGTCGGCCGACCCGCTGGTGGCCGACATGACGGCCGCCTGGGCCCGTTCGCTCGGGGCGCGGATCGTCGATTCGGCCGCCGATCTGGCGATCCACGACGACGTCAAGCTGCGACGCACCGTTCTCGCCGGCCACGGGCGGCTCGCCGAGGCCGCCGTCGAGGTGTTCCAGGCGATCCGCCGTGGGGTGTTCGACGAGGTTCAGCCGATCACGGGCGTTGCGTCCCGTGTCGCGGCGTAGCGGCGGGATCCCTGCGGCGTTCTAGGCTGAGCGCATGACGTTCCTGCCCATGTCGCCGGACGCCGAGTTATCGGCTGAGGCGCTGGCCGCGGCCGAGCGCCAGGTCGAACTCCACGGCGGCCGCATCACGAACATGAAACGCACCCTGCTGGGTCATGTGCCCAGCTTCGACGCCTACATGGAGTGGTACACGCTGAAAGACGAGCTCGAGCCGTACATCGGCGAGCGGGCGGTGTCGCTGTTCTCGTACGCGATCTCCGATGCCAACGACTGCCTCGTCTGCTCGGTGTTCTTCCGTCGAATCCTCATCGAGTCGGGCGACGACCCCGACAACCCGCAGGTGACCGAGACCGAGCAGCTGCTGCTCGAGTGGGGGCGCCTGATCGCCACGGACCCCGCGGGGATCGACGACGCGTTCCGCGCGCGCCTGGAAAAGGCCTTCTCGCCGAAACTCCGTCTCATCCTGGTGGCCTTCGCCGGCCTCATGGTGGCAACCAACCTGGTCAACACGGTCGGTCGCGTGCCACTCGACGAGGTGCTCTACGACTTCCGGAAGCCGGGGGATGAGCGCGTCGACTGAGGCGCCGCTCGCCGGTCGCGTCGCGCTCGTCACCGGGGCGGCGCACGGCCAGGGGCGCGCGATCGCGACCGCGTTGGCTGCCGACGGTGCCGCCGTGGTGGCTCTCGACGTGGGCGCCGAACTCGCCTACCCCGCGTACGCGCAGGGCACCACGGCGGAACTCGAGACGCTGGTGGCCGAGATCCTCGAGTCCGGTGGGCGGGCGATCCCGGCACTCGCCGACGTGCGTGACTCCGCCGCGGTTCAGCGTGCGGTCGACGCGGCGGTCGAGGCCTTCGGGGGCATCGACATCCTGATCAACAACGCGGGCATCGTGGCGTACGCGGAACTCGAATCCATGTCGGATGCGGAATGGGATGCCATGATCGGCATCAATCTGACGGGGCCGTTCGTCGTGGCGCGTGCGGCGGTGCCATACCTGAAGCGCTCGGCGCACGGCGTGATCGTCAACAATTCGAGCGTGATGGGTCTGCGCGGCGGCAATCGCTTGTCGCACTACGTGGCGTCGAAGCATGGCCTGACAGGCCTGACGAAGGCGTGGGCGATCGAGTTGGCGCCGTTCGGGGTGCGGGTGGTGTCGATCCATCCCACCGGCGTCGACACGCCGATGAACGACGGGCTCGCCGCGCTGGAGGGGGCGACTCCGCGGGAGATCGCCGAGCGGAGCGCGGGCAATCTGCTGCCTGGCGTGCCGTGGATCGAGACATCGGATGTCGCGGAGCTCGTGCGCTACCTGGTGAGTGATCGGGCGCGTTACGCCACCGGCGCGCAGTTCACCCTCGATGCGGGGCTCTTGACGCGCTGATCCGCTCCGGCTGGGCGTGAGTTGGGGTGTGCCTGACCTTTAGTGCTAAACTCTGTTCTGGTCACGCTGACCTTTACAGGAGTCCCCATGGCGAACGGCATCGATCTCGCGGTCTCGACCGTGATCTTCGCGCTGCGCCCGGATGCCGAGGGTCGGCTCGTGCTGTCGCTCCCGCTGGTGCGCCGCGTGCGTGAGCCTTTCGACGGACTCTGGGCGCTTCCTGGCGGCTCGGCAGACGCCGACGAGAGCCTCGCATCCACGGCGGCGCGCAAACTCGCCGAGACCACGGGGCTCGCGCCCGCCTACCTCGAACAGCTGTACTGCTTCGGCGACCTCGACCGCTCGCCGTCGGGGCGCGTCGTCTCGATCGTCTACTGGGCACTCGTGCGCGGCGACGAAGCCGAACAGGCGTTCGTCGGTGAGAACGTCGCCTGGTTTCCGGCCGACGAGCTCCCGCAACTCGCCTTCGACCACAACCTCATCGTCGACTACGCCCTCTGGCGCCTGCGCACCAAGCTCGAGTACTCGCGGATCGCGCACGCCTTCCTCGGCGCCACCTTCACCCTCGCCGAACTGCGCCAGGTGCACGAGATCGTGCTGCAGCGTCCCCTCGACCCCGCGAACTTCCGTCGCCAGATCGAAGCGAGCCGCGCCGTGGTGCCCACAGGCGAACACGTCACCGGCGGGCGGCACCGACCGCCGCGCCTCTACCGCTACGACGCCACCGTCGACCTCGTCGACAACGGCCCCCTGACTCCGGCCGGCATCCGCTGAGCCGCCCCCTGAGAGAGAAGAACCACCGTGGTATCCGTCGATCAGACCATCCAGCTCATCCGCACCACCGGGCGCAACGCGGCCGGGGATGCGGCTGAGGCCTGCAGCCCGGCACTCGCGAAGGCCCCGTGGGAGCTCGACGGACTCCTCCAGTACGGTCCGGGGTCGTCGATGGGCGACGTGATCCCCGTGGGATCGCCGCGCCAGGGCGCCCTGCCGGCCGAGTACCAGCGTGCGTCGACCGAGGAACTGCACAACCGCATCCGCGCCGCGAAGGCGACGCTGGGGGATCGCGTCGTGGTGCTCGGGCACTTCTACCAGCGCGACGAGGTCGTGCAGCACGCCGACTTCCTCGGGGACTCGTTCCAGCTCGCCAACGCGGCCCAGACCGTGCCGAACGCAGAGGCGATCGTCTTCTGCGGTGTGCACTTCATGGCGGAGACAGCCGACATCCTCGCCCAGCCGCACCAGCAGGTGATCCTGCCGAACCTGGCCGCGGGATGCTCGATGGCCGACATGGCCGACATCGACTCGGTGGAGGAATGCTGGGCTCAGTTGGAGGCCCTCTACGGCACGGAGCCCGACGCCGACGGACGCGTGCCGATCATCCCCGTCACCTACATGAACTCGTCCGCCGCGTTGAAGGGTTTCTGCGGGCGGCACGGCGGCATCGTGTGCACCAGCTCCAACGCCGAGACCGTGCTCGAGTGGGCGTTCGAGCGCGGCCAGCGGGTGCTGTTCTTCCCCGACCAGCACCTCGGTCGCAACACCGCCAAGAAGATGGGTGTCCCGCTCGAGCGCATGCCGATGTGGAACCCGCGCAAGCCCCTCGGCGGCAATGCCGGCGACGAACTGCTCGACGCGCAGGTCGTGCTCTGGCACGGCTTCTGCTCGGTGCACAAGCGCTTCACTGTCGACCAGATCGACCAGGCGCGCGCCCAGTACCCCGACGTGCGGGTGATCGTGCACCCCGAGTGCCCGATGCCGGTGGTCGACGCGGCCGACGAAGCCGGGTCGACCGACTACATCCGCAAGGCCGTCGCGGCCGCCACGGAGCCCACCACCTTCGCCATCGGCACCGAGATCAACATGGTCAACCGGCTCGGGGCCGAATTCCCGCAGCACACCATCTTCTGCCTCGACCCGGTGGTGTGCCCCTGCTCCACCATGTACCGCATCCACCCCGGATACCTCGCATGGGTGCTCGAGGGTCTCGTGAACGGTGAGACGCTCAACCGCATCCAGGTGCCGGACGACGTCGCCGCCGATGCCCGGATCGCCCTGCAGCGGATGCTCGACGCGAAGCCGAAGAGCTGATGCGCGTCGTCGTCGTCGGCACCGGGATCGCGGGCCTGATCACCGCGTACCGCGCCAGCGCGCATCACGACGTGGTGCTGGTCACGAAAGCCGAGCTGGGGGAGTCGAACACCAAGTACGCGCAGGGCGGGATCGCCGCGGCGCTGTTCCCCGACGACACCGCCGCCTCGCACATCGCCGACACCCTGCGGGCAGGCGCCGGACTCTGCGACCCCGCCGCCGTCGAGGTGCTGTGCACCGAGGGGCCCGTGCGGGTGCGTGAGTTGATGGCGCTCGGGGTCGAATTCGACCGCCTCGCGAACGGCGAACTGGCGCGCGGACACGAAGCGGCCCACTCGAACCGCCGCGTCATCCACGCCGGCGGCGACGCCACCGGGCTGGCGATCGAGGTGGCGCTCCTGCGCGCGGTCCGTGCGCTCGCCGTCGAGGTTCACGAACATACCTTCATGCGCGACCTCGTCGTGGCCGAAACCGCCGAGGGGCGCCGGGTCGTCGGCATCGACGTGATCGGCGCCGAGGGACGCGACGTGCGCATTGACGCGGATGCGGTGGTGCTGGCCTCCGGCGGCGCCGGGCAATTGTTCCGGCACACCACCAACCCGCTCGTCACCACCGGCGACGGCATCGCGGCCGCCTACCGAGCGGGCGCCGCGCTCGCCGACCTCGAGTTCTTCCAGTTCCACCCGACCTCGCTCGCCGTCCCGGGAAGTCCTCTCGTCTCGGAGGCGGTTCGCGGCGAGGGTGCCGTGCTGCTCGACGAGCAGGGGCGTCGGTTCATGCTCGACGTCCACCCGGATGCCGAGCTCGCCCCCCGCGACGTCGTGGCCCGGGGCATCGCCGCGGCGATGGCCGCACAGGGCGGCCGGCCTGTGATGCTCGACGCGACCGGGGTGGAGCAGGCCCACGGGGCAGGATTCCTCGCGGAGCGCTTCCCCGGCATCACGCGTGTCACCCGCGAGCACGGCTTCGACTGGGCGGTCCATCCGATCCCGGTGACCCCTGCCGCCCACTACTGGATGGGCGGCGTGCGGACGGACCTCGACGGACGCACCAGCATCCGCGGACTGTTCGCGGTCGGGGAGGCCGCCTGCACCGGCGTGCACGGTGCCAACCGACTCGCCTCCAACTCGCTGCTGGAGTCGCTCGTGTTCGCGTGGCGTGCCGCCGACGCGCTCGACACCCCCGACGCGCCCTGGAGCGAGCGGTCCGCGCGCCCTGTCGACGAGCACCACGTGGAGGCCGTCGACCCGGGTGAGCGACTGCCTGTCTCCCGGGGCGAGATCCAAGCGCTCCTGTGGGAGTCCGTCGGACTCGAGCGCGACGCGGGCGGGCTGACGTCGGCCCTGATGCTGCTCGAGTCGTGGCAGGTGACCGGCGAGACCGTCGCGCACCTCGAAGACCGCAACCTGCTGGAGCTGGGTCGGCTGCTGACGCGCGCCGCACTCGTGCGGGAGGAGTCGCGGGGGGCCCACGATCGCACCGACCATCCGCAGACGCGCACGGAGTGGGCGCGATCCCTCGCCTGGCGGTTGACATCCGTTCCCGAACCCGAGGAGGCGCTGCGATGAGCGACCAGATCGACGACATCATCCGCCGTGCCCTCGCGGAGGACGCCCCGTGGGGCGACGTGACCAGCGAGACCTTCCTTCCGGCCGAGGCGGTGGCATCCGCCGCGCTCGTCGCGCGGGAACCCGGCGTGTTCTCCGGGGGCGATATCTTCGCGCGCACCTTCGAGCTGGTCGACGGTGACGTCACGGTCGAGGTCACCCGTGCCGACGGTGCCGCCTTCGAGCCGGGCGACGTTCTCGCCCGGGTGGAGGGTTCCGCACGCTCGGTGCTCCGCGGCGAACGCATCGCCCTCAACCTGGTCCAGCGCATGAGCGGCATAGCGACCCTCACCGCCCGCTACGTCGAGGCCGTCACCGGCACCGGGGCGCGGATCGTCGACACCCGCAAGACCACACCGGGACTACGCATCCTCGAACGGCAAGCTGTCCGCGATGGCGGCGGCCGCAACCACCGTCACTCGCTGTCGGATGCGGTGATGGCGAAAGACAACCACCTCGCGGTGCTCGCTGCCGCGGGCGTCCCCATCGGCGACGCCATCCGCGCGGCGCGGGCCCGCATCGGGCACACCGTGCACCTCGAGGTGGAGGTCGACCGCATCGCGCAGATCGAAGAGGTCGTGACAGCCGGCGTCGACACGATCATGCTCGACAACTTCGGTCCCGACGAACTCCGCGAAGGGGTTGCGTTGGTCGCCGGCCGGGCCCTCGTCGAGGCGTCGGGCGGCGTGAACCTCGACACCGTCCGAGCCATCGCGGAGACCGGGGTCGACGTCATCTCGGTGGGTGCGCTCACGCACAGCGTCCGCTCGCTCGATCTGGGTCTCGACGTCACGGTCGCGGGCTGACCGTGGAGCGCCTCTACCTCGACAACGCCGCCACGACACCGGTGCGGCGCGAGGTGCTGGAGGCGATGTGGCCGTTCCTGGCCGGCGGTGCGGAGGGCGTATTCGGCAACCCGTCGAGCCACCACGAACCGGGGGAGCGCGCAGCCCACGCCCTGCAGGCCGCGCGGGCGGTCGTGGCGGAGCAGCTCGGCTGCCGCCCGTCTGAGGTCGTGTTCACCTCGGGAGGTACCGAGGCCGACAACCTCGCCATCAAGGGCATCGCCCTGGGCGATGTGCGCGGTCGCCACCTGGTGACGACCCCCATCGAGCACGAGGCGGTCCGCGAATCCGCCGACTACCTCCGCCGTCTCCACGGCTTCGAGATCACCGAACTCCCCGTCGACGCCGCGGGGCTCGTCTCGCCGGAGTCGCTGCGCGCGGCGCTGCGGCCTGATACGACTCTGGTCAGCATCCAGTTCGCCAACAACGAGATCGGCACGATCCAGCCGATCGACGAACTCGCCGCCCTCGCGCGCGCGGGGCGGGTCCCGTTCCACACGGATGCCGTGCAGGCGGCAGGCGAGCTGCCGGTCGGCCTGGGTGCGCTCGGGGTGGATGCGGTCTCCGTCGCCGGTCATAAGGTGGGCGCCCCCAAGGGCGTGGGTGCGCTTGCGGTCCGTGCGGGCGTGCCGCTCGAACCACTCCTGCACGGCGGCGGTCAGGAGCGTGGTCGACGCTCCGGTACCGAGAACGTCGCCGGGGTGGTGGGTCTCGCGACGGCTCTGGCGCTGACGGCAGTCGAGCGGCGGCAGTACGACCAGGTTCGTGTGGCGCGTGACGTCATCATCGACGGGGTACTCGCGCGGGTGCCGGGGGCGCTCCTGACCGGCTCACGCGACCGCCGTCTGTCCGGGCACGCCTCCTTCTGCTTCCCCGGCACGAGCGGCGAGGCGGTGCTGCTCGAACTGGAGCGCCGCGGACTGGTGTGCTCCTCGGGTTCGGCGTGCGCGGCCGGCAGCGACGACCCGTCCTACGTGCTCCTCGCGCTCGGCATCCCGGCCGAGGTCGCCCAGACGTCGGTGCGCTTCACACTGCCCACCGATGTCACGCCGCTCCAGGCGGGGGACATCGTCGATCGGGTGGTGGCCGCGGTCGCATCCGTCACCGCACTCGGCGGCTAGTCGGGCGGTGGCCACCTGATCAGTCGGTGACGGCGGTGACGAGGCCCCAGTCGGTCCCGTCGAGGCGCTCCACTTCGGCGAGCACTGCGGCGATGCTCGGCACGCGGCGTGATCCGAGCTGGGCGACGACTTGGATCCACCGGTCGCTGGAGGGCGCAGTCGCGCGGATGGCGGCACCGGGTGGCGGGGTGGCGGTCGCGAGGGCGAGCCGGGGGAGCAGCGCGACCCCGAGTTCGGAGGCGACGAGGTTGAGCACGGCGATGGCGTTGTCGGTCTCGAGTTCGATGTCGGGGACGACGCCCACCGCCTCGCATGCGGCGAGCAGGTGGCCCCGGCAGAGCGGGCACCCGGCGATCCAGCGTTCGTCGCCCAGGCGCGCGAGTTCGACGGGGCCTCCACCCGCCGCGAGCGGATGCGTCTCGGGCAGCGCGATCACCACCGGTTCGGTGAAGAGCGGGATCGTCTCGACCGGCCCCTCGGATTCGCGATGCGGGTCGAAGCGGTCGCCCGGGTAGGCGAAGGTGACGGCCAGGTCGACGACGCCGTCGCGCAGCATCGACAGCGCCTCGGGCGGTTCCGCCTCCACATAGGTGACGGTGAGTCCGGGGTGCGCGCCGCGCAGCGCGTGGAGGAGGCGCGGGACGATCGTCGACGAGGCGGTCGGGAAGGCGGCGAGGCGCACCGTGCCCGTTCGCAGGCCGACGAGGTCGGCGAGCTCGCCACGCGCGGCATCCATGGCGGACGTGATGGTGTGCGAATGGCGCGCGAGCACCAGTCCCGGCTCGGTGAGACGCACTCCGCGTCCGGCGCGGGTGACGAGTGGAACCCCGAGCCGTTGCTCGGCACGGCGGAGGTGCTGGCTCACGGCCGGTTGGCTGTAGCCGAGCGCGCGCGCCGCCCCGCTGATCGAACCGTGCTCGGCGATCGCCCGCACGATACGCACCGACTGCAGGTCGAGGTCCATTGCATAACCATAATGAATGGACGGCAATCGGGATATGCACTTGTGGGATGAATAGGCGCGGCGCACCCTGGAAGGGTGAGCATCATGACCTCCCCGTCCCGTGCCCTCGCTGCAGCGATCGCCGAGTTCGGCGAGCCGCGCGGGTACGTCGCCGCCGCCTCCATCGGCATCCCGCCCCGTCGCACCGCCGACGCGCTGCGCGCAGACCTCGACGCGTGGGCACGCGCAGACCGCGACCCCCAGGGGTATGACCCGATCATCACCCGCACCCGTGCCCACTACGCCCGGCTGGTCGGCATCGACGCCTCACGCGTGGCGATCGGATCGCAGACCTCGGTGCAGGCGTCCCTCGTGGCCGCTTCCCTCCCCGAGGGCGCAGAGGTGCTCGTCGTCGAGCGCGACTTCTCCTCGCTCGTCACCCCCTTCGAACAGCGTCCCGGCTCACGCGTGCGCGCGGTCCCGCTCGAAGCCCTCGCAGACTCCATCACCGACGACACGTTCCTCGTCGTGTTCTCGCTCGTCCAGTCGGCCACCGGCATCGTCGCGGATGCCGCGGCCATCCGTGAGGCGGCGGACCGCCACGGCGCCCTCACCTTCTGCGACCTCACCCAGGCGGCCGGCGTGCTGCCGGTGGATGCGTCGGAGTACGACTTCACCGTGTGCCACACCTACAAGTGGCTGTGCTCGCCCCGCGGCGTCTGCTTCCTGACGGTGGGGCCGCGCACCGACGCCTTGCTGCGCCCGAGGCAGGGTGGCTGGTATGCCGGCGAAGACGTCTGGCAGAGCTGCTACGGCTTCGACATCACCCTGTCGTCGGATGCGCGTCGCTTCGACGTGTCGCCGGTGTGGCAGGCGTGGGTGGGCGCCGAGCAGTCGATCGCGCTCTTCGCCGACCTCGACATCGCAGAGGTCTGGGAGCGCACCGCCGACCTGGGTGAGGCTCTCTGCCACGAACTCGAACTCCCGGTGCGGCGCCAGCCGATCATCGCCTGGCCCGACCCCGACGGGTCGCAGCTCGCCGCGATGACGGCCGCCGGAATCCGCATCTCCGGTCGCGCCGGCCGCGCGCGGGCCTCGTTCCACCTCTGGAACACGGACGCCGACGTCGACGCCATCGTGCGCGCGGTCCGCGGGTAGCCGCCGCTCACCCCCGAATCACCCGAGCCGCCCCTACACCGGGGCCGGTCGCATCCCTAGCCTGGCCGCATGCCCTCCCGTTCATTCCTGCGCGCCGTCGCGGTGGCGGCCTCGGCCGCCCTCCTGCTCACCGCCTGCGGCCCCACCGTCGCGACCGTCGACGACGTCACCCTGCAGGTGCCCGCCGTCGACCCCGAGAACCCGCCGACCGACTACCCGTACGGGTCGGGCATGGTCGACGTGTTCGACGACGTGACCGAGCTGGTGCCGGGAATCGCGCCCCTGCGGTCGGAGGTGGAAGCCGACGACGCCGCCTTCGGCGCGAAGGTGCTCGCCGAGGTCGGCGCCGACCCCGAGCAGCCGGTGGCGCTCCCGAGACCAGGCGGCCTCGACTCGACGAGGGGATTCGCGCGCACCGCGGACGACGTCGCGATGGGTGCGTTCCTGCTGGGAGGCTTCGCCGGGATGCTCGTCGGCATGGCGAACGGCACCGGGCACGTGAAGGAGCTGGCTGTCGGACAGACCGAGGTCAGTGATGACAAGTCCCTCACCATGACCCGCACCGACAGCAACAACCTGGACGTGGAGATGAGCCAGAAGTCGGAGAAGACCACCAACGGGGTCACCGTGAAGACCGACTTCAGGGTCAAGATCGAGGGACGCATCTGTCCCGCCAAAGACGGCGACTTCGACATCCGCCTTCGTGTGCACCACCAGGTCGACGGCAGTGCCGACGGCTCGTCGGGCGGGGCGACCGAGGAGCTCATCTCGAGTATGAAGGGCCGGCTCGGCGAGAACGCGTGGCCCGAGCAGATGCACATCTCCACCAGCAACCGTTCCACCGAGGTGTGGCCGGACGGGTCGAAGATCACCGTCGCCACCCGTCAGCAGAACGACTCCACCGACCTGGCGAGCTGGTTCACCACCTCCAAGGCGCCCGTCGAACTCATCGAGTCCAGCAAGGGTGCGTCGGAAGCCGACGTGAAGCGACTCACCGAGCGGGGGCAGGGCCGCGCCGGCGCGATGCTCTTCGGGCAGATCTTCTCGATCATGTCGATGTGGTCGAACGGCGGATGCGTGAAGATCGACTCCGCAGCGCCCGCCGTCGTGAAGCCGGGCAGCTCGACCGAGATCCCCGTGAACGTGGTCACCAAGCTGGGTGGCGAGAACGTGTCGGCGAAGGTCAGCATCAAGCTGACCGGCAAGGAGTCGATCTCGACCGAGGTCGTGCGCACCCCGAACGTGCACTTCACGTACACCGCCCCGGATGAGATCGGGTCGACCGCGACGATCGGCCTGAAGGCGGAATCGCGGCAGGGTGCGGCGAGCCTCGAGCTGAAGATCACCACCGGAGCCTCGCACTATGCGGTCACGGGCGGGTCGGGGGTCTTCGCGGGGAAGGGGGAGTGGTGCGAGGGTGCGCAAGCCTTCTCGGTCGTAGGGAGCTCCGGCACGATCCTGTTCGAGCTGTTCGGCGTCGACGGCGGCACCTTGCGGGGAGCGGGAGCAACCGTCTCCGCCGGAGGCTACGACATCACCGGATCGTGGACGGTGCGTACCGACGATAAGGACCAGCCGGTGGGCATCGACGCGCAATACAGCGGCACGCACTACTCCTTGACCGGTAAGCCGTCGCCGTGGAGCGGCTCGGGAACGTACACGGTCACCCCGAAGGATTCGTGCGACGCGGCGTAGCCGACATGCTGGATAGGCTGGAGGTCTCGCACCCTGAGACCGCGCAAGCCGGCGCGGCCCGACCCCTGGAGTCCTTCCGTGGCATCGTCCAACCCGCTCGATTCGATCATCTCCCTCGCCAAGCGCCGGGGCTTCGTCTACCAGGCGGGTGAGATCTACGGTGGTTCCCGCTCTGCGTGGGACTACGGCCCGCTCGGCACCGCGCTGAAAGAGAACATCAAGCGCGAGTGGTGGAAGTTCATGGTGCAGCGCCGTGACGACATCGTCGGCATCGACTCGTCGGTGATCCTCCCGCGTCAGGTGTGGGAGGCGTCGGGCCACGTTGAGGTCTTCTCCGACCCGCTGATCGAGTGCCTCAACTGCCACAAGCGGTACCGCGAAGACCACCTGCTCGAGTCCTACGAGGAGAAGAAGGGCCGCGCGCCCGAGAACGGCCTCGCCGACATCGTCTGCGACAACTGCGGCACGCGCGGTCAGTGGACGGAGCCGCGCGCGTTCTCGGGTCTGCTGAAGACCTACCTCGGCCCGGTCGACGACGAGGAGGGCATGCACTACCTGCGTCCCGAGACGGCGCAGGGCATCTTCGTCAACTTCGCGAACGTGCTCTCGAGCGCCCGTATGAAGCCTCCGTTCGGCATCGCCCAGATCGGCAAGAGCTTTCGCAACGAGATCACTCCCGGAAACTTCATCTTCCGCACGCGCGAGTTCGAGCAGATGGAGATGGAGTACTTCGTCCAGCCCGGCACCGACGAGGAATGGCACCAGTACTGGATCGACGCGTCGTACGGCTGGTACCGCGACCTCGGTATCCGCGAGGAGAACCTGCGCCTCTACGAGCACCCGAAGGAGAAGCTCAGCCACTACTCGAAGCGCACGGTCGACGTCGAGTACAAGTTCAGCTTCGCGTCGGGTGAGTGGGGCGAACTCATGGGCATCGCGAACCGCACCGACTTCGACCTGAAGACCCATTCGGAGCACTCCGGCAAGGATCTGTCGTACTTCGACCAGACCACGAACGAGCGCTGGGTGCCGTACGTGATCGAGCCGGCGTTCGGTCTCACCCGCGCCCTGATGGCGTTCCTCATCGACTCGTACCACGAAGACGAGGCGCCCAACGCGAAGGGCGGCACCGACGTCCGCACGGTGCTGCGCCTCGACCGTCGACTGGCGCCCGTGAAGGCCGCGGTGCTTCCGCTGTCGCGCAACGAGCAGCTCTCGCCGGTGGCGCGCAGGCTGGCCGACGACCTGCGCGAGGACTGGATGATCGAGTTCGACGACGCCGGCGCCATCGGCCGCCGCTACCGTCGCCAGGACGAGATCGGTACGCCGTTCGCCGTCACCGTCGACTTCGACACGCTCGACGACAAGGCCGTCACGGTGCGTGAGCGCGACACCATGGCACAGGAACGTGTGTCGCTCGACCGCCTCCACGGCTATCTGGCCGAGCGGCTGCGCGGCGCCTGATGTCGTACCCGCCCGAGAACGCTCCGCCGCCGTACGTGGTCGAGGGCTATCCGACGCCGCACCCGTACCCTCCGGTCGCCGTGGCGCCACCGGTCGAAGACCCGGCCCCGTACCACCGGCTCTTCCGCACCTCACCCGGATACGCGTGGTGGCGGCCGCTGGTTGCGGGCGTGCTGCTGCTCGTCTTCGCGCTGGTCGCGGCGATCGTGCTCGGCATCATCTGGTTCATCCTGGCGCTCGTCACCGGCGACCTCACCCTCGAACTCCTGACGGTGCAAGACACCCAGGCCGAGCTCACGGCGTTGCTCAGCGACACCTCGAACCCGCTGACGTTGTTCTACCTGCTCGGCAGCCTGATCGTCCTGCTGCCGCTGGTGCCTCTGTCGATGCTGTGCGTGGGTCTGCGGCCGGTGCGCCTGCGGCATTCGGTCGCGTTCCGGCTCCGGTGGGGCTGGATGCTGTGGTGCGCGATCCCGGCGCTCGTCATCACGGTCCTGAGTACGTCGCTGTCGTTCCTGCCGCTGCTGTGGGATTCGAACGCGATCGTGCCGGTGCCGGTGGAGACGGGCCGGCTGGTGCTCCTCGTGGTGATGATCCTCGCGCTCGTCCCGCTGCAGGCGGCGGCCGAGGAGTACGTGTTCCGCGGCTTCATCATGCAGGCGATCGGCGCCTGGGCCCGCCCCGTGTGGGTGGCGTTGCTGGTGTCGACGGTGCTCTTCACGATCGGTCACACCCAGTACGAGCTCTGGGGCATCCTGAGCGTGGGTGTGATGGGTCTCGGTTTCGCCGTCGTCACCTGGCGCACCGGTGGGCTCGAGGCGGCTATCGCCCTGCACACCGTCAACAACGTGATCGCGTTCTTGCTGCTGTCGACCGGCGCGCTCGGCACGACGCAGATGGGCTCGGAGGGCAGCACCTGGCTGTCACCGGTGACGCAGCTGGTCTTCACGGTCGGCTACGTCGTCTGGATCGATGTGATGGCGAAGCGTCGCGGCATCGAACGCTCCCGCGACCTCGGTGCGCAGGTGGCCGCTCCGGCCGCATCCGCGATCGCGTGAGCCCTTCGCACGGTCGGGAATGCCTCGGCCGCGTAGATCGTTGACATATCACATGCCCGAACCCATCAAGATCGACGTCTGGTCCGACATCGCCTGCCCCTGGTGCTACATCGGCAAGCGCAAGTTCGAAGCGGGAGCCGAGCTGTCGGGTGTGCCCGTGCAGATCGAGTACCACTCCTTCGAGTTGGCACCCGACACCCCGGTCGACTTCGAGGGCAGCGAGTTCGAGTTCCTCGCCCAGCACAAGGGGATCCCCGTCGACACGGCGAAGCAGATGATGGAGCGGGTCACCGGGATCGCCGAGACGGTGGGGCTGCACTACGACTACGACGCGCTGCAGCACACCAACACGGTGAAGGCCCACCAGCTGATCCACTACGCGAAGCTGCGGGGGCGTCAGCTGGAGATGAAGGAGCGCCTTCTGAAGGCGTACTTCGAGGAGGGGCGACACGTCGGCCGGGTGCAGGATCTCGCCGACCTGGCCGCCGAACTCGGCTTCGATCGCGACGATGTGGTCCGCTCGCTCGACGCGGACGAGCACCTCGCGGATGTGCGTGAAGACCAGGCGGTCGCCCAGGAGTTCGGCATCCAGGGTGTTCCGTTCTTCGTCATCGACCGCAAGTACGGCGTCTCGGGCGCCCAGGACGCGACGACGTTCGCGGAAGTGCTGAAGCAGGTCGCGACGGAGAAGGCGAACGCGTGAGTGGCCTGATCCCGCTCGGCGACCCGGATGCGGCGGCCTGCGAGGGCGACGTCTGCGAGATCCCTACCTCTCCGGCGCAGCCTCACTGATATCCGCCACGGTCGCCTCAAGTCCCGCGATCAGCGCATCCGCGTCGACGAACAGGCTGACCCCGTGTTCACCGGCGCCCATCGAGACGCGCCTCCCGGCGATGCGCTCGTCCACGTAGACCGGCCACGCGGTGGTCGATCCGAGTGGGGTGATGGTGCCGCGCTCGTAGCCGGTGGCGGCGAGCGCCTGGCCGGCGTCGGGCAGTTGCAGCTTGTTGACGCCGACGAGGGCGCGAAGCTTCGGCCAGGAGATGACGCGGTCGCCGGGGATCTCGGCGAAGAGGAAGGTGCCGTCCGCCCGTTTGACGACGAGGGACTTGACGATGTCCGCCGGCGTGATGCCGAGGATGGCGGCCGCCTCCTCCAGTGAGTTGGCCGCCTGACGGTCGACGAACTCCACGTCGATGCCGTGTGCGGCGGCGTCTGCGGCGACGCGGTCGCGTCCTTCGGCCATGTCCGGGCTCCTCACGGTTCGATCTGGAAGAATCGAGAAGATGTCCACCCTATTCGCGCCCCCCGCATCCGCGCTGTCGATCGGCCCCCTCCGCCTCGACGTGCCCGTGGTGCTCGCCCCGATGGCGGGGATCACGAACACGGCGTTCCGGCGTCTCTGCCGTGAGTACGGCGCAGGCCTGTACGTCTCGGAGATGATCACCAGTCGGGCACTCGTCGAGCGCACGCCGGAGTCGATGCGTCTGATCCGTCACCACGAGTCGGAGACGCCGCGCTCGATCCAGTTGTACGGCGTCGACCCGAAGACGGTGGCCGAGGCGGTCACGATGCTGGTGGCCGAGGACCGTGCCGACCACATCGACCTGAACTTCGGGTGCCCGGTTCCCAAGGTGACCCGCAAGGGTGGGGGAGCCGCGCTCCCGTGGAAGATCGACCTGTTCCGCGACATCGTCGAGGGTGCGGTGAAGGCGGCGGGGCCGCTGCCGTTGACGGTGAAGATGCGCAAGGGGATCGACTCCGACCATCTCACCTTCCTGGAGGCCGGTCGGGTGGCCGAGGGCGCCGGGGTGTCGGCGATCGCCCTGCACGCGCGCACGGCCGCCGAGTTCTATTCGGGCACCGCCGACTGGTCGGCGATCGCGAAGCTCAAGCAGACCGTCACGAGTGTGCCGGTGCTCGGCAACGGCGACATCTGGTCGGCCGCCGATGCGGTGCGCATGGTCGAGGAGACCGGATGCGACGGCGTGGTGGTGGGGCGCGGATGCCTGGGGCGTCCGTGGCTGTTCGGCGACCTGGCGGCCGCGTTCACCGGCGGGCACGCGAAAGCGGAGCCGACGCTCGGGGAGGTGGCGCGGGGCTTCCGGCGCCACGCGGAGCTGCTGGTCGAGTTCTTCGACGGCGACGAGGCGCGTGCCTGCCGCGACATCCGCAAGCATGTCGCCTGGTACTTCAAGGGCTATGCGGTCGGTGGCGAGACCCGCGCTGCGCTCGCGCAGGCGTCGAGCCTGGCCGAGATCGATGACCTTCTGGGGCGGCTCGACGTCGAGCAGCCGTACCCGGGCGCCGACGCCGAGGGGCAGCGCGGGCGCGCGGGCACCCCGAAGCGTCCGGCGCTTCCCGACCGCTGGCTCGACTCGCGGGAACTCCAGGAGACCCACCGCGCCGAGCTCACCGAGGCCGAACTGGACACCAGCGGTGGCTGACCGGTCGCCGGGCGCCGTGCTCGCCCCGGGATACGGCGACGCCGACGCGGAGCGGATGCTCCCGGAGCAGCATTCGACCCGCCGCAGCGATTTCGCGCGCGATCGGGCGCGCATCCTGCACTCGAGCGCGCTGCGACGACTGGCGGTGAAGACGCAGGTGCTGTCGCCGACCGCAGGTCTCGACTTCGCCCGCAACCGTCTCACCCATTCGCTCGAGGTGGCGCAGGTGGGTCGCGAGCTGGCGGTGAACCTGGATCTCGACCCGGATGTGGTCGACACCGCATGCCTCGCGCACGATCTCGGGCATCCGCCGTACGGGCACAACGGCGAGCGGGCGCTCAACGACTGGGCGAGCGACATTGGTGGCTTCGAGGGCAACGCGCAGACGCTGCGTCTTCTGACGCGGCTCGAGCCGAAGGTTTTCGACGCAGACGGCCGGGCGTTCGGGCTCAATCTCACCCGTGCGAGCTTGGACGCCAGCTGCAAGTACCCGTGGCCCGAGCAGGAGGGCATCCCCGACCCGTCGGGCCGCAGCAAGTTCGGGTTCTACGCCGACGACACGCCCGCCTTCGTCTGGCTGCGCGCGGGGGCTCCGCCGCGGGTGCGGTGCATCGAGGCGCAGGTGATGGATCTCTCCGACGACATCGCCTACTCGGTGCACGACCTGGAGGATGCGATCATCACCGGCTACCTCGACGTGCGCGCCCTGTCGGCCCGGGTGAATCACGACGCCCTGGTCGACAGCATGGTGGAGTGGATCGGCGGTGAGCTCGACCACGACACACTGATCGCCGCGTTCGATCGGCTCGACAGCCTCCCGGACTGGGTCGACACCTGGGACGGCTCGCGACGCGACCTCGCGCGCCTCAAGAACCTCACGTCGCAACTCATCGGTCGGTTCTCGGCCGAGGCGGTTCGCGCCACGCGCGACGCGTACCCGCAGACGGCGCTGGTGCGTTTCGGCGCGGATGTGGTGGTGCCGCTCGAGACGCGCGCCGAGATCGCGGTGCTGAAGGGCATCGTGGCCGCGAACGTGATGTCGACGAACGCGCGCAAGCCGATCTACGCGCGCCAGCGTGAGGTGCTCACCGAGTTGGCGGATGCGTTGTGGGCCGACCCGTCGCACCTCGATGTGGGCTTCGCGGGCGACTTCGCGGCCGCGCCCGACGACACCGCCCGCAAGCGTGTGGTGGTCGATCAGGTGGCATCCCTCACCGACCCGTCGGCGAACACCTGGCACGAGCGCCTCGCGTCCTGACGTCAGGTCAGCAGCAGCACGCCGAGGGCGATGAGCCAGAGCGACCACAGCACGTAGGCGACCGGCACGAGGATGCCCGCGAACGCCCATCCGCGTTCCTCGAACGGGCCGACGAACTCGAGCGCGCCGACGAGCAGCATGAGGCCGATCACCACGCCGGAGATCACGAGCCACGCTGGGAGCAGGGGCGCCGCTCCGAGGGCGATCAGGATCGTCCATGCGCCCGTCCCGAGGTAGCCGAGGTGCTCGCCTACGGCCACGCCGAGGTAGCGATGGAATGACTGGAACACGAGGTCGACGGTCCGTGGGTCGGCGCCGGCCTGGGACTCGCGTGCCAGGTGCGGGACGAGGAACACCCATCGGATGAGGCCGAGACCCTGGACGAGCGCGGCGACCACGCCGACGACGAGGCCGAGGGTGGCGACGGCGCGGTCGGGCACCAGTTCGGCGGCGAGCACCGGGATCGGCAGGAAGGCCAGCGCGGTGAGGGCGAAGAACCACCAGAGCAGTCGGAGGCCGCTGCCGCCGGCGTGGAAGCGCTCCAGGATCTCGGCCGTGGGGCGGCGCAGGATCCCCGGGTACGAGAAGCGCCACGCCAGGAGCCCGTACGCGAGATTGAAGGCGACGGGTACCGCGATCAGCAGGATCGCCAGGGTCAGGTGGGGGGACATGCCGCCGAAGATAACGCATGTGGTCGGCGTGTGACCCCCGGCGTCCGCCGCGTCTGTGAGGGGCGTCGGGCGCGGGGGCCTCCGCGCTCCTAGAATCGCTCTCATGCCCGGCCTCATTCGCAGAAGCGACATCGACGAGGTCCGGTCCCGCGTGAACATCGCGGATGTGGTCGGCGACTACGTGACCCTCAAGTCCGCCGGTGTCGGCTCGCTGAAGGGCCTGTGCCCGTTCCACGAGGAGCGCAGCCCCAGTTTCCACGTGCGTCCGCAGGTGGGGCGCTACCACTGCTTCGGGTGCGGGGAGGACGGCGACGTCTTCACCTTCCTGCAGCGGATGGACCACGTCTCCTTCCAGGAGGCCGTGGAGCGGATGGCGGGGCGGGTCGGTATCGAGTTGCACTACGAAGACGGCTCGGGTCCGGCATCCGATCATGGCAACCGTGCCCGCCTGCTCGCGGCGAACGGGGCCGCGGAGAAGTTCTTCCGCGAGCAGCTCGCCGAGCCGGGCGCCCAGCCGGGCCGTGACTTCCTCGGCAGCCGCGGCTTCGACCAGGCGGCGGCGGAGCGTTTCGGCGTCGGGTACGCGCCGAAGTCGTTCGACGCCCTCAAGAACGCCCTCACGCGGCAGGGGTTCTCGGCCGACGAGCTCACGGCGGCGGGTCTGCTCTCCACGGGGGAGCGCGGCAACACGTACGACCGCTTCCGTGGCCGGGTGATCTGGCCCATCCGCGACGTCACCGGGCAGACGGTCGGCTTCGGCGCGCGCAAGCTGTTCGACGACGACCAGGGCCCGAAGTACCTGAACACCCCGGAGACGCTGGTCTTCCACAAGAGCCAGGTGCTCTACGGTCTCGACCTTGCGCGCCGCGACATCGCCAAGGGCAAGCAGGTGGTGATCGTGGAGGGCTACACGGACGTGATGGCGTGCCACCTCGCGGGTGTCACGACCGCGGTGGCCACCTGCGGCACGGCGTTCGGCGTCGACCACATCAAGGTGGTGCGGCGTGTGCTGGGCGACGTCGAGAACGCGGACGCCTCCTCGACGGGCGAGGTGGTCTTCACCTTCGACCCGGATGAGGCGGGCCAGCGCGCGGCGAGCCGCGCCTTCGCCGAGGAGCAGCGGTTCGCGGCACAGACCTTCGTCGCTGTCGCGCCCGACAACCTCGACCCGTGTGACCTGCGCATCCACCGCGGCGACGAGGCCGTCCGCCAGCTGATCGCCACACGCAAGCCGATGTTCGAGTTCATGATCCGTCGGCGTCTCGCCGGGCACGACCTCGAGACCGTCGAGGGTCGTGTGGCGGCGCTGCGTGCATCGGCGCCGGTGGTTGCGGGCATCCGCGATCGCGCGCTCAGCGTCGGGTACGTGCGCAACCTGGCGGGGTGGCTCGGGATGGATCCGGGCGAGGTGGGTCGCGCGGTCACGAGTGCGGCCAACACGGCACAGCGCGCCGAGCCACGCGCCGAGCCCGCGTCGCGCCGGCCGGGGGACGAGCCCGTCGAGCCGCCGCCGCCGCGCGGGGCGAACCTCACCGAGCTGCCGACCGACCCGGTCACCCGCATGGAGCGGGACGCCCTGATGGCGATCCTGCAGTACCCGGAGGCCGTCGGCGCCAGTCTGGTGGGCAAAGCGGTGGAGGCGCGTTTCACCAATGCCACCTTGGCGATCGTGCGCGACGCCGTGCGGGCCAACCTCGACCACCTGACGACGCCGGAGTGGTTGCAGCGTGTGGCGGACGACGTACCCACAGGATTCGGCACCTTCGTGACGCAGCTCGGGGTCGCCCCCATCCCGGAACGCAAGGAACAGCTCGCCACCTACTGCGTGGGCGTCGTCACGTCCCTCGTCGACCGCGATCTGCTCCGCCGCAAGAGCGAGGTGTTGGGGGCGATGCAGCGCGCGCGGTCCGACGGCGATCAGGCGCGCGAGGCGGCGCTGAGTCGGGAATCGGCCGCTCTCGAGAGCGAACGGCGCGAACTCCGCGGCGAGTGATTGTTGCGCACCTGCTTCATGAATCTGCATCTACCGGGCGCTCGCGCAGCTTCGTTGCGTGAAACATTTCGATGCAGTAAATAAACGCACCGGCAGGGTGCCCGGAACGAGGGGTGCCTCGCGCCTGTGCTAGACCTTGTAGGTCGCGCACGGCCGCTCGGCCGTGCGGACTCCTGCACATAACAGAGGAATGGGGTACACGGATATGGCATCCGTCTCTCGCACGCCGCGCCTGCTGGCCGCGGTCACCATCCCGGTCGCGGCCGGGCTGGTTCTTGCCGGTTGCGCGACCGGCTCGTCCGACGCCGGTGGCGACAACGTCATCATCGTCGGCACCACCGACAAGGTCACCACGCTCGACCCGGCCGGTTCGTACGACAACGGCTCGCTCGCCGTTCAGACCCAGGTCTTCCCGTACCTCGTGAACACCGACTACAACTCGACCGACGTCGTGCCCGACCTCGCCGAGTCGGCGGAGTTCACGTCGCCGAGCGAGTACACGGTCACCCTGCCCGCCGGCCTCAAGTGGGCCAACGGCAACGACCTCACCTCCTCGGATGTGGTGTTCTCCTTCGAGCGCAACATCGCGATCGCAGACCCGAACGGCGCCTCGAGCCTTCTCTACAACCTCGACACCGTCGAAGCGGTCGACGACACCACGGTCGTCTTCCACCTGAAGACCGAGAACGACCAGGTCTTCCCGTTCATCCTCACCAGCTTCCCGGGTGCGATCGTCGACGAGGAGTCCTTCTCGGCTGACGCGCTCACCCCGGACGCCGACATCGTGAAGGCCAACGCCTTCGGTGGTCCGTACGTCATCACCGACTACGACTTCAACAACGTGGTCGAGTTCGCGCCGAACGACGAGTACAAGGGCCTCATCGACGCCGCGTCGAACGACAGCGTGATTCTCAACTACTACGCCGAGTCCTCCAACCTCAAGCTCGAGGTCGAGAAGGGCGACATCGACGTGGCGTACCGCAGCCTGTCGGCGACCGATGTCGACGATCTGCGTGGCAACGACGACGTCCAGGTCATCGACGGCCCCGGTGGAGAGATCCGCTACATCGTGTTCAACTTCAACACGCAGCCGTACGGTGCGACGACGCCGGAGGCCGACCCGGCCAAGGCTCTCGCCGTGCGTCAGGCGCTGGCCGACCTGATCGACCGCGACGCCATCTCGGAGCAGGTCTACAAGGGCACCTACACGCCCCTGTACTCCTACGTTCCCGAGGGCTTCGCCGGTGCGACCGAGTCGCTCAAGGGCCTCTACGGCGATGGTGAGGGTGGTCCCGACGCGGCGAAGGCCAAGGAGACCCTCGAGGCCGCCGGCGTCGCCACCCCGGTGAAGCTGAGCCTGCAGTTCAGCCCCGACCACTACGGCCCGTCGTCCGGCGACGAGTACGCGATGATCAAGGACCAGCTCGAGGCTGACGGCCTGTTCTCGGTCGACCTGCAGTCGACCGAGTGGGTCCAGTACTCGGAGGACCGCACGTCGGATGTCTACCCCGCGTACCAGCTCGGCTGGTTCCCGGACTACTCGGACGCCGACAACTACCTGACGCCGTTCTTCCTCACGGAGAACTTCCTCGGTAACCACTTCTCGGACCAGGCCGTCAACGACGCCATCCTGAAGCAGGCTGTCACCCCGGATGCCGCGGAGCGCACCGCGCTCATCGAGCAGATCCAGGACATGGTCGCCGAGCAGCTCTCGACGGTCCCGCTCCTGCAGGGCGCGCAGGTCGCGGTCGCCGGTGCGGACGTCAACGGCGTCGTGCTCGACGCGTCGTTCAAGCTGCGCTTCGCTTCGATCACCCGCTGATCGAGCAGAACGTAGTAGACAGGTAGCACTCCACGAGCGGTGGGGCGGCCCCCGGGTCGCCCCACCGCCCGTTGCTGAAAGACAGACAGGCAACTCATCTCTATGACGACGACGGCCACAGCGCCGGCGCCCGGAGCGCCGACATCGGCGTCACGACGGCGCCGCAAAGTCGGCGGATCGCTCGGACGCTATCTCTTCGTCCGGTTCCTCCTTATCTTCCCGACCGTCTTCATCCTCGTGACGATGGTCTTCATCTTCATGCGGCTGATCGGCGACCCGATCACGGCTGCACTCGGCGGCCGTCTCGGTGCTGAGGAACTCGCACAGCGTCGCGCGGAGGCGGGTTTCGACCGGCCGATCATCGTGCAGTACCTGGAGTACCTGGGTCAGGTCTTCACCGGCAACTTCGGCACGACGCTCACCGACAACCAGCCGGTGGTCGACATCCTCTTCCGCTATGGCGCGGCCACCCTCGAACTCGCGATCTACGCCCTCATCGTGGCGTTCATCATCGGTATCCCGCTCGGCATGGTCGCCGCGGCGATCCGCGACCGTTGGGGCGATGCGGCACTGCGCATCTTCGCGATCCTCTGCTACGCCACGCCTGTGTTCTTCAGCGGCCTGCTGTTCAAGCTCGTCTTCTCGGTGTGGCTGGGCTGGCTCCCGGTGTCGGGTCGTGCGAGTGTGCGAACCGAGTTGGCTCTGGGGCGGATGGATGGCGCGACCGGCATCTATCTCATCGATGCGATCCGCTCCGGCAACCCCGCGTACATCTCGGACGTGCTGCAGCACGCCATCCTGCCGGGCATCACGCTCGGCCTGCTGACGGCGGGCATCTTCCTTCGCCTGGTCCGCACCAACGTCATCGGCACGCTGTCGATGCCATACGTGGATGCCGCTCGCAGCCGCGGAGTGACCGAGTACCGTCTCGTTCGCAAGCACGCCTACAAGCCGGCGCTCATCCCGATCATCACGGTCATCGGGTTGCAGATCGCCCTGTTGCTCGGCGGTGCGGTGCTCACCGAGACCACGTTCGAGTGGCAGGGGCTCGGGTTCCAGCTCACGCACTACCTCTCGGCGCGTGACTTCGTGGCCGTGCAGGGCATCGTCGCGCTGCTTGCCGTCGTGGTCGCGCTCACCAACTTCATCGTCGACATCATTGCGGCGCTCATCGATCCCCGGGTGAGGTACTGATGGCCCAGAAGCGCACGATCCGATCGGTGCTCGGCAAACTTCCCGTCGTCCACCAGCTGCGTCAGTCGGTGGGCTGGCAGCGCGGGATGCTCATCACGGGTCTCGTGATCACCGGCATATTCCTGTTGACCGCCGCGTTCGCGCCGTGGATCGCACCGTATGGTTTCTCGCAGCTGCGGGGCGAGAGCGGACTCTTCGGGGCGCAGCAGCCTCCGAGTGCCGAGCACTGGTTCGGCACCACCGTCGGCGGATACGACGTGCTTTCGCGCGTGATCTGGGGCGCCCAGACCGCCTTCCTGGTGATCGTGGTCGCCGTGATCCTGTCGATCTTCGTCGGCATCCTCCTCGGTCTGTTGTCGGGCTACGTCGGAGGCTGGATCGACCGTGTCGCCGTCGTGATCGCGGATGCCGTGTTCGCGTTCCCCACACTGCTTCTGGCGATCGTCGCCGCGATCGTCATCAGCGGCGGTCAGTCGAACCTCTGGGGCGGTGTGATGGCTGCCGCGGTCTCGATCACCGTCGTCTTCATTCCGCAGTACTTCCGCGTGATCCGCTCGGAGACGATCCGGGTCAAGTCGGAGGCGTTCGTCGAGTCAGCTCGGGTGATCGGCGCGAAGACGCCGCGCATCATGTTCCGTCACGTCTTCCGCAACTCGACGCGCACGCTGCCACTGATCTTCACGCTCAACAGTTCCGAGGCGATCCTCACCCTCGCGGGCCTCGGCTTCCTCGGCTTCGGTATCCAGCCGACCTCCGCCGCCGAGTGGGGCTATGACCTCAACAAGGCGATCGCCGACGTCACGAGCGGCATCTGGTGGACGTCGGTATACCCGGGTCTCGCGATCGTCTTCGTGGTTCTGGGTGTGACGCTCATCGGCGAGAGCCTCAACGACCTCGCCGATCCGCGTCTCCGGGCGCGGCGTCGTGCGGCGACAACACCCGCGGATGCGGTTGCGGCGACGCAGCCCGTCTCGCGCGATGCGATGGGGGAGGTGCTCTGATGGCGACGACGGAACCCGCGGTCGACATCCGGGGTCTGCAGATCCGCTTCGACACCGATGGCGGTGCGGTGACGGCGGTGCGCGATGTCGATCTGTCGGTGGCGCCCGGCGAGGTGCTGGCGATCGTCGGCGAGTCGGGCTCCGGAAAAACGGTGACCGCGCGAAGCATCCTGGGACTCCTTCCGGAGACCGCGGAGGTGTCGGGTGCGGTGGTGCTGCGCGGTGAAGACATCGTGACGGTGAGCCCCCAACGTCTTCGCGAGCTGCGGGGCACCGAGGCGGCGATGATCTTCCAGGAGCCGTCGACCGCACTGAATCCGGTGTTCACGGTCGGGTGGCAGCTCGCCGAGGGGCTCCGGTCCCACGGCGAGTACACGAAGCAGCAGGCGATGGCTCACGCCGTCGAGATGCTGCGCCGGGTGGGGATCCCCGAGCCCGAGCTGCGCGTCAACGACTACCCGCACCAGTTCTCCGGCGGCCAGAAGCAGCGCATCGTGATCGCGATGGCGCTCGCCCTGGATGCGTCGGTGCTGATCGCCGACGAGCCGACGACTGCCCTCGACGTGACGGTGCAGGCGGAGATCCTCGATCTCCTGCGTCGCTGTCGTGACGAGTTCGGGGCCGCGATCGTGCTGATCACCCACAACATGGGCGTCGTCGCCGACCTCGCTGACCGTGTTGCCGTCATGTACCAGGGCGAGATCGTCGAGACGGCCCCGGTGCGGCAGCTGTTCTCGGCTCCGCAGCACGAGTACACGCAGAAACTGCTCGCGGCCGTTCCACGCGTCGAGTTGGTCGAGCGGCCCGTGCGTGCGCCGAACGGCGCCGCATCCGAGCCGCTGGTGGTGGCTCGTGGCCTCCAGATCGAGTACCCCGGGCGCCTCGGACGCAAGGCGTTCCTCGCGGTGAAGGGCATCGATTTCGAGATCTCCGTGGGCGAAGTGGTGGGTCTGGTCGGTGAGTCGGGTTCCGGCAAGACCACCATCGGTCGCGCGATGGCGGGCCTCACCCCGGTCACTGGGGGTTCGCTGCAGGTGCTGGGAACCGAGATGCTCGGGATGCGCGAACGCGAGTTCCGCCGCCGTCGTAAGGAACTCGGCTTCGTCTTCCAGGATCCGGCGACGAGCTTCAATCCGCTGCTGACGATCGCGGACTGTGTGGCGGAGCCGCTCATCGTCCACGGCGTTGCTGCGAACCCTCGGGAGGCGCGTGATCGGGTCGACGAGTTGCTTGAGGCGGTGCAGCTTCCGAAGGCGTTCGGCGACCGCTTCCCGCACGAGCTTTCGGGTGGTCAGCGCCAACGGGCCAGCCTCGCGCGTGCGCTCGCGCTCGACCCGAAGCTGCTGATTGCCGACGAGCCGACGAGTGCCCTGGATGTGTCCGTCCAGGCGCGCGTGCTGGAGCTCTTCGAGGAACTGCAGGAACGTTTCGGATTCGCGTCTCTGTTCATCACCCACGATCTGGCGGTCGTCGATCGCGTCGCCCACCGCGTCGTGGTGTTGCACCACGGCGAGGTCGTCGAAGCGGGACCGACGCCGGAGGTGCTCGGTTCGCCGAGTCATCCGTACACGCAGCGTCTGCTCGCCTCTCTGCCCGTGCCCGATCCGGTCGAGCAGGAGGAGCGGCGCGAGGCGCTCGCATCCCTGCGAGAATCGACGGCATGACGAGGAGCCATATCCCCGCCGATGTCGCCGTCCTGGCCGACGACCTCACGCTCGTCTACGGGCGCGACGAGACGCCCGCCATCAACGGGGTGTCGTTCCAGTTGGCGGCGGGGGAGACCCTGGGGCTGATCGGCGAGGCAGGGTCGGGCAAGTCGACGCTGGCGCGTGCGATCGCCTCCCAGACGGCTCCGGGTGAACGCGAGGCCCCGGTGATCGCCGGAGGTCGCCTCACGGTCCTGGGCCGCGAGGTGCGGCAGGATTCGCGACGCCAACGCGACGCGCTCGCACTCCGCATCGGGTATCTGCCGCAGGACGGCGGGTCGTCGCTGCAGCCGCACCTGACCGTGGGCGAGAACGTGGCCGAGCCGATCTTCCAACGCGACCGCCGGTACGACCGGCTGGAGGCGGGTGCCGCGGTCGCCAAGCTCGTGGATGCGGTGCGTCTGCCGTTGTCGGTGATGGACCGCTTCCCGCATGAACTCAGCCGCGGTCAGCGCCAGCGCATCGCGTTGGCCCGTTCGTTGGTGCTCGAGCCGGAGCTGCTGGTGGCGGACGACCCGACGATGGGTGTGGATGTGCTGGTGCGCGGCCCGATCCTGCAGGTGGTCGCCGAGCTGCAGAAGGAGCTCGGGTTCAGTGCCCTGATCGTCGGCCACGACCTCCGCGAACTGCGTACCGTCGTGGACCGCATCGCGGTGCTGCATGCGGGACTCATCGTCGGCTACGGCGCGGTGGACGAGGTGCTCGCGAAGCCGTTGCACCCGTACGTGCGTCGACTCGCGGAGCTCTCGGCATGAGCGCGCTGCTGATCGGCGCCTACGGGCCCGATATGGACGGCACGGCAGACGGAATCGCGGCCGCGGCGTCGTCCGAAGACGGTCTGTCGCTCGCGCCGGATGTGGTCCCCATCGCGTCGCCGTCGTGGCTCGCCGTGCGAGGCGATCGCCTGGTGGCCACGCTGGAGGGCACCGGTGAGCTCGCCTGGTTCGCCCGCACATCCGACGGGTGGGTCGCGGATGGTGTGGTCGCGACGGGTGGTCAGTACCCGTGCCATGCGACGTTCCTGGATGACGACACGGTCGCCGTCGCCTGCTATGGCGATGGTGCCGTGGTGGTGTTGAAGCACGGTGAGTCGGCGCCCGCGCAGCGTCTCGAGGGTGCGGGTTCGGGCCCTCTGCCGGCCCAGGAGGGTCCGCACGCCCACCATGTGCATGTGCTGCCCGACGGGCGCGTGCTGACGCTCGACCTCGGTGCGGACCGCATCCATGTGCACCGTCGCACTGCCGACGGATTGCTCGAGCGTGTCGATTCGATCCCGCTGCCGGAGGGGACGGGCCCGCGTGACCTGCTCGCCCTGCCGTCCGGGGAGCTGGCGTCGCTGGGCGAATGGAGTTGCGAGTTGTTGATCCTCGACCCGGCGGGTGCCGAGTTCGAGATCATGCAGATCCTGCCGCTGCCGGGTGCCACGCCCGGCTCGGATCAGGCGGCGGCGCTGGGGCTGTCGGCCGATGGCCGTCACGTCTTCGCCGGTATCCGTGGGGCGGACCGCGTCGCGGTGGTCGCTCTGGAAGCGGATGGCGCGCGTGCGGTCGGCTGGGTGCCGTCCGGCGGTCGCTGGCCCCGCCACTTGCTCGTCGACGGCGAGCTGCTGCATGTCGCGAATCAGCTCTCGGATCGCGTCACCACCTTCCGGATCGGCGCCGACGGCATCCCTGTCGAGGTCGGCTCGATCACCACCCCGGCGCCCACCTGCGTCGTCAAGAACGGCTCCGAACCTTTGCTAAGCTAGCGAGGCTGTTTCGGCAGCGATCCTCGGTAGCTCAATTGGCAGAGCAATCGGCTGTTAACCGATAGGTTCTTGGTTCGAGTCCAAGCCGGGGAGCCAAAGCCCTGAGTTCTCACGATCTCAGGGCTTCATGCTTTCCCGATCCAAGGGAGGTTGCATGAGCGAAACGTCACAGCCTGCGTCGGCGCCGGCCAGCGGTCTCGATGTCGCAGCGATCATCTGCGCGATCCTCGTCGCGCCGGTGGGCCTGATCCTCGGACTCATCTCGCGGGCCAAGGCTCGCCGCCTCGGTCTGCGGCCCAACGTGGTCGCAACGGCCGCGGTCGTCGTCGGAGCGGTTCTCTCCGGCCTCTACCTCCTCAGCGTGCTCGCGCCTCTGCTCATGGCGGCGGCTTTCACGGTTGCCGGATGAGCGGACGGGGCATGCTTTCGTGATCACCAGCGTTGTCGCCACCCTCAGCATCAGTGGCGGTGGGTTTTCGGATCGGATGGCGTCCATCACGGGACTGCTCGGCGTCGAACCCACGACGGTTTTCGAGTTCGGTGACCCGTGGCCCTCCAAGCGGCGCGCCGATCGCGTTCGTTCGCACGGTGCGTGGATCTACGAGGAGCCCCGCACGGTGGCCGATGACGAGGATCCTCACGGCATGGAGAGCCTCGTCCGACTCGCGGAGCGTTTCGAGCCGGTCTCGGATGAGCTTCGGGTTCTCGCCGAACGCTTCGACGTGCGTGTCCTGATGTTGGGCTTCTCGGATTCCGATCAGGGTGGCTTCTTCGTCGGTCCTGAGACGATGCGCCGCCTCGGAAGCCTGCACGCTGCCTTCGTGCCGACCGTCTACCTGGCTCCGGAGATCTTCGAGGGGGACCTCGCGGGCTACCGTCCCGCCTGACCCAGGCGACTACTCCCACGGGAGTATGTGCCGACCGCCGAACGGGGGAGTCGCCTCAGCTGCGGCACGCGTAGCATCGTGCCATGCCGCGCTCGTTGGACCACCCGGGCGCAGGCGGCGCCGATCATTGGGGCGGCGGCCCGTGGGCGTTCCGCGACCCAGATCGCACCTGGGGCCCGTCGCGGCGTCTCCGGCTCTGGGTGCCTGTCGTCCTCAGCGCGCTCATCCAGTTGCCGGCCGCCGTCTGGCTGGTGAAGGTGACCGAACCCGACCTCGCCGCAGCCGTCACCACCATCGTCCTCGCGCTGGTCGGTCCGGTTGCGCTCATCGGTGCGCGTCGGTTCCCCGGCCCGGTCGTGGTCGTCGCGACCGGCGCCGCGCTCGGAAGCCTGCTGGTCGCTGCTGGCGGGGGGCCGCCGCCGGTCGCCCTCGCCTTCGCGCTGATCGGTGCGATCGTCCGTGGTGCGCGCCTGTGGGCGTGGCTGTCGTTGACGTTCGGATGGTCGATCGCCTTGGTGGTCGGGCTCCTCGCACCGGCCGCGCCCTGGCATCCGGCCCGCGTGGTCGGGACGACCCTCGGCTTGCTCCTGGTGATGGGGATCGGGGAGGCGATTCGCACCCGGCGCGAGCGCATCCGCGAGTATCGCGCGGCGGCAACCCGTCGCCGTCTGACGGCCGCGGAGGAGGAACGGATGCGCATCGCACGCGAGCTGCACGACGTGCTGGCGCATTCCCTCAGCCAGATCAACGTGCAGGCGGGTGTCGGCCTGCACCTCGCCGAGGCGCACCCCGAGAAGGCGACGGAGGCTCTCGCCGTGATCAAGTCGACCAGCAAGGCGGCGCTCGACGACGTGCGTGCGGTGCTGGGCGTCCTGCGGGCGGATGGAGATGATGCGCCCCGCGCGCCGCAGCCCGGATTCGACGCGATCGGCGCGCTGGTCGGCGACACCGAGATCCCGGGAGTGGCCATCGAATTCCGTGACGAACGCAAGGCAACCGACGTAGCTGCCCCGATCGGAGCCGCCGCCTACCGCATCGTGCAGGAGGCGCTGACGAACATCACGCGCCACGGGGTCGACGTCACGCGCGTGGCGGTGGTCCTCGCCGACCGGGACGGTCTCGTCGTCGAGGTGCGCGACGACGGCTCGCCGGGCGCGTTCGAACCGGGACGCGGTCTGCTCGGGATGCGCGAACGCGTCGAGCTGCTCGGCGGGCGTTTCGAGGTGTCGAACGACGGTGGATTCACGGTGCGGGCCGTGTTTCTGGGGGAGGATTCGGCATGATCCGGGTGGTCATCGCGGACGATCAAGCACTCATCCGGGCAGGCTTCCGCAGCCTGCTCGAGTCGGAGCCGGACCTGATGGTCGTGGGTGAGGCGGCGACCGGCCGGGACGCTGTGGCCCTGGCGCGACGCGAACGACCCGATGTGCTGCTCATGGACATCCGGATGCCCGACGGCGACGGGCTGTGGGCCACGGAGCAGATCGTCTCCGACCCGCAGCTGGCGGAGGTGCGCGTGGTCGTTGTGACGACCTTCGAACTGGACGAGTACGTCGCGCAGGCGATTCGGGGCGGCGCGAGCGGTTTCCTGGTGAAACACACCGAGCCGGTCGAACTCCTCCGCGCCGTCCGGGTCGTCGCGGCCGGCGACGCCCTCCTCAGTCCGAGTGTCACGCGCACACTCATCTCGCGGGTGGGCGCAGGGCTCGCGCCGACCCCCGACACGACGCGCCTGGTGGTGCTCACCGACCGGGAACGCGAGGTGCTCACGCTCGTCGGGCAGGGCCTCACGAACGACGAGGTCGGCGCGCGGCTCTTCCTCAGCCCGCTGACCGCGAAGACGCACGTGTCGCGCATCATGTCGAAGCTGCACGCCCGCGACCGTGTGCAGCTGGTGATCGTGGCGTACGAGACGGGGCTCGTCGCCCCCGGCGTCGTCCCGGGGGAGTAGCGGGAAGACTCCGGTGGGCGGATTCGCGGCGCCCGACGGGAGACGAACGTAGACGTCGACGGCCCGACCGGGCCGACGTTGAAAGGAACATCCCATGCTCTCCACCGTCGCCCTCGTGGCCGCCCACGCTCACCCCTGGGGGTGGGGCTTCTGGTTCGTGCCCGTGATCTTTTGGCTCCTGATCATCGGCCTCATCATCACCTTCGTCGCCACGCGTCGCCGTCGCTGGGCGGCGCAAGGTTGGGGACCCTACGGGGGGCCGTGGGCGTCCGCGCAGGCCGCCCGCAGCGCCGAGTTGGTTCTGGCGGAGCGCTTCGCCCGCGGCGACATCGAGGAGGTCGAGTACCGGGCCCGCCTCGAGGTGCTGCGGTCCCAACAGCCTCAGCCGCCGCAGCGATGATCGACCGGGTGGGTGGCCGATCGGGCCGCCCACCCGCGGTTTCGCTAGCATCGTCTCGGTCGCATCGGCATCCCGGAGCCGCGCGGCGAGGAGGATGACGTGGACGCCTGGCTGAACGCCAACGCGATGACCTCGGTGGTCGTGTTGGCCGCTGCATCCGCCGTGCTCCTCGTGGCGGCCCTCACCTTCCTCATCCTGTGGCGTCGTGCGCGGCGCGGTGCGAAGCTCGCCGCACGCGAGCGGGCGGCGGCGGAACGCGCCCGCATCGACCTCGAGTTGACGCTCGCCGAGCAGGGCAGCCGGCTGCGGATGATTCGCGAACTCCACGAGATCGCCGTGCATTCGGTGTCGGTGATCATCAGTCAGGCCGATGGCGCCCGCTACGCGGCCTCGCAGGATCCGGCAGCCGCAGCCCGCAGCGCAGCGGTCATCGCCGACTCCGCCCGCGCCACCCTCGCCGACCTCCGCCGCGTGATGACCGTGGTGCGCGACGGCGAGGCGGAAGCCGCTCCGCAGCCCGGCCTTTCCTCCGTGCGTGAGCTGTTCAAGGTGATGCGCGACGCGGGCCTCGACGTCGAGTTCCAGGAGCACGGCGACCGCCACGAACTCCGCCATGGTGCAGAGCTCGCGATCTTCCGCATCCTGCAGGAGGCCCTCAGCAACGCTCTGGCCCACGGCGGTGAAGGCACCCGGGCGAAGGTGTCGTTCACCTGGACCGACGACGGCCTCCAGCTTCTCGTCGAAGACGACGGCACCCGCGCCGAAGCGATCCGCAACGGACGCGACCCCTACGCCGAGGCCCAGAAGCAGAACTACACCGTCGACGACGACCTCGCGGCGCTCACCCAGGCCCCGTCGGGGCGCGGCATCACCGAGATGCGGGAACGCGCGGAGTTGTTCGGCGGCGTCTTCGAGGCGCACGCGGTGCCCGGTGTCGGGTTCACCGTCCAGGCCGTGTTCCCGGGGTTGCGGTACCACAACGGGGTGCACGGCGTGCGCCTGGACCCCCGGTGAGCGAGCCGATCCGAATCCTGCTGGTCGACGACTCCGCGGAGCAGCGGGCCGGCTACCGGTTGCTGCTGGAGTCGCAGCCGGATCTCGCGGTCGTCGCGCAGGCCGGTGACGGAGCCCAGGCTCTCGGCATCCTGCGACGCGAACCTGTCGACGTGGTGCTGATGGATGTGCAGATGCCGCGCGTGAACGGTCTGGCCGCCGCTGCCCGCATCCGCGAGGACCCCCAGGTGCGCGCGCTCGGCGTGCTGCCTCGCGTGCTGCTCCTGGCGACCGTCGATCTCGACGACCACGTCGCCGCGGCTGCAGTCTCGGGCGCGTACGCCATCCTCTACAAGGACGTCGACCCGGAGGCCCTGTTCACGGTCATCCGCGAGGCCGCCGCGTATCGTGGCGAACTCTGACCCGCACGCCGTGACGGATCCCGCCGGCCCGGCGATCCGCGCAGCCTTGGGCGTTGGGCTCGCGGTCTCCGCGTACGGGGTCTCGTTCGGCGCCCTCGCGGTCGCGTCGGGCCTCGACGTGTGGCAGGCGTGCGTGCTGAGCCTGTTCATGTTCTCCGGAGGCTCGCAGTTCGCCCTCATCGGGGTGCTCGCATCCGGTGGTGTCGCGGCGGGGCCCGCGGCGATCACCAGCGCGGCGCTGCTCGGTGCGCGCAACGCCCTATACTCGATGCGGATGTCACCCATCGTCGGCGGACCGTGGTGGAAGCGCCTCGTCGCCGCTCAGTGGACCATCGACGAGTCCACCGCCGTCGCCACCGCGCAACCCACCATCCGCGGCCAGCGAGTCGGGTTCTGGGTGACGGGCGCGGTCATCTACGTCGGATGGAACCTGACGACCCTTCTGGGCGCGCTTCTCGGCGACCTCGTCGGCGATGTACGTCAGTACGGGCTGGATGCCGCAGCGGCGGCCGCGTTCCTCGGCCTGCTCTGGCCGCGGCTGACGGCGCGCCAGCCGGTCATCGTCGCCATCGCGGCGGGGGTGGTCGCCACCGCGCTCATCCCGGTGCTCCCCCCGGGGATCCCCGTGCTCGCCGCCGCTCTCGTCGCGGTGATCGTGGGAGTCGGCAACCTCTTCGCGAGGAGGCCCGCATGACGGTCTGGCATGTGATCCTCATCGCGTCGATCGCGGTGTTTGCGCTCAAGCTCGCGGGTTACCTGGTTCCGCCGCAGCTCCTCGAACGTCCGACGCCCGCGCGTGTCGCGAACCTGTTGACCGTCGCCCTCCTCGCCGCTCTCACGGCGACGCAGACGCTGGAGCGCGCGGGCGGGATCGAGGTCGACGCCCGGGTTCCCGCGGTGCTGGTGGCGGCCGTGCTGTTCTGGGCGCGGGCGCCGTTCATCGTCGCGGTGGTGGCAGCCGCGCTCGTCGCGGCCCTCATCCGACTTCTCGGCTGGATGCCCTGAGTTCCGACGCGGCGCTCAGTCTTCGAGGTGGTCGCGCCCCGGAAGCCACGACTGTCCCGGCGCGCCCCACTTGCGTCGGCGGATGACCCGCTGGGCGGCGCGGTGGTAGCCGTCGTCGAGACGATCGGCGTAGAGGATGCCGTCGAGGTGGTCGAACTCGTGCTGGAAGATGCGCGCGAGCCAGCCGGTGGCCAGCACCTCGTAAGGTGTGCCGTCGAGTTCGATCGCCCGCAGCAGGGCCGTGTGGGAGCGCAGCAGGGGGAACCGCTCGCCGGGGATCGAGAGGCAGCCTTCCGAATCCTCGTCGGGATCTGGTTCACCCACGGGCGGGGGAGAAATCAGCAGTTGCGGGTTGATCGCGGTGCCCCTGTGGAGCTCGCCGTCTTCGTCGCGCCAGTTGTAGACGAACAGGCGCAGAGGCACACCCACCTGCGGCGCGGCGAGTCCCACGCCGGGCGCGGCCGACATGGTGTCCTCCATGTCGTGCACGAGCGCGTACAGGCCCTCATCGATCGACTCCACCTCCCGGGCGCGGGTGTGCAGCACCGGATCGCCGGAGATCAGGATCGGGAGAACGGCCATTCGCACAGGATATCGGCGCGCGGGCAGGTAGATTCGACAGGTGCCTGACGTCGTCCCCCTCGCCGACGAGGTCGCTGAAGTGTTCTCGGGCTCCGCGCCGCTCGGCATCCTCATCGCCCTGATCGGTGCTGTCTTCCTGTCGCTCGGCGCCCAGCTGCAGCACCGGGGCGTCGCCAAGGTCGAGGAGCGCTACGGCTCGGGCGAGAAGGCGGGCCTCTCCGGTGGTCAGTTCCTCCGCCTGCTGCAGCGTCCGAGCTGGGTGATCGGCACGATCCTGCTGGGCCTCGCGATCGTGTTCCAGCTCACCGCGCTCGGTTTCGCCCCGCTCATCGTGGTGCAGCCGATCGGCATCGTGGCGCTCGTGCTCACCTCGATCATCAACGCGCGCGTGTCGCGGGTGAAGCTCGACCGGCACGCGATCACAGCCATCACGATGTGCGTCGTGGGCATCGGTGTGTTCGTCACGGTGGCCGCGTTCTACGCGACCGAGCACCTGATCACCGAGAAGCAACTGATCGTCATCCTGGCGATCCTCGCCGGTGTGCTGCTCGCCCTCGCCGCCGCGTTCATTTTCTTCCGCAGGAAGCTCAACGCGATGTTCTACATCGCCGCGGGTGGCGTCCTGTACGGCTTCGTGGCCAGTATCGCGAAGGTGGTCATCAACCGCCTCCTGAACGGCAACTTCGACTGGGTCACCGTGGTCGGCGGGATCAGCCTGCTGCTGGCGCTCGCGCTCGGCTTCTACTTCGTGCAGACGGCCTACTCGGTGGGTGCGCCCGACCTGGTGATCGCGGGTCTCACCGTGATCGACCCCCTGGTCGCGGTCGCGATCGGCATCTTCATCCTGGGTGAGGCGTCGGCGATGCCGTACTGGGCTCTCGCAGTGTCGGCGGTCGCCGGCGCGGTTGCGATCTTCGGCGTCTTCCAGTTGGCGAAGCATCACCCGCAGACGCACCGACGGGATGAGCCGGGGGAGCTGTCGACCCTGAGGTAGTTTGGAGGGGTTGTTTACCGCCGAACCGAGGGATTGACTTCAGTGACCGACGCCTCGACGTCGAACCCCGCCGCGCCTGCGCCGCTGACGGTCCTCATCGGGGCCGACACCTTCCTGCCCGACGTCAATGGGGCGGCCACGTTCACGCGCAACCTGGCGGCCGGCCTCGCGCGCCGTGGCCATGAGGTGCATGTCATGGCGCCCGCCCACGGCCGGGTCGGCACCTTCACCGAGACCCATGAGGGTGTCGACATGACGGTGCACCGCATCTATTCGTGGCGGTGGTACCCGCATCCGTGGCTCCGGTTCATGCTGCCGTGGCGGGTGAAGGCGAACGCCGAGAAGATCGTGCGCAAGATCCAGCCGGACGCGATCCACTTCCAGTCGCACATCGTGGCCGGCCGCGGCCTCGCCACGTCGGCGAAGAAGCACGACATCGAACTGGTGGGAACGAACCACATCATGCCGGAGAACATCCTCCAGCATGTGGCGATCCTGCCGAAGCCGATGCTGGGCTGGCTGGCGCGGATCCAGTGGAACGCGGCCCGCAAGTGGTTCGCGATGGCGGATGCGGTGACCACCCCCACCCGACGCGCCGCCGACTTCTTCGAGCGCGGTACGGGTCTCGACCATGTGCACGCCATCTCCTGCGGCATCGACACCAGCTTCTACACGGCCGACCTGTCGCCGCGCAGCGAGAACGTGATCGCGTTCCTCGGTCGCCTCGACGAGGAGAAGTACATCCACGAGGTGCTCGAGGCCGCGGTGAAGCTGCAGGATCTTGATGTCCGCGTCGTCATCGTGGGCGACGGCGAGGTGCGCAAGCACCTGGAGGCACGTGCCCGCGAGCTCGGTATCGCCGACCGGGTGCGTTTCACGGGCCGTGTCTCGGACGAGGAGATGCGCAGGACGCTCACCGAGGCGTCGGTCTTCGCCATGCCGTCGCGCGCTGAGCTGCAATCGATCGCGACCATGGAGGCGCTCGCCTCGGGTCTTCCGGTGGTCGCCGCGGATGCGATGGCGCTGCCTCATCTGGTGCATTCGGGTGAGAACGGCTACCTGTACCAGCCGGGTGACGTCGACGAGCTCGCCGGTCACCTGCGCACCATCCTGACAGCGTCGCCGGACGAGATCCTGCGGCTGCGCAAGGGTGCCCTGCACACGGTCGAGGTGCACGACATCCAGCGCACCCTCGACATCTTCGAGGCGCTGTACCGCGGCGAGGATGTCGTCGACCCGGTCACCGACGAGGAACCCGAGTCGGCATCCAGCTGACGACGCTGCGCGGTGCATGCGGTGCACCCGGTAGCGTTGTCGCGGGGCGGTAGCTCAGCCGGTTAGAGCAGCGGACTCATAATCCGTCGGTCACGGGTTCAAGTCCCGTCCGCCCTACTCAGTCAGGCCGTGGATGCGTGCAGGTACGCGTCAGCCTTGGCCGGGACCTTTGGGCTTGGGCCCGTGTCCCCTGTCCTTCTTGCCCTTGTTCGGCGGAGCCGCTGCCTCCTCGTCGGCGATGCGCTGCTGTTCGGCTGCCGCGGCTGCTTCCGCTGCAGCCGCCGCCTCTGCTGCGATGCCGGCGTCGAGGTCGGCGGCGACGACCGAGATGGCGGAGTTGATCTCTCCGAGCCGCTCGTCGTCGATACGTCCCTCGTCATGTGCCTTGTCAGCCTCCGCCGACAGGGCATCGAGTGCCCCCTGAGCGGTGGCCCACTCGCCTGCCGCTGCTGCTTCCGTCACCTGAAGAACCTGTTGCTGGAGCGCCTGCGCCGTCGCATCCGAGTAGGTCGGCGCGCAGCCGACGAGCGTCAAGACGACTGCGGCGACCCCGACGGTGATCATGGTCCGGATCATGGTTCGACACTCTCCTGCAGCTGCTCGAGGTGCACTCCGACGTCTCCCTCGACTGCCGGGTACTCGACGGTCGGTGTGTCCGGGGTCGACGACGACAGGAGGCCGACCGCGACGCCTCCGCCGACGACCACGGCGGCGATGCTCGCCAGAAGGAGGGCAGCCCTTCGCTTCTTCCGGACGGGCACAGAGCGCGTCTGCTCCTCGGTGACGGCATCCATGTTCCCAGCTGTCGGGAGCACCGTCGTGGGGGGAAGATCCTCATCCACGACCGGGGTCCGCATGGGCACGGTCACGGCATCGGCGGGCGCCCACCATCCGGACAGTTCGCTGGCGACCTCCGCGGCGGTCGGTCGGTCGCCCGCTTCGCGAGCGGTCATGGCGCGGAGCAGCCGATGCCACTCGGGCGCCACCGTGTCGGGCACGTCAGGGTCGCTGGTCAGCCGCGCGACCGCGGATTCCACGGCTGACCCGGGATACGCACGCACGCCGGTCAGGCACTCGAGCAGCACCAGCCCGAGCGAGTAGATGTCACTGGCCGGCCCGAGCGGCCAACCGCGCGCCTGCTCGGGGCTGAGGTAGCTCGCCGTTCCGAGCACGGTGTCGGTAGCGGTGAGTCGTGCGCCGTCGACGATTCGGGCGATGCCGAAATCGGTCAGCATTGCGACGGGGCCGGTGGAGTCTCCTCCAGGCAGGAGGATGTTCCCCGGTTTGACGTCACGATGGATGATCCCCCGAGCGTGCACGTAGGCGAGGGCGCCGGCGATGGCTGCGCCGATGGCCGCCGGCTGCTCCTCGGCGAGCGGCCCGCGGGAAAGCCGTTGAGCCAGGCTCTCGCCCTCGATCAGCTGCATGACAAGGAAGGCGTCCGCGGTGGCCCGCTCCGGGTCTGCGACCGCGTCGTACAGCGTCACGATCGCGGGGTGGTCGAGGGTCGCGATCGTGCGGATCTCCTCGCGCTCCCGTCGAAGGTCGGATGCGTCTGCGGCGTCCCTGCGGAAGATCTTGATGGCGACTGCCCGACCCAGCGCCTGGTCGGTTGCGCGATACACGCTCGACATCCCGCCCGCGCCGATCCTCTCCTCGAGCCGGAACCGTCCGACGAGGGTGGTTCCGGGGCGCGGGTTGGGGGCCGCAGGGGTCGTTTCGAGTGTGTCTGTCGACTCTGCCACCCGCTCGACGTTACGCGGGCTACCGCGATGCTGCAGCGCCCTTGACATTCACCTCCGGAGTCACCGCAGATCCCGGATGCGCGCGGCGAGTGTCGCGTCTGAGCCCGTCCGCCTCTCCCAGCCGACAGCGATCACCAGGAGCACGATGCCGGCGGTGGCAAGGGTGATCCACCAGAGCAGCGGGCTGATCGTGCCGCCCACCTGCACCAGGAACACCACGAGGATCTCGAGCGGCAGAGCGGCGATTCCCAGGATGAAGGGGGCAGCCAGCGTCTTGCGCGCCCCGATCAGCACCGCCACCAGGGCGAGAGCGATGACGGTGATGGCACGCCAGGTGTCGGGGGAGGTGAAGGTGGCCATGATCGACGGAAGCAGCGTGGCGATGATGCCGGGGGCCAGCAGCGGCCACGAGCCTTCGTACCCGATCGGCCAGCTGGTGAGACGCGGCGGGCCGTCGGCCGGCCGTCGGCCGCGCAGCAGACCCATCGCTCCGACGAGCACCAGGGCGATGCCGAGCGGCAGCGAGAAGCCTTCGACACGGAGCACCTCACGCGGACTCCACGCGACCACGGCGACCACCCATGCGAGTACCCACTGGAACCAGATCGGCGGGAAGTACACGGCACGTTCGCGCGCGCGCCATCCGGTGGCGACGATGATGAGGAGCAGCAGGATCTCCAGGCTCCAGACGATCCAAATCGACGCCGGGTCGTCGGAGATGGCGGCCATCGGCCCGACCACCAGGGAGAACAGCGCCGGTGCGTAGATCCAGCGCGATGACGTGCCCGCCGCCTGCGCCAACCGGGCTGCCGCGCCGGCCGTGACGGCGGCGATGACGGCGAACGTCAGCACCTGCACCATCGGGTGGACGGCGGGGAGGGGGAGAGGATCCAGGTCCCATCCCCAGCGGATGCCTTGGATCACTCCGCCGGCCGCGGCGACCACGGCACCGAGCAGCAGCGGCACACGGATCGCCTCGAAACGTGTGGGGGCGTCGCCGGGCGCGCGGGTGGTGAGCGCGGCACATCCCACCAGCACGATTCCCGCGAGCATGAGCGCGAGCGAGCGCCACAGCGACGGATCGTCGACGGCGTTCGGGGCTCCGTTCCCGGTGACGGCCAGGATCGCGAGGGACGGCACGAGCGCCACCCCCAGCCCGGTCGCGAACAAGGCAGCGGCGGGACGCACGCGGGGTCCGCGACGGCGTCGCGCAACGAGGACGAGCCCGACGATCATCGCGGCCGCGGCGGGCGGCAGGAGATACGGTTCCAGCACGTTCACACCGACGATCGCCCACGCACACCAGAGGGCACCTGTCCAGGCGGCGGATGCAGTCCACCACCCGTAGCGGCGCTTCAGCCAGAGGGCGGTGGCGGCCGCTCCGATGCCGAGGAGGAGCAGCACGACGAACGCGATCTCGAGCCCGGCTGCGGAGCGCTGGAGCGACAGCACCACGGCCAGAGCGCCGGTGACGAGCGACGATGACTCGATCGCGAGTCGCACCGCGGACGCGGCCGTGGGGGAGTAGCCCCGTCGGACGAGCGCGTCGTGCACGATTCCGGTGGTGGGCAGCGCACACGCAACCAGCACCGCGATGATCGGCAGGGCCACCGGAGAGCCGCTCTGCGGGAGTTCGGCCGTGAGGCAGACGACGACGACCGCGAGCATCGGCACGATGAGCGCCGCCGCTCCGGCGCGCAGGAACGTGGTGGTGCCGCTGCGGCGGGTCAACAGCAGGGTGGTGGCGAGGAGCGCCATCACACCGGTCGAGAGGGCCGTCCAACCGCTTCGTTCGATCAGAACGGAGACGATGCCGAGGCCGAACGGGATCGCTGCCACACCGAGCACCGCGTACCAGCTGGCGACCGGCAGCCAGGAGGTCAGCGACACAGCGATCGCGACGAGGGCGGCGGCCGTGGTGATGAGGCAGAGGATGGGCAGCACGTCGAGCGTGGTCAGGCTGAGGCCCGCGGCGCCCGCGATGAGGGCGTAGGCGAATCCCGCACCCGTGTGGAGTGGCCGCAGAGCGGCGGGCACCGTGCGCGCTGCGAGCGCCCACGCACCGACGATCGCGACGCCGGCGATGGCCGCGACCGCGGCATCCGGCCACGAGAGCATGAGCGCGAGGACGGGAAGCGCGTGCGCGACCGCGATCAGGGGGAATCGGAGCGAGGAGGAAGCCCCGCGGAGGACGGGGAATGCAAGCAGAGCGCCGGACGCGGCGATCGAGAGGACGATCGCGTAGCCGATCGCGAAGGGCGCCGTTCCCGGGACCGCGAGGGGCAGTCCGAGGACGGCCACGGCAGCGAGCCAGCATCCCGCGAGCTCGAGCGGACGGCGGATGTGGGGAAGCCCGCCGAACACGCCCAGAACGACGAGTCCCGCGGCGAGCGAGGCGAGGCCGACGACACCCGATGCCACCAACGCGGCCGTGCCCACCTCGATGGTCGCGCTCTCCCGGCTTGTCCAGGCGAGAGCGGGAACCGTTGCGGCGCTGCCCATGACGATCAGCCATCCGGGGAACGCAACCAGGGCCGAGACCGCGACGACGCTCGCCACCACCGCCATCCGGCGGACCGAACCCGTGCGCCGGATGAAGGCCGTGGCGATCAGCACAAGCGTCACGGCGGCTGCGACGACGGCGAAGATCCATGCGTCGTCGGCCAGCGGGATGGCGAATGCGACGGCGATCGCCGCGCCCGCGACGAGCAGACCACCGACCGCACTCCATACGATCGGGATGGTGACCCGGGTCGCCGCGAGCACTGCGATCGCGACCGCGATCCACACCGACGCCATGGCAAGGGACCGGGTCTCGAGGGTGCCGGGGGCGAAGGCGGCGGCCATCACACAGGCCACGGTGACGCCGGTCGCCTGGATGGCGGTGAGCGTCACCCGGTCGGCCCGCAGAGGCGAGCCGATGCGAGCCGCGACCGCGCGGACGAGTTCGAGGAGCCCCCACGCGGCGAAGACCACACCGACGTGCCCCCAGGTGGCAGCCCACATGCCGTCGACGGGCGCCTGCTCGGCGGCGCCGTAGCCGACGAACGCGGGTGCGATCGCGAGGCCGGTGAGCCCCGACCACAACCAGGTGCGCATGCGCATCCGCACCCCGACGGCGACCATGGCTGTCGCGGCGATTCCGAGGCCGATCGCGCCGAAGAACCAGGCACTCATTCCGTCGGGCGCGAGTCGGGAGAACGCCCAGATGTCGAGGGCGACGAACACCATTCCCAGTGCCCCCACCGCCTCGGCGGAAAACTGCAGGCGTCGGCTGTGCAGCAGCCATGCACCCCCGAGGAAGACCGCGGTGACGATGGCGATGATCGTGGTGCGGGTTGCGAAGTCGGTGAGGTCGGGGTTCAGGAAGGTGAACACGATCGCGGCGACCGCCAGCAGCCCCGCGCCAACGACGGCGAGGACCGATTGGAGGCTGATCGTGGACCGCGGGCGTTCCGCGGCGGGTACGGGCGGCGACGGAACCGCCGGGGTAGCAGCAATCGGCTCCGGGACCGACGGAATCGGGGTCGCCGCGATCGGGGCCACGGCTGTCGCCGCCGGCACGCGCGGCAGGGCGTCCACGAGTGCCTGCCGATGACGCACGGCGGCGACCGCAGCCTCGGATGCCGTCCAGACCTCTGCGCCGGCGTCGCCCGTGAGATCGGTCCCGCAGCGTGCGCACACGCCTGCCTGCATCGCGGGGGCACCCCGCCAGGTTCGGGTGTTGCAGCGGGGGCACGCGCTCGCATCGAGGAGGAAGCGGGCGACGTCGTCGGACCAGGTCATGGCCGGAGCCTATCGACGCTTGAGACCCGCGCTCGTCATCCGGTGGGCGGATGGGGATGAGTCGCGCGGACGAGGCCCGGGGGTGTCATCGCGGGAAATAGTCCCGCGTGCCGTGCGGTTGCATCCGGGGAGTCGACAAGGATGGACCCATGACCGAAACAGCCGCTCCCGCCGTTCCTCAGACCCCCGAGGAGCAGTTCGCCTACTTCCACTCCCGGCGTGAGCTCGCCGTCGTCCAGCCGCAGGGCAGCCTCGCGCTCACGACGACCCAGATCATCGACTCCGAGCAGACGGTGTGGGGGGTGCCCGGCACCTGGTCGCCGCTGCCCGAGGGGCAGTCGGGCGTCAGTCTCACCGCATCGGCGGCCGACGGTATCCACGTCGACGGCGTGCTCGTCGACGGAACAGTCACCGTGCGGGGCAAGGACGACGCCGAGCCGTCGAGCATCCGCTTCAGCGACACCGTCACGGGTTTCGTGATCGCACAGGAGGGTGGCCTGTACGCCGTTCGCGTGTGGGACGCCCAGTCGGACGCGATCGGCGAGTTCGGGGGCATCGACGCTTTCGCGTACGACCCGGAGTGGGTCATCACGGCGAACTGGTCGGAGAACCCCGAGGGCACCGTTCTCGGTTTCGAGCACCTCAAGTCGGACGGCAAGACGCGCGACGAGGTCGTCCCCGGTCGCATCACCTTCACCCGTGACGGGGTCGACTACGACCTCGCGGCGTTCAAGTCGGGTCGTGCGCTGCAGCTGGTGTTCGCGGATGCCACCAACGGCGACTCGACCTACAGCGTGGGCCGCTTCCTCTTCATCGCCCCGAACGCCGACGGCACCATCACCCTCGACTTCAACCGCGCGGTGCTTCCGCCCTGCGCGTTCAGCTACGCGTTCAACTGCCCGCTGCCGCCGAAGCAGAACCGTTTCCCGTTCGCGGTGGAGGCGGGAGAGAAGAACGCCGTCAAGAAGGATGGCTCGTTGCTGCACTGATCCGACGGCGTCGCCGCCACCCGGCGATGAGGAGCGCGCCGATGAGCGCGCCCAACGTGTTGGCGACGAGGTCGGAGACCGTCGAGAACCGTGTCGGCAGGAAGAGCTGTACGCCCTCGATGAGGCAGCTCGTGAAGAATCCCGCCGCGGTGGCCGACCAGACACGCGTCCAGCGGAAGGCGGCGAGCGCGAGCATGCCGAACGGCACGAAGAGCGCGATGTTGGCCACGAACTCAAGCACGATGTAGGTCGGCTCGAACGGGAGTCCGAAGGTTTCGAGCCAGCGCGCTGCGACGGCGATGATCCCGGTGGTGCCGGAGTCGGGCTGGGGCGACCACACGATCACGCCGACGGTCACCAGGTAGAGGGCGAACACGATCCGCAGAAGGAGGGTGCGCATCCGCCCAGGCTAGGCGACGCCGCGCGTACCGCCGGAATCGCCGTCGCTCGCCGTCGGCGGCGCGCGGCAGGATGGGAGCGTGTTCATCGCCCTCAGTTCGCCCGCAGCAGGCCGGGTGGACGCGGTGGTGCTCGATGCACAGATGGACGAGTCGGAACGGCACCAGCTCGCGGTCGACTCGCTCCCCGCATGGGTCGCGGAGCGCGAAGGCGCCTCACCGCGCTGGGTGTGGGGTGACACGCAGCGGTGGTACCCGCCCCTGCTCGAGGCGGGCGTGCGTGTCGCGCGGTGCGTCGATCTGCGGATGTGCCGCACGATCCTTCGGAACGCCGTCGCAACCGGCGAGACGATGCTGTCCGCCATGCCGCTCGACGCGTGGGATGCGCCGGCGGGGCCGCGCGTCGGCGCATCGGATGCCCTGTTCGAGCTGGAGCAGCCCGCAGCCGACCCCGACCCGGTGATCGAACTGCGCCTGCAGCGCGACGTGATCGATGCGAGTTCGGCGCCCGGCCGACTGGCGCTGCTCGCCGCCGCCGACAGCGTGGGTTCCCTCGTGGCGGCGGAGATGGAGTTCGCCGGACTCCCATGGGATCGCGAACGGCACGACCGCATCCTCACCGCGCTCCTGGGCGAACGATTGGCCGGCGGTCGGCCGACGCGCATGGAGGAACTCGTGGGCGAGATCCGGCTTGCGCTCGACGACCCCGACGCGAACCCCGATTCGGCGGCGACGCTGCTGAAGAGTCTCCAACGTGCGGGTCTGCGCGTCTCGAGTACGAGTAGATGGGAGCTGGCGGAGGTCGAGCACCCCGTCGTGGCGCCACTGACTGCCTACAAGAAGCTGGCGCGGCTGTACACGGCGAACGGCTGGGCCTGGCTCGACGCCTGGGTGCGCAATGGCCGGTTCCGTCCGGTCTATGTGCCGGCCGGTGTCGTCACCGGCCGCTGGGCGTCCGACGGGGGAGGCGCCCTGCAGCTGCCGAAGCAGGTGCGCGGTGCGGTAGTCGCCGACCCGGGCTGGAAGCTCGTCGTGGCCGATGCGGCGCAGTTGGAGCCGCGCGTGCTCGCCGCCATGTCCGGAGACGCGGCGATGGCGAAGGCGGGCCGCGCACATGACCTCTACCAGGGGATGGTCGACACCGGCGCAGTCGATGACCGCAATCAGGCCAAGTACGGCATGCTCGGCGCCATCTACGGCGGCACCACCGGGGAGTCGGGGCGGATGCGCCCGCGGATCGAGCGCGCGTTCCCGAAGGCGATGGCGTACGTGGAAGACGCAGCCCGCGCGGGGGAGCGCGGGGAGCGGGTCAGTACCTGGCTGGGTCGCAGCTCTCCGCCCGGTGGGCCGGCGGGCTACGACGAGACCCGTTCCGCCGAAGACCTCGATCGCACCCGTTCCGGGCAACGTGCGTGGGGGCGCTTCACGCGCAACTTCGTCGTACAGGGCACGGCCGCCGAGTGGGCCCTGTGCTGGATGGGAGCGCTCCGGCGGATGCTGTGGCAGCTCGGCGACGACCCCTCGCTGACGCTCACCGAGCGCCCTCATCTGGTGTTCTTCCTCCACGACGAACTGATCGTCCACACCCCGGAAGCTCTCGCCGAACCGGTTGCGGATGCCCTGCGCGAGGCGGCAGCGGAGGCGGGCCGCATCCTCTTCGGCACCGCGCCGGTCGAGTTCGCCCTCTCTGTCGCGATCGTCGACTCCTACGCCGACGTGAAATGATTCGACTCCCCGAACGACACGCTTGTGATTCCCGGGTGTGACCGGGCATAATCGTTGCAAGCAACAGCGAACGTACGTCAGGTCGATGGGGAAGTCGTATCTGACGAACGGAGAGAAAAGTGGCTGCTGCGATTGCTCGCGGAGTGGTGTACGTCCACTCCGCTCCTCGTGCGCTCTGCCCCCACGTCGAGTGGGCGGCCGGTCGTGCGCTCGGTCGTGCCGTGAACTTCGACTGGCGCGCCCAGCCGGTGCTCCCCGGTGCCCAGCGCACGGAGTACTACTGGGAAGGCCCTCGCGGCACCGGCGCTGAGCTCGCGTCGGCCCTCCGCGGCTGGGAGCACCTGCGGTACGAGGTGACCGAGGATGCCGGTCTCGGCACCGACGGCGGCCGCTGGATGCACACCCCCGACCTGGGCATCTTCTTCGCGCAGACCGACACCGTGGGCAACACCGTGGTCCCGGAGGACCGGGTGCGCGCGGCGATGGAATCTGCCGGCTCCGACGCCTTCGAGCTGCACCGCCAGCTGCGTGTGGCACTCGGGCAGGCCTGGGACGAGGAGCTCGAGCCGTTCCGCTACGCGGGCGAGGACAGCCCGGTCATCTGGCTCCACAAGGTCGGCTAGGCCGCGTCAGAGAGGACGAGCCATGATCCACACGCAGGACATCGACATCCGCGCACTGCTCGACGAACTCGACGAGCCACTCATCCAGGTGGCGGATGTGGTTCTCGCCGAAGAACCGGAGGACGGGTTCGATGGCGAATGCACGCAGCACGATGGGTGCCGCGCGATCCTCTAGACCGAGCGGAACACGACCACCGAGTTGTGGCCGCCGAATCCGAACGAGTTGCTGATCGCGAGCTGCGGACCGTCGCCGAGGGGGCGCGGGCTGGTGACCACGTCGAGCGGGATCGCCGGGTCCTGCTCCTGCAGGTTGATCGTCGGGGGAGCGAGCCGCTGCTGCACCGCCAGGACGGTGAAGATCGCCTCCAGTGCGCCGGTGCCGCCCAGCAGGTGACCCGTGGACGCCTTGGTGGCCGAGACCGGGATGCCGTGCACCCGGTCGCCGAAGACCGCCAAGAGCGCGTTGTACTCGGCGATGTCGCCGACAGGCGTGCTGGTGGCGTGGGCGTTGATGTGGGTCACCTCGTCTGCCGACGCTCCCGCCTGCGCGAGCGCGGCGCGGACGGCGCGCGAAGCGCCCCAGCCCTCGGGGTCGGGCGCGGTGATGTGGTACGAGTCGCTCGTGACGCCGCCGCCGGCGAGTTCGGCGTAGATCTTCGCGCCGCGCGCCTTCGCGTGCTCCTCCGTCTCGAGGACGAGGGATGCGGCACCTTCGCCCATGACGAAGCCGTCGCGGGTGAGGTCGTAGGGGCGCGATGCCGTCTCCGGGGAGTCGTTGCGCTTCGAGAGGGCCTGCATGGACGCGAACGACGCCAGCGTGATCCCGTGGATCGCCGACTCGGTGCCGCCCGCGATCACGATGTCGGCGAAGCCCTGCTGCAGGTGGTCGTAGGCGTTCGCGATCGCCTCGGTGCTGGATGCGCACGCCGAGACGTCGGTGCGGGCGAAGGCGCGTGCGCCGAGATGCATGCTCACCGCCGCTGCGGCGGCGTTCGGCATGAGCATCGGGACGGTCATGGGGAGAACCCGACGCGGACCCTTCGCCTTGAGGGTGTCCCAGGCGTCGAGGAGGGTCCAGAGACCGCCGATTCCGGTCGAGTACTCCACCCCGAACCGCTCCGGCTCCACCTCGGGAGCGCCCGCATCCGCCCACGCCTCGCGGGAGGCGATGAGCGCGAACTGGCTCATCGGGTCGAGACGCTTGATCTCCTGGCGCTCGAGCACCTCTTCGGGGCGCACCTTGGCTTCGGCGGCGAACGTGACGGGGAGCTCGAGTTCCGAGACCCACTCGTGGGTCAGGGAGCGTGCTCCGGACTCGCCGGCGAGCAACGCATTCCAGGTGTCGGATGCGGTGCCGCCGAGGGGCGAGGACGTGCCGATGCCGGTGACGACGATCTTCTTGGTCATTCGAGGAACTCCGAGGGGGTGGTGGAACGCGCCCCGCGGGGTCTGCGGGACGGCGGTGGTGGACGGGGACGCGTG
>JAEWJX010000074.1 GCA_023386365.1 Actinomycetes bacterium | reverse complement strand
CCCCACCCCGCCCCCCCCCCGCCGGCCGCCCCCGCGCGGGGGCGCGCGCCCGTCCAGGGGCGGGAGCTGCTGCTCGTGCTCGACAACTGCGAGCACGTCGTCGACACCGCGGCGGCGCTCGCGGCCGAGCTGCTGGCCACGGAGCCGCGCCTGCGCATCCTCGCCACCAGTCGGGAACCCCTGGCGCTCGCCGGTGAGGCGTTCGTGCCGCTCGGCCCGCTCGATGCGGCGGACGCGGAACGCCTGTTCGCCGATCGGGTGCTCGCCGCCCGCGGCAGGCCGCTGGAGGAATCCGAACAGGACGCCGCCGCGCGCATCCGGGCCCGACTCGACGGCCTGCCGCTCGCCCTCGAACTCGCGGCCGCCAAGGCCCGCACCCTCACCCTCGACGAGTTGGCGTCCGGCCTCGACGACCGCTTCACCCTCCTGAGCGGCGGACTCCGCGCCGTGCTGCCGCGCCATCAGACATTGCGTGCGCTCATCGACTGGAGTTGGACGCTGCTCGACGACGACGAGCGCGAACTGCTCACCGTCGTCTCCATCTACCCGGCCGGAATCGCCGCGACGGAGGCCTCCGACGTCGCCGCCGTGCACGGGATCAGGGCGTCGGCGTTCGACGGGCTGGTCGACAAGTCCCTGCTGCAGCGCGCCGCCGGACGCTATCGCGCGCTCGAGACGATCCGCGAGTACGGGCTGGAGCGGCTCGGTGAGGGCGGCGCGCTCGACCGGCGCCGCCGGGAGCAGGCGGGACGCTACGCGGAGGTCGTCGGGCGGGAGGACGCGCGCCTGCGCACCGCGGCCATTCACGACGCGCTCGCCTGGTTCGACGCCGAAGACGACACCCTCGCCGGGGTGCTGCGGTACGCGGTGTCGTCGGGCCTCGACGCGGATGCGGTGGCGATCGTCGCCGGCACCGCCTGGTACTGGATCATCCGCGACCGCAACGAGGACGCCATGGCGTGGCTCGGCCAGGTGGGGCCGCTCGCGTCGGAACTCGACGGGGATGCGGCGCTGCTCGTGCGCACCGTGTCGTTCATGGTGAAGACCTTCTCCGGGATGGCGGAGGCGGAGGCCATCAGCGACGGGATCGACCTGATGGCTGAGATCGACCGACTGCGGCAACTGTCTGAGGCGTCCGAGAACGACATCCTGCAGGTGATGCCGATCCTGATGACCGCCTTCGGGGAGGCCCTCGCGACCGCGGACTGGCCATCCGTCGTCGAGTTCCCGAGCGACGACCCGGTGGGCCTGCGCCCGTGGCCGCGGGCGATGGTCGCCGCGGTGCGTGCGGCGATGGCTCACAACCGCGGTGACGCCGACGACCTCGGCGTCGCCAGCGAGCTGGCGCTCCGTCTCTTCGAGGAGATCGGCGACCTGTGGGGTCTCGCCCTCGCCCGGCAGATGCGCTCGCAGTGGCTGGCCTTGGAGGGGCGGTTCGAGGAGGCGCTCCTCATCGCCGACCAGTCCACCAACGACCTGCGGGCGATCACCTCGTCGTGGGACCTCCAACAGCAGCAGGGTCTCGGCGTCATGCTCCTGCTGCGGATGGGTCGCGAACAGGAGGCCCGGGATCGCGCGGCCGAGCTCCTCGTGGAGGCTGCGGCGAGCGGTGCGCCCCGGGCCGCCGTCTTCGCGCACGTGACGAGCGCCATCCTCGAGATCGAATTCGGTGACGCCGACGCGGCCGAGGCGCACCTCGAGCTTGCAGAGCACGGCGGTTCCCTCTGGACCGACGAGGACTGGCCGGGGGCGCGCAGCGGGGTCCCGCCGCAGATGCTCGCCCACATCGCCGCGGTGCGGGCGCGGATCGACGTGCTCCGGGGCGACTTCGCGGGCGCCGAGCGTGCCCTCACCGAGGCGGCCGAGGCGGCGGCAGAGAGCTTCGACCGGCCGATCATGGCATCCGTGGCGGTCGCGATCGGACATCTCGCCCTCGACCAGGGCGACGACGCGGGCATCCGCGCCGCTGTGAAGCTCGCCGCCGAGCTGCGCGGCGCACCCGACCCGTCCGACAACGCCGAGCAGACGCTCCGCGACGCGATCGAGGCGGCGTCTGCTGACTCCGGGGAGCCCGCAGACGCCGCCTCGGATGCGGTCGCCGCCCTGCTTCAGATCTTGCGGCGGTAGGCCCAGGTCGCCAGCGGGAAGAAGACCCCCACCAGTACGACGCAGCTCACCGCGACCCAGCCGATCTCGGCGCCGAGGGTCGTCCCGGCGGGGATCACGTCGGTGCCGAGGAACAGCCCGCGCAGGGCGTCGATGACGTGCGTGACGGGGTTGATCGCCACCCAGCCCTGCATCCACTCGGGCAGCGTCGACGCGGGGACGAACGTCGACGAGCCGAACGTCAGCGGGAACACGATCAGGAACGACAGCCCCTGCACCGCGCCCGACGACCGGGCGAGCATGCCCATGAGCACCGACACCCAGCAGAGGCTCACGGCGAAGACGACCATCAGCAGCACACCGCCGGCCGCCCAGTACCAGGGCGTCTCGAAACGGAACCCGATGAGCACGCCGAACAGGATGCTCACCCCGACCGCGATCGTGTGCCGCACGATGTCGCCGCTGACGGCGCCGATCAGGGGAGCGGACCGCGAGATCGGCAGCGACCGGAACCGGTCGAACACCCCGTTCTTCAGGTCGGTGTTCAGGTTCACGCCGATGGTCATCGAGGTGAACATGATCGTCTGCACGATGATGCCGGGCAGCGCGAACTGCAGGTAGGTCGTCGTGTCGCCGGCGATCGCCCCACCGAAGATGAACACGAAGATGACGGTCATCAGGATCGGCTGCACGGTGACGTCGATGAACTGCTCGGGGTTGCGCACCATCTTCGTGACGGTGCGTTTGGCGAGGATGAGGGAGTCGCGGAACATCAGGCGGCCTCTCCTTCCTGGAGTTCGGGTGCGGTCGTCGACGGTGTTTCGGAGGCGGTGGCCGCATCCGTGTGCCCGGTGAGCGCGTAGAAGACCTCGTCGAGGCTGGGGAGACGCAGCGACAGCTCGGTGACGCCGATGTTCTCGGCGGCGAGTCGCGCGACCGTCTCGGTGAGCGCCAGCTCCGATGCGACGGGCACCGACACCAGGTCGGGCGCCGGATGCTCGGGGGTGCGCGTACCCACCCGGGCGAGCAGCTCGGTGACCCGCGCCACATCGTCGACCGACGACGGGCGCACCTCGAGCGTCTGCCCGCCCACCTGGCGCTTGAGACCCTGCGGGGTGTCGTGCGCGATCACCCGACCGTGGTCGATCACGGTGATGTCGTGGGCGAGGGCGTCCGCCTCCTCCAGGTACTGGGTGGTGAGCAGCACGGTGGTTCCCTGGCGCACCAACGCCCGCACCATCTCCCAGACGTCGTCGCGCTTGGCGGGGTCGAGTCCGGTGGTGGGTTCGTCGAGATAGACGACGCTCGGTCGACCGACGAGCGACGCGGCCAGGTCGAGGCGACGGCGCATCCCGCCGGAGTAGGTCTTCGCGAGGCGGCGTCCGGCATCCGTGAGGTCGAACTCCTCCAGCAGCTCGGCGGCGCGTGCCTTCGCGTCGCGGGTGGAGAGGTGCAGCAGCTGGCCGATCATCACGAGGTTCTGCACCCCGGTCAGGTCTTCGTCTACGCTCGCGTACTGGCCGGTGAGGCCGATCGCGCGCCGCACGGCGGCGGGCTCCCGGTCGACGTCGTGGCCGGCGACGCGGGCCGTGCCGGTGTCGGGACGCAGCAGGGTGGCGAGGATGCGAACGGCGGTGGTCTTGCCGGCCCCGTTCGGGCCCAGCACGCCGAGCACGCGACCCTCCGGCACCTCGAGGTCGATCCCGGCGAGCGCCTGGGTCTTCCCGAAGGACTTGGTGAGGCCGTGGGCCTCGATGGCGTAGGTGGTCATGCATCCGAGGATGCGCGCCGGCCGCTGTCACGCCGCTGTCAGACGCTGTCTCCCGATGTCAGACGTCGAGCAGGGCGCTGCGCACCGCCACCTTGTCGAGCCCGTAGGTGTCGTCGGCCCAGGCCTGGATGGTGCCGTCGTCGTAGATCACCGTCACGAAAAGGTAGCCGTTCTCGGGCACCGAGGTGAGCACCTCGACGGGCGCCGTCGCGGTGAGGTCCTCCTGAATCGCGATCAACTCATCCTCGGGGGTGTCGCCCGCGTTGGCGGGGTCGGTGAGCGGGTCGACGACCGGCATCGGGTCGTAGAGCGCGAGCATGACCGCCGACTCGGAGGTGAAGACGGTGCCGTCCCAGGTGCCGGTGACGGCGTACGCGCCCCAGGTGACCCCGCTGGCAGACTCCTCGCCGTCGACGGCATCCCAGTCCCATCCGACGATCTCGGGTCCGCTGCACTGGGGCGGGTACGACTCGGCCACCGCGCCGAGGCACAACTGTGCCTCCTCGTCGTCCTTCTGCAGCACCGTGCCCTGGCCGACCACCGTTCCCGGGGCGGCGATCGCATCCGACGGCGCAGGCACCGAGCCGGGCGTGTCCGGTCGGTCGGGAGCTGCGGGTGCCGTGGTGGCGCACCCGCAGAGCAGCAAGACGGATGCCGTCGCGACGGCGAGGACGTGGACGCTTCGACGCATGCACTCAGTATCCGAGCGGGTCGCTCGCACCGCATCCCAACGTTTTTCGGTGCTAGCCTGAGCGGGTGCGTTTCGGCCTTCTCCTTCTTAGCCGCCGCGACGGGTCCTAGTTCTCAGGCCTTCCCCGTCGCGGAGTCCGTCGTCGGCCGCATACGACCTGGAAGAGCGAGAAGACCATGAAGAACACCCAGACCCCCTCCACGATGCCGGTGCATCGTTACCGTCCGTACCACGAGCAGTTCCGCGTCGAACTGCCCGACCGCACCTGGCCCGAGAAGCGCATCGAGCGCGCCCCCATGTGGTGCGCCGTCGACCTGCGTGACGGCAACCAGGCCCTCATCGACCCGATGAGCCCCGAACGCAAGCGCATCATGTTCGACCTGCTGGTGCGGATGGGCTACAAGCAGATCGAGGTCGGCTTCCCGTCGGCGAGCCAGACCGACTTCGACTTCGTGCGGCAGCTGATCGAGGAGGGGCTGATCCCCGACGACGTCACCATCCAGGTGCTGACCCAGGCGCGCGACCACCTCATCGAGCGCACCTACGAGTCGATCCGCGGCGCCAAGAACGTCATCGTGCACCTCTACAACTCCACCAGCGTGCTGCAGCGCGACGTGGTGTTCCGCACCGACCGCCAGGGCATCATCGACATCGCGCTCGCGGGGGCCCGCAAGTGCCGTGAGATGGAGTCGACCGTCGTCGGCACGAACGTCTTCTACGAGTACTCGCCCGAGAGCTACACCGGCACCGAGCTGGAGTTCGCGGTCGACGTGTGCAACCAGGTTCTCGAGGTGTTCGAACCGACCCCCGAGCGCAAGGTCATCATCAACTTGCCCTCCACGGTCGAGATGGCCACGCCCAACGTGTACGCCGACTCGATCGAGTGGATGTCGCGCAACCTGAACCACCGCGAGAACGTCATCCTGAGCCTGCACCCGCACAACGACCGCGGCACCGCGATCGCGGCCGCCGAGCTGGGCTACCAGGCGGGTGCCGACCGCATCGAGGGATGCCTGTTCGGCAACGGCGAGCGCACCGGCAACGTCGACCTGGTGGCGCTGGGCATCAACCTGTTCACGCAGGGCATCGACCCGCAGATCGACTTCTCCGACCTCGACGCGATCCGGGTGACGGCCGAGTACTGCAACCAGCTGAAGGTGCACGAGCGCAGCCCGTGGGCGGGTGACCTCGTCTACACCGCCTTCTCCGGCAGCCACCAGGACGCCATCAAGAAGGGTTTCGAGGCGATGGAGGCCACCGCCGCCGCGAAGGGGGTGCCGGTCACCGACCTGGAGTGGGCGGTGCCGTACCTGCCCGTCGACCCGAAAGACCTGGGTCGCGGCTACGAGGCCGTCGTGCGCGTCAACTCGCAGTCCGGCAAGGGCGGCGTCGCGTACCTGCTGAAGACCGACCACGCGCTCGACCTGCCCCGCAAGCTGCAGATCGAGTTCAGTGCGGTCGTGCAGGCGAAGACCGACGCCGAGGGTGGCGAGGTCACGAGCGAGCAGATCTGGGAGATCTTCCAGGACGAGTACCTGCCCGCGGCCGACGCATCCGACAAGTGGGGTCGCTACGAGCTGCTCTCCACCCGCACGGCGAGCGAACTGACCGGCGTGGTCAACCTCGACCTGCGCTGGCGGGTGGGCGACGACGTCGCCGACGTGCACGGCGAAGGCAACGGCCCGATCGCGGCGTTCCTCGGCATCCTGGGTGCCGAAGGCCACGAGATCAAGCTGTACGACTACGTCGAGCACGCGCTCAGCGCCTCCGGCGACGCGCAGGCGGCCGCTTACGTCGAGTTGCAGGTGGGCGACAAGCGGCTGTGGGGTGTCGGGATCGACGCCGACATCTCGACCGCGTCGCTCAAGGCCGTCGTCTCGGCGGTGAACCGCGCGGTGCGGCTCGAGTCGGGCGACCGCGAACTCGCCACCGTCTAAGCGGGGACGCCTACGGGCGCAGCGCGGGTTCCTCGCGCGGCGCCCGTCGCGCCTCGCCCGGCGTGACACCGTGGTGGCGTTTGAAGGCGCGGCTGAAGGCGGCCTCGGATGTGTAGCCGACGCGCGCGGAGACCGTCGAGATCGGCTGGTCGGTGCGGATCAGCTCCGAGCGTGCCTGGTCGAGTCGCCAGGTGGTGAGGTAGCTCATCGGCGGTGTGCCGACGAGCGCCGTGAACCGCTCGGCGAACGCCGACCGTGACAGGTTCGCGTCGCCGGCGAGTTCCGCGATCGTCCAGGTGCGGGATGCGTCGGCGTGCATGCGGGCGAGCGCCCGCCCGATGTGGCGGTCGCCGAGCGCCGCGAGCCACCCCTCCTCGGGCACGCGACCGTTCTCCAGCCACCAGCGGATCACCTGCACGACCAGCACGTCGGCCAGCCGCGTCATCATGGTCTCCCCGCCGGGTCGAGTGGTGGTGGCCTCCCGGGCGAGCAGCCGCAGCACCGATGCGAAGGCCCCGGCGTCGTCGTCGTCCCAGCCGTCGACGACGATCACATCCGGCAGCTCGGCGACGAGGCGCTCGGTGAGCACGTCATCGGTTCGCAGCGCCGCGTAGGCGATGCGGGTGCGGGGGCCGTCGCCGCCGAACGTCATCCGTTCGTAGCGGTCGCTGATCTGGTCGGCGGGAAGGTCGAAGAGCGGCACCGCCTCCGCTCCGTCGGCGCTCAGCATCCGGTGCACCCGGCCGCGGGTGAGCAGGGCGGCGCTTCCCGCGGTGAGCGGGTACCGCTCGCCGTCGACCTCCAGCAGGCAGGCACCCGAGAGCACGACCGGGAGCGTGAGGTAGCCGGGGAGTTCGGGCAACTCGACGCCCCACGGGGCGCCGGCGTCGGCGCGGCAGTAGAGCGCGCCGGTGAGGTGGAGCATGTGCAACGCGTCACCGAGCGCGTCCGGTTCGGTGGTGACTCCGCGGGGATTGACCATGCGTCCACGATGCCATGCCGATATGTCAGGCGTCGTGGGTCGTGGACGATCTGCATAGTTGTACCGCTCAGCGGTCATTGTCTGTCGCGCCGGTCGCCTCCACAGTGGACGCACCCGGAGGGACGGACCCGCCGGGGGAGGAGGCAACATCATGGGTCAGGAGACCTACGGCGTCATCGGCGCCACCGGCAAGACGGGGCGTCGCATCGCGGCGCTTCTCGAGCAGGACGGCCGCCGGGTGCGCCGCCTGGCGCGCGGCACGACTCCCGCGTTCGATTGGACCGAGCCCGACGGCTGGGCCGATGCGCTCGCCGGCGTCGACCGCCTGTACATCGCGTTCGTGCCCGACCTGGCGCTCGAGGAATCCGCCGACGCCATCCGCCTGCTGGTCGAGACGGCCCGCACCGCGGGCGTCGGCCGACTCGTGCTGCTGTCGGGTCGTGGAGAGGACGGCGCCCGCGCCGCCGAGGATGTGGTGCTCGCATCCGGTTTCGACGCCACGATCGTGCGGGCCGCCTGGTTCGCGCAGAACTTCACCGAGGGGATGCTGGCCGACTCGGTCGCTGCGGGGTTCGTCGCCATCCCGGCGGGGGAGCGGCTGGAGCCGTTCGTCGACATCGACGACATCGCCGAGGTCGCCGTGGAGGCGCTCACCGGCGACGGTCACGCGGGCCGCGTGTTCGAGGTGACCGGACCGGAGCTGCTCTCGTTCGCGGATGCCGCGGCGCTGCTCACCGAGACCACCGGGCGCCCGGTGGCGTACGTGCCGGTGAGTCTCGACGAGTTCCACGCCGCGATCTCCGCGGAGCTGGGTTCGGATGCCGCCGAACTGCTCACCGAGCTCTGCCGCGAGGTGTTCGACGGGCGCAACGAGAGCCTCGGCCACGGGGTGCAGGAGGCGCTCGGGCGTGAGCCGCGCTCGCTGCGGTCGGTGCTCGACGCGACGTCGGCGGTCGTGTGATGGGCCGCGTGCTCGAGCGGGTGATCCTGGGTCTGTCCGCGCTCGTCCTCGTCGTCGTCGGCGCCGGCGCCGCATTCGCGCCCGACGCGTTCTACGCGGGTTTCGGGTTCACCGCTACCGACTCCCCGGAGCTCGCCAGCGAACTGCGGGCCACCGGCGTCGCCCTGCTGCTGCTCGGTCTCGCCGTCGCCATCGGCGCGATCCGGCAACGCTTCGCGTTCCCGGCCGCGGTCGTCGCGGCGCTGGTGCTGCTCGGCTACGCGATCGGGCGGGGGCTCTCGACACTGCTCGACGGCGCCCCCGCGTCATCTGTGGTGGTGGCGGGCGTCGCCGAACTGGTGCTCGGTCTGGCCGCAGCTTGGGTGGCCTGGCGCACGCGCCCGCGCGACTAGCGAGCGGTGGGTCCGTCGCCCTTGGTGCGGCGGATCCACCGGATCGGCCCGGTGGGCAGGTGCCGTTGCTCGGGCAGTGTCCAGTGGAACGCCACCGCCAGCACCCGCACGCCGAACGTCACGATCACGCACACCAGCCCGGCGATGAACACCTCGACCCCGAGCGCATCCAGCACCACCAGCGTCGACGTGCCCACGATCGCCGCCACCGCGTACAGCGAGCCCACCTGCATGATCGCGATCGGCAGGTTCAGCAGCAGGTCGCGCAGGATCGACCCGCCGACCGCGGCGACCGAGCCGACGAAGATGGCGGGCACCACCGGCAGACCGAGCGCCAGAGCCTTGGTGGTGCCGATCGCGCCGAACATGCCGATCGTCACCGCATCCAGCACGTTGATCGTCACCCCCAGCCGGTGCACGACCCGCTGCAGCAGCATGCCGACGAGGGCCGCCGCGGTCGCCACCGGCAGGTACCAGTTGCTCTGAAGTGCGAGCGGCACCTGGTTCAGCAGGATGTCGCGGATGAGACCGCCGCCGAAGCCGGTGGCGATGCCGATGATCGCGACGCCCAGCAGGTCGAGCCGCCGGTCACGGAACTGGGCCGCGAACGCCGCCCCCTGCACGCTGCCGACTCCGACGGCCAGCAGATCGATCCACAGCGGGATCATGAAGACGTGCTCGGTCACGCCCCATTCGTAGCACGCCGAGCGTGATCACGAGGATCCCGAGCACGGCCACCGCGCCATTGGCCAGGATGAGGAACGCGGCTTCGGCGTCGCTCGCGTGCTCGAGGTGCGACACGTGGAAGACGAAGTGCGGGACGGCGAACACCGTGTACGCGGCGCCGGCGGTGATGACGAGCGCCGGTATGGGGAGGATGAACGCGGCGATGAGCACGACGGCGATGCCGAGGGTCGCCCCGCCGAAGTCGCGTGCGTAGTGCTCGCTGAACGGCGGGTCGAGCGACACCGTGGGGAAGTGCTCGTAGAACCCCTCCGGCCAGAACTGGTTCCAGAGGCCGACGACGAGTTCCACGACGATGAGGATTGCGAGCGCGATCCGGGTCGCGACGATCACCGTGCGCCGCCCTCGGCGAGGTACTCGCGGAAGGTCACCGTGCCGGCGCCGGGCAGCCCCGGCATGTTGTAGCCGGCACGGAAGGCGCGCATCGTCTTCCCCGGGAGGTGCAGCGTCCAGATGGGGCGTCGGATGCCGTGGGCCTCCTGCCACTGCCGGGCCGCCTCCTTCACCGTGAGCTGCTCCGGCCCGCCGAGATCCTCGACGCGCCCCTGCGGGCCCGCGTCGACCAGTTCGACCAGGCGCTCGGCGACCTCCGGCATGTGGATCGTCTGCGCCGACACCGGCAGCACGAAGGTGACGGGGAGTTTCCGCTGCAGGTCGAGGAAGTCGCCGACGAAGCCGTGGAACTGCGCGACCCGGATGATCGTGTGGGCGACGCCCGACGCCTCGATCGCCTGCTCGCTCGCCACCTTGTCGCGGTAGTAGCCGAACGGGATCCGGTCGACGCCCACGATCGAGATGAACACGAGGTGCGCGCCGGTGCCCGCCATCGCATCCAGCAGGGTGCGGGTATGGGCGATGTCCTTCGACCGGGTGGTCGCCAGGTGCACCACCGTGTCGACCCCGGCGAGGGCGCCCGCGAGTCCTTCGCCCGTGGCGAGGTCGCCCACGACGTGGTCGGTGCCGGCGCGGCGACTGAGGGTGCGCACGTCGTGTCCATGCGCGCGCAGGGCGTCGACGGTGGGGCGGCCGAGGTGTCCGGTGCCGCCGGTGACGAGGGTGGTCATGGGTGTCCTTTCGCTGGGGTCACCTGCTCTGACCGGATACCGCTCCGATTCGTGACAGCTTCTGCGGATTCATGACGTTGTAGAAGCCCCGGACGCCGTCAGGGCCGATGTCGACCGACCACACGGCGATCGTCTGGTCGCCCCGCGAGCCCACGAACGCGATGTCGCCGTTGTACGCGGCGGGCACGTTGTCGAGGTCGGAGGCGAACTTCTCGATGACGCCCAGCAGGAACCGGGCCACCCGTTCGCGACCCACCACCGGCTTGCGTGCGGCGACGACGATTCCGCCGCCGTCCGAGAGGGCCACGACGTCCTCCGCCAGCACCGCCTCCAGCGCCTCCAGGTCGCCGCGCTGTGCCGCCGCGACGAACGCCTCCAGCAGGCGCTGACGTTCGGCGGGAGACACCGGTGCCGTGCGCGCGCTCGCGAGGTGGGTGCGCGCGCGGCTGCCGAGCTGCCTGGCGTTGGCTTCACTCGTCTCGAGCACCTCCGCCACCTGGCGGTAGGGATAGTCGAACGCCTCATGCAGCACGTAGGCCGCGCGCTCCGCCGGGGTCAGCTTCTCGAGCAGCACGAGCATGGCGAACGACAGGGCCTCCGCGTGTTCGGCGCCGAGGGCGGGATCAGATGCGGTGTCGACCGGCTCCGGAAGCCATGGCCCCACGTACTGCTCGCGCCGGGAGCGGGCCGAGCCCAGCTCGGTGAGGGCGAGCCGGGTGACGGTCGTGGCGAGGAACGCCGCCGGCTCGCGCACCGCGTCGCGGTCGACGCCCTGCCAGCGCAGCCAGGTCTCCTGCACGAGGTCTTCGGCATCCGAGACGGTGCCCATCATCCGGTACGCGATGCCGAACAGCCGTGGACGCACGCTCTCGAACGTCGCGAGACCCGATCCCTCCGCCACACCCTCATCCTGGCAGCTTCATCCCCGCGGATGACGGCGGTTCGGGAGACAATGGACCGTGCCCACCTATCGTGATGAAGCCGTCGTGCTGCGCACCCACAAGCTGGGTGAAGCCGACCGCATCGTGACGATGCTGAGCCGCCAGCACGGCAAGATCCGCGCCGTCGCGAAGGGCGTGCGCCGCACCGGGTCGCGATTCGGTGCCCGACTCGAGCCCTTCATGGTGGTCGACGTGCAGTGCTACGTGGGTCGCAGCCTCGACATCGTGCAGCAGGCCGAGACGCTCGGCCCCTACGGTGGCGACATCGTGGGCGACTACGCCCGGTACACGGCTGCCACCGCGATGGCCGAGACGGCCGACCGTCTCACCGACCATGAGGCGGGCCTGCAGCACTACCTGCTGCTGGTCGGCGCCCTCCGCTCGCTGTCGCGGCAGGAGCACGCCCCCGGCCTCACCCTCGACTCCTATCTGCTGCGCGCGTTGTCGATCGCCGGGTGGGCGCCGAGCTTCGTCGACTGCGCGGTCACCGGCGAGCCGGGACCGCACAGCGCGTTCGTCGTGCAGCTGGGGGGAGTCGTGTCGGATGCGGCGGCGCCTCCCGGATCGCCGCGGCTCGATCCGGCCACGTTGCAGCTGCTCGCGGCTCTGCTCGCGGGCGACTGGGAGACGGTCGACGCGGCAGACGAGCGCACCCGTGCCCAGGCGAGCGGCGTGACCGCCGCCTACACCCAGTTCCACCTCGAACGCGGGCTGCGCTCGCTCGAGCACGTCGACCGGACGAGCGCATAGTGCCGGTGAACAGACCGGCTGTCGCCAAGACCCACAAGGATGCGGTCGACTTCGTCCCGCTCGACTGGACCGGTATCCACCCGCCGGCGTTCCCTGCCTCGGCGGTGCCGAAGCATGTCGCGATCGTGATGGACGGCAACGGCCGCTGGGCGAACCGCCAGGGCCTCACCCGCATCGAGGGGCATCGGGCGGGCGAAGCCGCCCTGCTCGACGTCGTCGCGGGCGCCATCCAGGTGGGGGTGACGCACCTCTCCGTCTACGCGTTCTCCACCGAGAACTGGAAACGCAGCCCCGACGAGGTGCGGTTCCTGATGGGCTTCAACCGCGACGTGCTGCACCGCCGCCGCGACCAGCTCAACGAGTGGGGCGTGCGGGTGCGGTGGGCCGGCCGCAAGCCGCGCCTCTGGCGGTCCGTCATCGACGAGCTGCAATTCGCGGAGCGCCTCACGGCCCACAACTCCACCCTCACCCTCACCATGTGCGTCAACTACGGCGGCCGCAACGAGATCGTGGATGCCGTTCGCGAGATCGCGGCCGAGGCGGCGGCTGGGCGCATCCACCCCGACCGCATCGGCGAGAAGACCATCCAGCGTCACCTGTACACACCCGACATGCCCGACGTCGACCTGTTCGTGCGCAGCTCGGGCGAGCAGCGCACCAGCAACTTCCTGCTGTGGCAGAGCGCCTACGCCGAGATGGTGTTCCTCGACACCCTGTGGCCCGACTTCAGCCGCACCGACCTGTGGAACGCGATCGACCTGTACGGCAGCCGGTCGCGTCGGTTCGGCGGCGCCGTCGACGCCCCGACCGCGTAGGGTCGGACCGTGGATCTCGTCCCGGTGCTCGTCGTCGCCCTCCTGGTGCAGGTGTCGATCCTCGCCCTCCAGATCGGTGACGCCATCACCGGCTTCATCGACGCCCGCCGCGTGCGCGACACCGACGACCCTGAGGTGATCACCCGCAGCAGTCTGCGCGAGCTCACCTGGATGATGGCGGTCACCGCGATCACCGCCGTGCTGGTCGCATACGGGGTGGATGTGGCGGCCCGCCTGCTGCTCGCCGAGAACCGGCCGTTCGTGTCGTTCCTGGTGCTCGCGCTGGTCGCTCTGGTGGCCTTCGGGATCGGCACGCTCGCGATCCTCGCTGTGGTGCGGCGCGACCGCCCCACCTACGCGCGCATCCGCCGTGACCTGCGCGACCGGTCGATCTTCCAGCTGGAGGAGGACGAGCTGGAGGTGTTCGAGGCGCGCCTCGCCGAGGCCGACCGTCTGCGGGCGCGCCGGTCGGCGGCGGCTCCCACTCTGCGCCTGGTGGCACTGCTGGCGGTGCTGGGGATCGGTGTCGCGTCGGCGATCGTCGGCTTCGCCGAATCGGTCCCCGGCCTCGCGATCGCGGCGATGGTCGCATCCCTTCTCAGCATCGCCGCGTTCATCGTCGCCGTCCGCGCCTCGGTGGTGCGGGATGCGGCGTTCGACGCGGTGCGTCAGGCCCAGCGGGCCGAGGTGGTGGCGTTGCTCGAACGCGCGCGCATCCCGCAGCGCAAGAACGTGCCCGGGCTCCGCGACCGCGTCAGCCGCGCCCTCGCCATCCTGCGCGAGCAGCAGAAGTAGGTCCGGCGCCGGCGCGATCCGCGCCGATAGGGTGGCCGAATGACGGAGCCCGCCGCCCACCCGTACCTCTCGAATCCGCAGCCCGCTCAGCCTGCCGCCGCCCCCGCCGACATCCAGGCGCAGACGCAGGCGCCCGCCCAGCCCGTGCTCGCGCAGCAAGTGCGTCCCCGCAACGCGCTGTTCGGGTGGGCGATCGCCGGTTTCATCGTGGTGGGCATCTCGGTGCTCGCCGTGCTCGCCTACCTGCTGCTTGCACTCGGCCCCGGTCTGCTGCTGCTGAGCGGGTTCCTCGCGCTGGTGCCGCTGGTGTTCGTGCTGCTCGGCGTGATGTGGGTGGACCGCTGGGAGCCGGAGCCGCGCGGCCTGCTGATCTTCGCGTTCCTGTGGGGCGCCGGTATGTCGGTGGCCCTCGCCCTCATCGTCGACATCGGGGTGCAGGTGGCGGCCTACGCGTCGGGCACCGATCCGTCGGTCTCGGATGTGCTGGGCGGGGTCGTGCAGGCGCCGGTCGTGGAGGAGGCGGCGAAGGGGCTCGGCGTGCTGCTGATCTTCCTCGTGGCGCGGCGCTACTTCGACGGCCCGGTCGACGGGGTCGTGTACGCGGCGGTGGTCGCGGGCGGTTTCGCCTTCACCGAGAACATCCTCTACTTCGCCGACAGCATCGCGTACGCGGGTCTGCTGTCGTCGGATGCGCTGCTCACGTTCTTCGTCCGCGGCGTGATGTCGCCGTTCGCCCACGCCATGTTCACCGCCATGACGGGACTCTTCATCGGCCTCTGGGGTCGCCGCAGCGTGGCGGGAGGCTTCGGCGGGTTCTTCGTCGGCCTCGTGCTCGCGATGGCGCTCCACGCGTTGTGGAACGCCACCGCCCTGCTGGGCCTGATCGGGTGGTTCGTGGTCTACCTGCTGGTGCAGGTGCCGCTGTTCGCGGCGGCGATCGTGTTGGTCGTCCAGCTGCGCAAGAGGGAGGCGAAACTCACCCGTGATCGTCTCGCCGAGTATGCGGCGGCGGGCTGGTTCAGCCCGTCGGAGGTGGAGACCCTCAGCACGGCGGCGGGTCGTCGGCACGCGCTCACCTGGGCGAAGGCGCACGGGATGGGCCCGCTCATGAAGGCCTACATCCGGGATGCGACGATGCTCGCATTCACCCGGCAGCGCATCATCATGGGCCGCGATCGGATCGGCGCGCAGCGCGACGAGCACGAGCTGCTCGGCAAGGTCACGGCGTCGCGTCAGGCGCTCCACGCCGCGATCCGCCCGTAACAAGACTCATCGCCCAGTGGCGGGTCGATGACTCCGGCTCTTCTGGGCGATGAGTTGAACTGCTTGTTCCAGGGTGCACCCGCCCGCCACGAGAGTCAACCCTTCTGTCTCGCCCCGATGTCGGGGGAGGGGCGTAGACCGGTGCCATGACAGATCGCGAAACCGTCGAAAGATGGGTGAGTCTCTACCGCACCGCGTGGGAGTCGAACACTCCCGCCGACATCACCGCCCTCTTCGCCGCCGAGGGCGAGTACCTCACTGCGCCGTTCGATGAACCGTGGCGGGGCCATGACGCGATCGTCGCGAAGTGGCTCGAGTATGCCGATCAGCCGGGTGACGCCGAGTTCAGTTGGCGGGTGGTGGGCGTCGACGGCGAGACCGGTTTCGTCGAGGGGCGCACCGACTACCGTGACGGCCGGCGCTACGCGAACCTGTGGGTGATCGAGTTCGACGCGGAGGGCCGGGCCCGCCGGTTCACCGAGTGGTACATGAAGCACCCCGATTCGGCGTAGCCGGTTCGATCAGCCGCTGACGCAGCGACCCGACGAGACCGGGCCGTCAAGCGTCGACACGCCGGCGAGTACGTCGGCGAGCTGGGCGGTGGAGGTGGCGTAGCCCACGTTCGCGTGGTCGGAGTTGCGGGCGAACACCAGCCCGCCCACGCTGCCGTCCCCGGTGATGAAGGGTCCACCGGAGTTGCCGGGCTGCACGGTGGCGGCGAGGGTGAGCACTTCGCGGGGGTTGTTGCGGTCGCCGTAGATGTCGGCGACGTTCTCCTGCGAGATGGCGCGCACTTCGGCGGGTGCGGAGGTGAATGGCCCGCCGAACGGGTACCCGTCGACCACGCCTTGGGTTCCGATCCCGGCATCCTCGACCGGCAGGGCGCGTCCTTCGAGTCCGGGCACGGCGATGACGGCGACGTCGAGGTCGGGGTCGAACAGCACGACGCGTCCGTCGAGGATCTGCCCGTCGGGGAGTTCGACGACGGGGTTGTCGACTCCGGCGACGACGTGGGCGTTGGTCATGACACGTTCTGGCGCGACGATGAATCCGCTTCCGGATTGGTTCTGGCCGCACGCGTAGGCGGTGCCGCTGATGCGCGCCACGGATCGGGCGGCGGCGGCGAGCGGGTCGGTGGAGGTGTCGACGTCGGGCGGGCGTTGGCCGTCGGTGATGCCGCCGAGCGCCTGGTCGATGGTGGGGATGCCTTGTTCGAGGATGGCGGCGCGGACGCGCGCGAGTCCGTCATCGATGGGGGCGGGGGTGAGGCGGTCGATGGTGGCGATGACGACCGACCGTTTGAGTGCTTGGGAGAGCACCGGCACGCCCAGTTGGGCGACGCTTCCGGCGACGAGGGTGACGATGAGGGCGGCGGCGAACAGGTTGGCGACGGCGCCGAACAGTCGTTCGGCGGTGCTGAGGTCGCGGATGCGGCGGGTGTCGTCGTCGCGCCGGCGGCGGAGGGCGCGTTCGACGGTGGCGCCGGTGAGGTGGCCGGCGCCGAGGAGCAGCACCGACAGCGCGACCGTCACCCCGATGCGCCATTCGGGTGAGGGGATCGCGGCGGCGACGACGGGGACGGCGAGGTAGGCGGCGACGCCGCCGGCGGCAATTCCGAGGATGACGCTGACGCTGCGGAGGATTCCGTTTCGCCATCCTTCGCCGAGGTACACGATGAGCACCAGCACGAGGAGCACGTCGAGCAGCCGGGCGGCGATCATGCCTCCAGTCTCGCAGTGCGCGGTGGCGTGCGTCCGGTGCGCCGCCTGGCGATCAACTGGGAGGCGGTGAGCTTGCGTGCCGACTTCGCGTACCCCCAGAATGGGGGTCATGACGGTTGCCGCCCCCAGCGCCGGTCTCACCTTCGGGTCGACCATCGAGCGCGTTCGCGCGGGGGTGTCGTGCCCTCGCTGCCGGGCCGCGTCGGATCCGGCCGAGCCGTTCTGCGCGCACTGCGGCGAGAGGGTGGTGCTGGTGCGTGCGGGTCGTCCGCCTGCAGATGTGGCGGCGACGCGCAGCCTTCAGCTGGCGGGGGTGCTGGTGTTGGCGAACTCGATCGTCGGGTCGTTGACGTTCGCGGTGGTGTTCCTGCTGTCGGATGCGGCACGGCTGGGCGAGGCGGCGTTGTTCTTGGAGGGGATCAAGCTGCTGGTGGTGGGTTCACTGGCCGTTGTGTCGATCCGGTTGGGTGTGCGGGGGCTCCGTGACACGGCCGCCGGGGGGCTGCGGGGTCGCGGGCGCGCGATCGCCGGCATCGTGATCTCGTCGATCTTCGCCTTGCTGGTGCTCCTGTCGGCGGCGGCGGTGGTTGCTCTCTACCTGCTCGGCTAGCGACGGTCGCGGCCGCGCCCCATCCGGCCTCTGCTAAAGTAGACAGGTTGCCGTCAGACGGCCGCGGATCAAGAGAGCCCCCGCATCAGGCGGAGGGCACCGCGCAACGAGAGAAAGGGGATCACCTCTATGGCACTGGATGCAGAAACCAAGAAGGCGATCATCGACGAGTACGCGACCGCCCCCGGAGACACCGGATCCCCCGAGGTGCAGGTTGCGATCCTCACCAAGCGGATCAAGGACCTCACCGAGCACCTGAAGGAGCACAAGCACGACCACCACTCGCGTCGTGGCCTCCTCCTGCTCGTCGGACAGCGTCGCCGTCTCCTCGGCTACCTCCAGGACGTCGACATCGAGCGTTACCGCTCGCTGATCGAGCGCCTCGGACTCCGCCGCTGAGTCGTCGTCGACAGACAACGCGAACTTCTTCCACGAAGGCCGTCACCGCAAGGTGGCGGCCTTCGTCGTTCCCGGCCCCCGAGCAGGGGCGCGCCGCCCCCGTCGCCTGACCGCTAGTGTTCCCTCGTTCCTCCACCCGACCGAGCGGACCACCACCATGAACGAACCCACTCGCCGTGAACGTCTGCGGTACCGCTTCGACACCTGGATGTCGAAGGGAACCATCGCCCTGATCGGCCTGCTCGGGGCGGCGACGTTCGTCTTCGTGCTCCTGCTGGCGGTGATCGTCTGGCTCCTCCCGCTGCACCCGAACGACGAGCCGGAGGGGAGTTTCCCGGACATCTTCTGGGGCAACCTGATGCGCACACTCGACCCGGGCACGATGGGCGGCGACGAGGGGTGGGGCTTCCGAGTGGCGATGCTCGTCGTCACGATCGGCGGCCTGGTGATCGTCGCCAGTTTGATCGGTATCGTCTCCGGCGGTTTCGACTCGAAGGTTGAGGAGCTGCGCAAGGGGCGCTCGCGCGTGCTCGAGAAGGACCACACCCTCATCCTCGGCTGGAGCGACAAGGTTTTCGCGATCGTGTCGGAGCTCGCAATCGCGAACGAGTCGCGGGGCCGGAGCGTTGTCGTGGTGCTGGCCGACCGCGACAAGGTCGACATGGAGGACGCCATCCGGTCGACGGTCGGCAAGACCGGCAAGATGCAGGTGATCTGCCGCTCCGGAGACCCGATGTCCCTCGGCGATCTGGAGCTCGGCAGCCCGCATGCCGCACGCAGCATCATCCTGCTCGCGCCGGAGGGGAGCGACGATCCCGATTCGGAGGTCATCAAGGCTGCCCTTGCACTCACGAACAATCCGAACCGTCGGCCGGAGCCCTACCACGTCGTGGGCGAGATCCAGGATGCGGAGAACCTGGAGGCGGCACGGCTCGTCGGGCGCGACGAAGTGAACTGGGTGCTCGCCAGCGATCTCATCAGCCGCATCACCGTGCAGACCTGCCGTCAGTCGGGGCTCAGCGTCGTCTACTCCGAGCTGCTGGATTACGGCGGCGATGAGATCTACATGACGGAGTTGCCCGAGCTGGTGGGCCGCACCTACCGGGACGCGCAGCTCGCGTTCGTCGACTGCTCGGTGATCGGCGTCGTGAAGGGGGAACGGACGCTGCTCAACCCGCCGGCCGACACACGGTACGAGTCGGGTGACCTGCTCGTGCTGATCGCCGAAGACGACTCCACGATCCGGAGCGCCGCCCCGGGCGCACCCGAGGTCGCGGTCATCGCGCCGCCGTCCTCGCAGCCCGTGGCGCCGGAGCGTACCCTCGTGCTGGGCTACAACCCGGGCTTGAGTTTCATGCTGCGCGAACTCGACCAGTATGTGGCGCCCGGCTCGAGCGCCCTCGTCGTGGCGAGCGTCGACGCGCCGCCGTTCCCCGAGTTGTCGAACCTCGCGGTCACCTACCAGCAGGGCGACGTCACCAGTCGTTCGGTGCTGGACCGGCTCGACGCCGAGCACGCCGACCACATCATCGTGCTGGCCGATCTGAGCCTTCCGGTGCAGCGCGCCGACGCCAAGACGCTCATCACGCTGCTGCACCTGCGCGACATCGCCGAGCGGTCCGACACCGACCTCAACGTCGTGAGCGAGATGCTCGACGACCGCAACCGTGAACTGGCGGAGGTCACCAACGCCGACGACTTCATCGTCAGCGACAAGCTGGTGGCCCTCATGCTCACCCAGTTGAGTGAGAACCGCCGCCTCCATGCGGTGTTCGACACGCTGTTCTCTGCCGACGGTAGCGAGATCTACCTGCGCCCCGCATCCACCTACATCCAGGACGGCGCCGAGGCGGACTTCTACACCGTCGTCGAGGCGGCGCAGCGCCGAGGCGAGACGGCGATCGGCTACCGGATCGGCGAGCAGGCGCACCGGGGTGCAGATGCGTACGGCGTGGTGGTGAATCCGCGCAAGGACGAGCGCCGTAGCTTCGCACCGGATGACCGCATCATCGTGCTCGCGGAGGACTGACGCGGTTGCCCTCCCGAACGTCGAACATCCGTGCGCGCCCCCTCGGGGGGCACCCCTGTTGGGGATGGTCGCGCTCTCACCGCGAGCGCACACTCTCTGCATGGACGAATGCCGTCACGGACTGATCGCAGCGGTGTGCGCTGTGTGCTGCCGTGCCGCGGAGCACGTCGACACCGACCCGACGGTGCGCGTGGGGAGCGCTGACGCTTCCCGAGAACTCGCCATCGCGGGCGGAGCCGTTCCCCGCTAACCTCGCCGCATGGTCGTGGCCGCACCGCACGGCAGGGGCCGCGCGGGGGGATTCCGCGCGCGGCTGGACCGGGTGCGCCTCGATCGGGTGCCCGTCGCCACGCGACCCTGGATCGTCGCGTGCTGGCTGCTGACCCTCGCGGTGTCGGTGCTGCTGCTGGTGCCGGGGCTGGCCGACGAGGTGTCGGTGGATGCGGTGGGCGCAGCGCACCTGCTGGACCGGTTCCTCGCCCCCGGCTGGCTGCGGATGGTGTTGGTCGCCGCCGCGGGCGGGGTGGCCGCGGTCGGGGTGGTGGTGGCGCTTCTGCGCCGTGCCGCTGACCCGACGGCTCGGACGCTTCGGGCGGAGGTCGCGATCGCACTCAACGCGTTCCCCGCGCTGGCGCTCACCGCAGACCGCGTGCTCCTCCCCGCCGCCCTCGCGGGGCTGCTGTTCATCGGGCTGGAGGTGGTTGCCCACGTCGGTCGCGCGACGCGTGCGCGCGCGGCCTGGGCCGGTCTGGTCGCCTTCCTCGGCTGGGTCGTCCTGGGGGCCACCCAGTTCGTCGTGCCCGCCGACAGCTGGACGTGGGCGGTGCTGTTCGGTCTGGCTGCCGGATTCGCGGCGTTCGGGAGCTATTACGGCGTGCAGCGTGCCGCGGAGTCGCGCACCGAGGCCGTGTCGTTCCTGTTCCGCACCCGCATGCCGGCGCCGGCCGTGCTGGGGGTGGTGGCCGTGATCGCCGCACTCGTGGTGCTGCGGCTCACCGTGCTGCGCGACATCTTCCCCGAACCGGACCCGACCCTCTGGAGCCCGTTCGCGAAGGAGTCGCCCCTGTCGTGGGTGCACGCCGCGCTGGTCGCCGGGCTGGTGGTGCTGGTCGGGTGGATGTCGACGGCGCGGCCGCTCCGCAGGCGCGGCGAGCGTCGGGTGGCGGCGGCGCTGGCGGGCGTCGGCAACGTGGAACTCGTGATCGGGTCGCTGGTGATCGCGGGCGCCTTCCTGGTGGCGGTCGTCGTGGGCGACGCGACGTTCCCGGATGCCTGGCTGGTGTGGGTGCCCATCCTGAAGGTCGTCGGTGTCGTCGTCATCGGATGCGCGGCGCTGCTTCCCCGGCTGCGGGGCACCGCGGCGGCGGTGCTCGCCGCGGTCTCGTTCGTCTACCTGCTGCCCGCCACCCTGCAGGGTGCGCTGCTCGCCGCCGGGGTCGCCCTGCCCTCCGGTGTCGCCGGGTTCGCGGCGACCCCCGTGCAGATCATGCTCATCCTGGTGGTGTTCGCGCTCGTGCTCGCCATCGTCGGTGTGGTCGTCGCCGCCACGCCGCGGGCGCTCGTGCTGCGCCTCGCGGTGGTCCCGTTCATCGCGGTGCACGCCGGCTGGTTGCTGCCGGTGGCGTGGTCGGATCTGGGCCGGTGGCTGCTGGTGCTCGGCATCGCCGCGTCGCTGGTGCTGTTCCTCCCCGTGCCGGACCCCGATCCGGCGCGCCGCGGGATCGCTTTGCTCGCGGCATCCGCGGCGCAGCTGTTCGCCATCACGGTCGCCGCTCTCGCGATCCCGAGCCTCTACGAGGACGGCACCCTCGTGGTGCTGGGCCTGCTGTGGCTGTCGGTCACGGTGGTGGTGTCCCTCGTTGTGGAGACGCGGCCAGGGGATGAGGAGGTCCCTCGGCCGGGATAGCATCCCGGGATGGGACTCTTCCGCCGGCGCGGCGTCGACCCGGAGCTGCCGCGCGACGATCGGGGCTTCGGCTCGTTCGACGACTACGTGTACAACCTGGCCCCGCGCAACAAGCGTGTGACGATCGTGTTGGCGGGGTCGAACCCGCACCAACAGGAGCTGCGTGAGCTGGCCGAGTCGGAGGCGACCGAGTTCGAGACGGCGATGTCGCCCCGCACGCTCGAGGGGGAGCGGGTGGATGCGCCGATCGAGGTGCGTCTGTTCACCGGTAGACGGGTGAGTGGCGTCGTGGGCAGCATCCCGCGCGGGCTGGAGTCGGTGATCGACGAGAACCTGCGTCGCCTCGACGACAAGGGCGTGAAGGCGCGCATCCCGGTGCGCATCGAACGCAAGCGCGAGGGCTACCGGGTCGTGCTGCTGATGGGTGCGCTGAAGTAGCGCCTACTCGGCGTCAGCGAGTTCGGCTTGGGCGGCGGCGATCTTGCTGCGCACCTCGTCCATGTCGAGGGCGCGGATCTGGCCGATGAGGTCTTCGAGCACGTGGCCGGGCAGGGCGCCCGCCTGTGCGAAGACGCCGACGCCGTCGCGGAACGCCATCAGGGTGGGGATCGAGCGGATGTTCATGGCCGCCGACAGACCCTGTTCGGCGTCGGTGTCGACCTTGGCGAAGGTGATGTCGGGGTGCTTCTCGCTGGCGGCGTCGAAGACGGGGGCGAACGCGAGACACGGTCCGCACCATCCGGCCCAGAAGTCGACGAGCACGATGTCTCCGTCGAGCACGGTGCTTTCGAAGGTGTTCTGGGTGAGTTCGATGGTCGCCATCCGTCCAGGCTAGGGGAGTGCTCGCGGATGCGCCGGGTTGCGGGAATACTCCCGGCGTTCGTACGGTTGAAGCGGATATCGATGCAAATGCATAGAAAAGTGCGAGGAACGGAAACATCATGAGCCAGATGCAGTTCGGCATCTTCACCGTCAGCGACATCACGCGCGACCCCACCACCGGAGAGACGCCGAGCGAGGCGCAGCGCATCCAGGACGCCGTCGCGATCGCCAAGCAGGTCGAGGCAGTCGGCCTCGACGTCTTCGCCCTCGGCGAGCACCACAACCCGCCCTTCTTCTCCTCCTCGCCCACCACCACGCTGGCCTACATCGGTGCGCAGACCGAGCGCATCATCCTGTCGACCGCGACGACGCTGATCACCACCAACGACCCGGTGAAGATCGCCGAGGACTTCGCGATGCTCCAGCACCTCGCCGCCGGCCGGGTGGACCTGATGATGGGACGCGGCAACACCGGCCCGGTCTACCCCTGGTTCGGCAAGGACATCCGCGACGGCATCGCGCTCGCGATCGAGAACTACCACCTGCTGCACCGGCTCTGGCGCGAGGCCGTCGTCGACTGGGAGGGCAAGTTCCGCACGCCGCTCCAGTCGTTCACCTCGACGCCGCGCCCGCTGGACGGCGTCCCGCCGTTCGTCTGGCACGGCTCGATCCGCAGCCCCGAGATCGCCGAGCAGGCCGCCTACTACGGCGACGGCTTCTTCGCCAACCACATCTTCTGGCCCACCGAGCACTTCCAGCGCCTCATCGGCCTGTACCGGCAGCGCTTCGAGCACTACGGGCACGGCTCCGCCGACCAGGCGATCGTCGGCCTCGGCGGGCAGGTGTTCATGCGCAGGAACTCGCAGGACGCCAAGCGGGAGTTCCGGCCGTACTTCGACAACGCCCCCGTCTACGGGCACGGGCCGTCGATGGAGGACTTCACCGCGCAGACCCCGCTGACCGTGGGCAGCCCGCAGGAGGTCATCGACCGGACGCTGTCCTTCCGCTCGTACGCCGGTGACTACCAGCGCCAGCTGTTCCTCCTCGACCACGCGGGCCTGCCGCTGAAGACCGTCCTGGAGCAGATCGACATGCTGGGCGAGGAGGTCGTCCCGGTGCTGCGCAAGGAATTCGAGGCGCTGCGCCCGGCGCACGTCCCGGCGGCCGCCCCGACCCACGCGTCCCGCCTCACCGAGGAGGTCCGATGACGACCCTCGCCGTCGTCTCCGCCGGGCTCGGAC
>JAEWJX010000061.1 GCA_023386365.1 Actinomycetes bacterium | reverse complement strand
GGCTCTCCCTGTGCCGCCTCGACCGGTTCACGTCCCCCTTCAGCGTTGAGGAACCCGATGACGACGACACCCCAGACCGAGACCGAACCGGATCGCGCGCCGCGCGCGCGACCGTGGCGGCTGCCCGGGGGCGGCCCGACGATCCTCGTCAAGATCGTCTCGCTCGGCATCCTCGACGCCCTCGTGCTGTACGCGGCCCTCTCGCTCCTGCTCAACGAGGAGTGGTTGCTCGCGGCCGCCGCCCTCGTCGGTGCGGTCGCCGTGACCGTCGTCTACCTCCGCAAGAAGGCGCTGCCCGCCAAATACCTCGTCCCGGGAACCGTCTTCCTCGTCATCTTCCAGCTGTACGTCATCGTCTACAGCGGCTACATCGCGTTCACGAACTACGGCGACGGTCACATCGGGAACAAAGAGGATGCGATCGAGGTCATCATCACGAAGTCCCTCACCCGCGTCCCCGATTCGCCCGCCTACCCGATGGTGGTGGTGGAGCGCTTCGGCGAGCTGTCGTTCCTCGTCACCGACCCGGGCGGCGAGGCGTTCGTCGGCGGCGAGGAGCGACCCCTCGAGCCTGCGGTCGGCGCCGAGTTCGAGGCGGGCAAGGCGGTGGCGCTCGACGGCTACCGCACGCTCGCGTTCAGCGACCTGGTCGCCGACCAGAGCCGGATCGCGGGAATGAGCGTCCCCCTCACCGACGACCCCGACGAAGGCGCACTCCGCACGCCCGACGGCTCCCAGGCGTACGCCTACTCGGCTGTGCTGCAGTACGACGAGCAGAACGGCACCTTCGTCGACACCTCCACCGGCACCGTCTACTCGGACACCGGCAACGGCTCGTTCGTGTCGCCGCAGGGCGATGAGCTCATGCCCGGGTGGAAGATCGACGTCGGCTTCGAGAACTTCACGCGTGCGCTCACCGAGGAGAAGATCCGCGAGCCGCTCGTCGGCGTGGTGATCTGGACCTTCGTGTTCGCCGGCTTCACGGTGGCTGCGACCTTCGCCGCCGGCGTCTTCCTCGCGCTGGTGTTCGACGACTGGCGCCTCCGGTTCCGGCGCACCTTCCGCGTGCTCGTGATCCTCCCCTACGCGTTCCCGGTCTTCCTGTCGGCGCTCATCTGGAGCGGCCTGCTCAATCCGAAGTTCGGATTCATCAACCAGGTGCTGCTCGGCGGTGCCCAGATCCCCTGGCTCACCGATCCCGTGCTGGCGAAGTTCAGCATCCTGATGGTGAGCCTGTGGCTCGGGTACCCCTACATGTTCCTGGTGGCGACGGGGGCGCTTCAGTCGATCCCGAGCGAGCTCATCGAGGCGGCGAAGGTCGACGGCGCGGGTGCCTGGGGCATCTTCCGGCGGGTGAAGCTGCCGCTGTTGATGGTCACGATGGCGCCGCTGCTCATCGCCTCGTTCGCGTTCAACTTCAACAACTTCAACCTCATCTACATGCTGACGCGTGGAGGACCCCAGGACCTCAGCACCGACCTCAGCGTGGGCGCGACCGACATCCTCATCACCCTCGTCTACAAGGTGGCGTTCGGTGAGACGGGGGGCCGCGATTTCGGGCTCGCGAGCGCGTTCTCGATCATCATCTTCGTGCTGGTTGCGGTCATCTCCGTGATCAGCTTCCGCCGCACCAAGTCGCTCGAGGAGTTGAACTGATGTCCGCGTCCGCTCCGGCCCGCATCCGACCGCGAACGCGGCGTCATCGGGGAACCGCCCTCACCCTCGCCGGTCGCTACGCGGTCGCGATCGTCACCTCCGCGATCGCGGTGTTCCCGATCCTGTACATCGTCTCTGCCTCGTTCAACCCGAACGGCAGCCTGGTCGGCTCGAACGGTCTCTTCAGCGAGTTCGATTTCGGCAACTACGTGGAACTGTTCTCGAACCCCGCCCAGCCGTTCGCCGCCTGGTTCGGGAACACGATCTTCATCGGTCTGGTGACGGCCGCCGGCACCGTGCTGCTCGGGGGTCTCGCCGCGTACGCGTTCTCCCGGATGCGGTTCTCCGGCCGGCGGATGGGGCTGATCACGATCCTGCTGGTGCAGATGTTCCCGCAGCTGCTGGGGGTGGTCGCGATCTTCCTCCTGATGAAGGGGATCGGCGACATCTTCCCCGCGATCGGCCTCAACACGCACCTCGGCCTGATCATGGTGTACCTGGGTGGGGCGCTCGGTGTGAACACGTACCTCATGTACGGGTTCTTCAACACGGTCCCCTCGTCGATCGACGAGGCGGCGAAGCTCGACGGGGCGGGGCACGCCCGCATCTTCTTCACGATCATCCTCAGGCTGTCGGCCCCCGTGCTGGCGGTCGTGGGGCTGCTGTCGTTCATCGGCACCATCAACGAGTTCGTCATCGCGAGCGTGCTGCTCACCGATCCGGCGAAGAAGACGCTGGCCGTCGGGCTGTACCAGTTCGTCGCCCAGGAGACCTCCGCGAACTGGCCGGTGTTCGCCGCCGGCGCGGTGCTGGCGGCGCTGCCGGTGGTGGTCCTGTTCTTCGTGCTGCAGAAGTACATCGTCAGCGGTCTCACCGCAGGAGCGGTGAAGTAGCGGGCGCCTGGCGCGATGCTAGCCTTTCGCCCATGGCCGCGACTCTCGCCGATATTGCCGCGCACGCGGGGGTCAGCGAGGCAACGGTCAGCAGGGTTCTCAACGACCGTCCGGGTGTCGTGCAGAGCAAGCGTCAGGCGGTGCTCACGGCCCTCGACCTGCTGGGGTACGAACGGCCTCCGCGTCTTCGCCACCGCACCGGTCGGCCGGTCGGCGTGCTCCTCCCGGAGCTGAACAACCCCGTCTATCCGGCGCTCGCGCAGGCGCTCGGCCCCAACTTCTCGCGCCGCGGGTTCACCCCGCTCGTCGGCTCGCAGAGCGAGGGCGGCCTCAGCGAAGACGAGTACATCGACATCTTCATCGAGTCCGGGGTGTCGGGCATCGTGTTCGTCTCCGGCGGCCACGCCGACGCGACGCGCCCCATGACCCGATACCAGGAGCTCCGCGACCTCGGGCTCCCGCTGGCGTTCGTGAACGGCTACCGCGCCGGGTTCGATGCGCCCTTCTTCTCCATCGACGACCTGAGCGCGATGTCGCTCGCCGTCCGCCACCTCGCCACCCTCGGGCACCGTCGGATCGGCCTCGCCAACGGCTCCGAGGCGTTCGTGACGGCGCAACGCAAGTCGGCCGGCTTCCGTCAGGCGGTGGCCGAGGTGATCGGATCGGATGCCGAGGTCGTCATCGAACAGTCGCTCTACTCCGACGACGGCGGGCTGAGTGCGGGCCGCGCCCTCATCGCCGCCGGATGCACGGCCATCATTTGCGCCAGCGACCTGATCGCCGTGGGCGTGCTCGCGGAGGCGCGGCGGCAGGGCATCCGCGTTCCCGACGAGTTGTCGGTCGTCGGTTTCGACGACTCCGCGATCGCGAAGCACTCCTGGCCGCCGCTCACCACCGTCCGTCAGCCGATCGCCGCGATGGGGGTCGCGATCGCCGACGCCTTCGTGGGCGAGATGAACAGCATCTACGCGTCGCGCACCGAGTACCTGTTCCAGCCGGAGCTCGTCGTGCGCGAATCGACAGGACCGGCGCCGCGCTCCTGACGCACGAATGCCCTGTCGGCGACCGGGGTGACCGTCAGGGCATCGAGGGGATGACGGGAATCGAACCCGCGCTATCAGCTTGGGAAGCTGAAGTTCTGCCATTGAACTACATCCCCGAAGCGTTCACCCGGGGGTGAAGCGACGTGGGCAAGCCTATACGAGCCGCGCAAGCGCATCGGGGCGGAAGCCTTTCACCACCAGCCAGATGCCGAGCGACAGCTCCCACAGCGCGATCGGCGCGGCCAGCGCCGCCGCCACGGGAGACGTCTGGGTGAAGAGGCCGAACATGGTCGCGGTGGCGGATGCGAGCAGCAGCGGGATGCCGATCATGCCCACCAGCGGGATCACGCGGGGCACGAGTCGGGCGCGGTACAGCAGCGGCGCGAGGCAGAGTGCGTTGATGGCCGGGATGAGTCCCGGTCCGAGCAGGAACGCCCACCGGTGCACCTCGACCAGTAGCAGCGACACGGCGTCGTCGGATGCGACGCCCGCGCCGCGCAACGACGACATCGACAGCACCGAAATCACGCCGGTGACGATGATGGCGGCTTCCAGGGTGCGGGCGGTCACGAAGCCGAGCGCGCCCACCTCGCCCGCGCGGCGCAGAACTGGGAACATCACGACGGCCGTCCCGATGCATGACAGGGCCAGCACCACTTCCAGCACGGCCGACCAGGCGGCGGCGGCCGGGTCGGCATCCGCACCGGCGAGCAGAGGAGCTTTGAGGGCTGCGGCGGGGATCGACGTGACGATCGTGACGAGGTAGAGGGCACCGCCGGCGGCGGCGTGGGTGCGAGGGGAGGGCATCGGGTTCCTTTCGACAAAGGTGTACGCCGTACACCTGGCGAGACCGAGCGTAGGTGTACGCTGTACACCTGTCAAGATCGTGAGGTGAACGTGCCCCCGACGGCTGCCGCGCAGCGCGCCCCGCTCGATCGCGGGCGCGTCCTGCAGGCGGGCATCGCCCTCGCCGACCGCGACGGCTTCGACGCGCTGAGCATGCGCGCGCTCGCCTCCGAGCTCGGCGTCGTGCCGATGGCGCTCTATAAGCACGTCGCCGACAAAGACGACCTCATCTCCGGCATGATCGACACCCTCGTCGCCGGTTACGACACCCCATCCGCGGATGCGCCGTGGCGCCAGGCCGTGCGCGCGCAGATCCTCGAGGCGCGCCGCACCCTCGACGCGCACCCCTGGCTGCGGCCCGCCATCGAAACCCGCACCCGCCGCACCCCCGCAGTGCTCGCCTACATGAACGGCCTCTCGGGCCGCTTCATCGAGGGCGGCGTCAGCGTCGACCTCACCCACCACGCCATGCACGCACTCGGGCACCGCATCTGGGGGTTCAGCCCCGAAGCGTTCGACGAGACCGACGCCGAGGCGGCCCCACCCGATCCGGAGCTGATGCGCCGCGCGGCCGAGGCGTACCCGTACGTGTTCGCGATCGCCGCGGATGCCGCCACCCGCAACCCGTCGGGCGCCTGCGACGACCAGTCCGAGTTCGAGTTCACCCTCGACCTGCTGCTCGACGCGTTCGAGCGTCTGCACGCCGCCGGGTGGACGTCGAGCCGCTGATCTCGAGACGCGTCCGCGGACGCGGGCGCTCCTCGATCACCTCTGGCTATACGCTCGTCGCATGCTTCTCAGCGACCGCGACATCGCCGCCGAACTCGACGCCGGACGCATCGGCCTCGAGCCGCTCGACCGCGAAATGATCCAGCCGTCGAGCATCGACGTGCGCCTCGACCGCTACTTCCGGTTGTTCGACAACCACAAGTACCCGTTCATCGACCCGGCCGAGGAGCAGCCCGAACTCACGCGTCTCGTCGAGACGAAGCCCGGCGAGGCGTTCATCCTGCACCCGGGTGAGTTCGTGCTCGGCTCGACGTTCGAACTGGTGAGCCTGCCCGACGACGTGGCCGCACGCCTCGAGGGCAAGAGCTCGCTGGGTCGCCTCGGTCTGCTCACCCACTCGACCGCCGGATTCGTCGACCCCGGCTTCTCCGGTCACGTCACCCTCGAACTGAGCAACGTGGCGACCCTGCCCATCAAGCTGTGGCCGGGCATGAAGATCGGCCAGCTCTGCTTCATCCGCACCAGCTCGCCGGTGGTCAACGCCTACGGCTCGGGGGCGTACGCCAACCGCTACCAGGGTCAGCGTGGCCCGACCGCGTCGCGGTCGTGGCAGAACTTCCACCGCACGGATGTCACCGTCACCCAGGCGGGTTCGCCGGGGGAGTAGCCCCGCTCAGCGGCCGGCCGGCCAGGCCGACAGCTGCATCCCCATCCACGGGCTGAACGCGAACGGCGCCGCGCCCACCGCCATTCGCACCGACATCGGGTCGGCCCACACCCACTCCGCCACCTCGCTCGGTGACGGGTTCGGGTCGCTGTCGATCACGGCCCGGAAGACGGGACAGATCTCGTTCTCGACGATGCCGCCCGAGTCGACGGCACGGTACCGGAAGTGCGGCAGCACGATCTCGACGTCGCGCACCGGGACCCCCAGTTCGCCCTCGGCGCGACGGGCGATCGCATCCAGTGCCGTCTCGCCCGGGGCGGGGTGGCCGCAGAACGCGTTCGTCCACACGCCGGGGAAGGTGTCCTTGTCGAGGGCTCGCCGCGTGACCAGCATTCGGCCGAGCGGGTTGAACACGTGGCACGAGAACGCGAAATGCAGCGGCGTGTTCGCGGTATGCACGGTGGCTTTCGGGGCGGTGCCGATCGGCTTCCCGTCGTCATCGAGCAGGAGGACGAGTTCGGTGCCGTCGTGGGTCGAATCAGGCGACATGTGCGCAGCCTAGCCATCGAATGCGCGCAAAGCCCGCCATAAGATGCCCTCGTGACCACCGCACTCCCTGTCGGCACACTGGTCGACGCACGCGACACCACGCCCGCGGAGCTGCTCGCCGAGCGCTTCAACCGCCACACCTTCTGGTGCGGCCAGTCCGGATCGGGGAAGACGTACGCGCTCGGGGTCGCCCTCGAGCAGCTCCTCGTGCACACCCGACTGCCGATGGTGATCTTCGACCCCAACGGCGACTTCGTGCGCCTGGGGGAGGTGCGCGACGACGCCCCCGCCGACGTGGCCGACACGATCAGCTCGCGCGACATCCGGGTGCTGCACTCGTCCGGGTCGGAGGGGGAACGGCTGCGCACCCGATTCGTCGACCTCGACCTGCGCGCCCAGGCGGCGGCCCTGCGCATCGACCCGATCCAGAACCGCGAGGAATACAACGCCCTGCTCCGGTTCGAGGTGGCGCGCGCCCACGGCGGACCGTCGGGGCTGCTGGAGGAGATGCGCGAATCCGACACCGTGGCCCTGCATCAGGTGGCGATGCGTCTCGAGAATCTCGGCATCCTCACCTGGGAGCTGTGGGCGTGGGGTGGGCGCGCAGCCAGCGACGTCGTCGACGAGCAACCGGATGCGACGGTGCTCGACCTGGGCGGCTTCGCGGTGGCGGATGAGGCCCGCGTCGCATCCCTCGCCGTTCTCGACCACCTGTGGGAGCATCGGCACGAACGCATCCCGCGGCTGATCGTCATCGACGAAGCCCACAACCTGTGCCCGCCCGATCCGCACACGCCCCTCGCCGTGCTGCTGACCGAACGGATCATCCAGATCGCCGCCGAGGGCCGCAAGTACGGGCTGTGGCTGCTGGTGTCGACGCAGCGACCGTCGAAGGTGCACCCGAACGTGCTCACCCAGTGCGACAACCTGACCCTCATGCGCATGAACTCCCCGCGCGACCTCGCCGAACTGGGGGAGCTGTTCGGGTTCGCGCCCCCGACGCTCGTCGAACGTGCGCCCTCGTTCGCGAAAGGTCAGGCGCTGATGGCCGGTGGCTTCATCCAGCAGCCGTCGATCGTGCAGGTGGGTGCGCGGCTCACCCACGAGGGCGGCAGCGATGTGGCGGTGCCGCTGCGCTAGCCGTCCCAGCCGAGGTTGCGTGCCATCCGCTCGAGCACCCCGATCATCGCCGCCTCCTCGTCGTCGGAGACCCCGGCGAGGGCGGTGATGCGCAGCTCGGCGACCGCATCGAGGATGTGGCCGTAGGCGGTGCGGCCGCGCTCGGTGAGGGCATACGCGCCCGTCGCATCCACCCATCCGCTTTCGACGAGTTCATCGAGCTGCTCGGCGGCCGTCTGGTCGTCGTCGAACGCCGGTAGGTCGGCGAGGGCGGCATCGAGTTCGTCGGCGGTCTTGTCGCCGTCGGACAGGGCCGTGAGGATGCGCCACTGCATGCGCGTGATGCCGTGCTCGTCGAGCGTGCCCGAGAAACGCTGCTCCACGAGCCGGTCGACGAGCGCCAGCCAGGTTGCGAGCGTGCGCGTCGCCATAGGCCCACGCTAGCCGGGGACGTGCCCCGGGTCGAGGGGTTTACACGTGCCGCACGTGCTTCGGCAGCTTCACCAGCAGCAGCAGGATGAGACCCACCAGCAGCACCAGGGCGATCCCGAGCACGCCGTAGATGGTGGCGCCGAAGAACGCGATCGACAACGTCCAGAGCGCCGGCGAGATGAAGCTCGCTACACGGCCCGTGGTCGCGTACAGGCCGAAGATCTCGCCCTGCTTGCCCTCGGGGGTGACCCGCGCGAGCAGCGAACGGCTCGCTGCCTGCGCCGGCCCGACGAACGACGACAGCAGCAGGCCGCCGATCCAGAAGACCGTCCGTCCGGTGTCGTGCAGCGCGAAGATGAGTATTGCCATCGCGACGAGACCGGCAAGCGCGAACACGATGACCGCTTTCGCACCGAAGCGGTCGTCGAAACGGCCGGCGAGGATCGTCGAGACGCCAGCTACCAGGTTTGCGGCGATTCCGAAGAGGATGACGTCGTTGGGTTCGAAATGGAATGCGACGGCGGCGAGAACGCCACCGAACGCGAAGACTCCGGCGAGGCCGTCGCGGTAGATGGCGCTGGCGATGAGGAACCAGAACGCGGGTCGCGCCTCGCGGTAGAGCCGACCGATGTCCTTCACCAGCACGACGTAGCCCTTGAAGAATCCGACCCGATCGACGGGAGCCTTGGTCGGCGGCGCCTCGGGCACGTTCAGCCACATCGGCAGCGAGAACAGCACCGTCCAGACAGCCGCGCCGACCGCGATCAGGCGGTAGGCGAGACCGTCGGAGGTGTCCAGGCCGAACCATTCGAACTGATTCAGCAGCACCACAATCACGAGCGCGACGATGCCGCCGATGTAGCCGAGACCCCACCCGAGTCCGCTGACCTTGCCGATCGTCCGCGGCGTCGACACCTGCACGAGCATCGCGTTGTAGTTCACCCCGGCGATCTCCGAGATCACGGCACCGAGTGCGAGCACGATCGCGCCGTACCAGAAGAAGGCGGGGTCGGCGTAGGCGAAGAACAGGGCGAACTGGGCGAGGGCCAGCAGCATCGTGAACACGAACAGCCATCGCTTCTTGCGGCCGCTGGCGTCGGCCTGCTGCCCCAGCACCGGGGCGAGCAGCAGGATCAGGATGCCGGCGAGCGTCGTGGCGAGGCCGTACCCGCTGGTGAGGTCGGCGAGCGCGCGCTCCTTCACCGGGTCGGTGTCGGGGAGAGCCGCGATGTCGCCCGGCAGGAAGTTGTCGGACACCAGGTACAGCGACGCGAAGACGAACGTCAGGATCACCGAGTTGAACGGCTGCGTCGCCCAGTCCCAGAACGCCCACGAGTACACCTGCTTGCGCGGCACGACCTTGTCGTCGAGCTCGCGCCCGAGGGAGGCGATCGATCCGGTGTTGGCGGTGGGCGGCGGAACAGGCACGGATGCGGAGGCCGCGGCCTCGTCGCCGTTCGGGTCGGTCATGGCAGACACGCTACTGCCGGCCGGTGAACGCGCGGTGTCGCGGCGGCGTGACACGCGGAGCCGCATCCTACGAGAGAGGCACCCCGGTTGGGCGTTCGGGACTACTCAAAACCGTGCCCGCAACTACCCAAGTTCGCGGACGAGACGCGGCATCGAGAATCCGGTCCACTCAACTTTCTCCGAAACCTGTGCACTCCGCCGCTCGCGCCCGTTTCGCCCTCTCCAATGGCTCTGGGGCATGGCGCAGAGCGCACCGGCCCGACGACAGGAGGAGCAGAAATGAGGACGACGCGAACGGTCGTGGGTGCGGTGGCGGCGGTGGCCCTTGCAGGGGGTGGTCTGGCGGCGACGGCGTCGGTCGAGCATGCGGGGCAGGTGCTGGAGGCGACGGAGCAGATCGATCACGCGGACAATGCGCACGCCGACTACCAGGACGCCCGCTACCGCCTCGAGGCTGCCGTGGCGCGTTTCGACGATGTGGCCGCGGTGTCGCCCACGCTGGCGCGCCTGACAGGTGCCGTCGACCCCTCGACCCTCGACGCGTTCGGGCGAACCCTCGCCGTCGGACGCGACGTGGCGGCCTCGCACGGAATCGCGGAACCGGCGGCGGGACCGGCCGGCCGCATCCCCCGCATCCCGGACGAGAACGACTGGCCGGCGGGGCGCGCGGCGCTCGCCGACGCGACCGAACTCGCGACGGGATGGCGCACCGCCCGTGAGCGCGTCGTCGCGCCGGCGGACTACTTCGTCTCGATCGTCGAAGCGGCGGAGGCGCTGCTGGTGGCGACAAGAGATTCGGCGGTGGCCGGAACGGAGCAGCTGCTGGCCGCCCACACCTCGGCGACACCGGAGACCCGGGATGCGGCAACTGCGACCTCCGCTGCCCTCGCAGCCGAAGGGGACACCGTCGCGGCGCTCGGCGCATACGCGGATGCGGTCGAGGCGCTGCGCGCGTCGCACCAGGCGGAGCAGGAACGCATCGCCGCGGAAGAGGCGGCCGCAGCAGCAGCGAAGAACGCGGCGTCCACTCCTCGGACGTCGGGTAGATCGCGCGGGGGCGGTGGTGGCGGTGGGTCGACGCACGGAGGCGGTGGCACGTCGGGCGGTGGATCCATGGCACCGCTGCCCTCATACGACACCGGTCGTCACGTCGAGCCGCGCGGTCCGTACACACCCGGGTGCCTTCTCGGCCCGGAGTTCTACCGGGCAGACCCGGGTCCGGGCGGGACGTCCATCATCGGCTCCGTCCCATATCCCTACGACTACCGGATGGATGGCGACTGGATGGTCGTCTATCTCTGCAGCTGGTGAACCAGGGGTGGTGGGGAGAGGTTGCAGCCTCTCCCCACCGTCCTCCCAAAGAACGTCTGTCCAGGCGAATCAAAGGAAAGGAACCAATCACATGATTGGCAACAACAAGCATGCCCCAAGACGGGGACTCAAGACGGCGCGCAGTCGCTGGCGGACGCTCCTCGCGACGGTCGGAGTGCTCGCGATCGCGCTCGGCACGGCGGTGATGCCCGCCGCGGTACCCGGCGCCCAGGCCGCCAGCGCGGGCTTCGGCTACCGGTCGGGCGCCGGTGACTGGCTGGGGTCGTACTCGGCGGGCGGGGCGTACCTCTACTGCCTGGAGCCGGGCAAGAGCGAGCCGGTCGGCGCCACCACCGAGGTGGGCCTCCAGCAGTGGACGGCCGACCCGGACGACGCAGCACGGATCAATTGGGCGATCACGACGCACGGCCAGACCACCGACCCCAACATGGCCGCCGCTGTGCACCTGTTCGTGTGGTCGGTCGCGGCAACCGCGGAATACAACTCACACGGACAGTCGGGCGACACCTGGTACGTGTATCGGGCCCCGGCGAGCCAGCGCAACGCAATCCTCGCGAACCTCAATGAGATCCGGCGCCAGGCCGCGGCTATTTCAGCCGTGCCCGTGACCGGATCCCCAGGAGTTCTGGCAATCCACGTCGACCAGTTGGACCATTACAAGGGCACGCTGAAGGTATCCGTACCGACCACGAGCGCCGGCACGGTGCGATTGACGAACGCCGTGTTCGAGGCGACCGGCACCAGTACGATCGCGGGGGTCGTCGACGGGGCCACCCTCAACATTCGAGGGGTTCCCCCCGTCGACGGTGCACCGTACAAGGTGGAAGCCTTCGGTGACTGGCCCCGCGACGGATTCGTCGCCAACGTGAACATTCACACGAGCGCGCCGGGTCAGCAGATCCTGGCGGGTCCTGGTGAACGCGCGACCGCCATTCACCTGGAAGCGCGCGACCCGGTCGCTCGGTCCACTGCCTTCGTGCCGGTGCTCACCTCCCAGGTCGCCGAGCGGTATCCCGCGGCGGGGGAGCCCTTTGTGGACACATTCCTGTTCGATGTCAGCGAAGATCCATCCTCGGGGCTTCGCAACTCCTGGCCGCGTAATGCGGTTGGCGAATACGCGCCAGTCACTGCTCGAGTCACCGTCTACTCGACTCAGGAAGCCTCGATCACCCCAGGTGAGATGCCCGCAGATGCGCGCGTCTTCGCCGAGTTCGACGTCGCGACGTCAGCTGCGGAGGGGCCGACGGTCCCGTACACGGTGACAACGGAGGAGCGTGTCGAGACCGGGTACCAGTACGTCGCGGTGTCGACGATCGATGCCGCCGCCCAGCTGCCGGTGGTGCAAGCTCTGCTGCCGACCGACTACGCGTGGACCGACGGCTGGGGTGTCGCCTCCGAGATCTCCACGGTGGCGCCGACGGGCAGGTCGCAGGCCACGCCGCTGCAGGCGCTCGGTCTGCCGGTGGTCGATGTCGCGAACCTCGAGGGACTGATCTTCGCGGGCGCTCAGGTGCGGTTCCACGCCTACGAGCGGCCCGCATCCGATGAGCCGCTCTTCGTCTCCGACGACCCGGAGGCGATCGACCCTGCGGCGGTGTGCACACCCGAGAACCGCATCTACTCCTCCGACCCGCAGCCGGCATCCGCGGTGACCACGTCACCCGCGGTCACGTCTCTGCCGGTGGGTGTCATCGATTGGGTTTTCGAGATCCTCGACGCGGATGGCGTGGTCGTGTGGACGGCGCCGTGCGGTCCCGTGTCGGAGCGCACTGTCATCGAGCGGGTGCTCGTAGAGACGCTGGCTCAGACGGATGTACTGCCCTCCGACCCGGTTCACGACACGGCTACCGTGTGGGGCACCGTCGAAGCCGGTGACGGCATCGCCTTCGCCGCATTCCGGGAGGCGTTCGGCGACGGAGGCGATCCGATCTGCACGGAGGACAACCGGGTGTGGTCCGGAGACCGCCAGGTACTCACTCCGGGCGTCGTCGACGGTCTCGAGGTCGAGTCGGGCGAGACCCGGCTCAAGCCGGGCACCTACTGGTGGATCGAGACGTACACCGACGCGGATGGCGAGGTCGTCCACGAGGGGGCGTGCGGTCTCGAGAACGAGACCACGGTCGTGAAGGTTCCGAAGCTGGCGACCACCGGCGCGGACGACCAGCTGGCGCTGATGTTCGCGGGCATCGCGGCGGGCGCCCTGCTGCTCGGCATCGTCGCGCTGATCGTCGTGCAGCCGCGGCGCCCGCGGCGCTCGTCGGCGGCGCATCGAGCCGGCCCCACCGCCGACTGACGCCATGCGCCGGTGGCTCTCCGTACAAGGAGGGCCACCGGCGCGTGAGTAGTGGCGGCCGAACTACTCAACTTGCGCCGCATCACTACCCAAATGTCGCTGTCTCGTCGCCGCGGCGGCGCGATCCGCGAGGAGATAGACGAGGCCGTCTACTCCGGTCCGCCGGAACCACCATCGAAAGGGAACTCAATGAACAAGACCGCCACTTTCCTCGCCGCCGTCGCGTTGGCCGCGGGAGGGCTCACCGCATCGAACCTCGTCGCTCCCGAGCCGGCCGCCGCTGCGTCGTGCAGCGTCTCGAACCTGGGGTGGTGGTCGGTGAAGAACGTCACATGCAAGTCCGCGCGGCATCTCAGCGTGCTCAGCAATGGCGTCACCAAGTACGGCGCATGGGTAGGAAAGGGCGGCACGTCCAAGCAGTCCGCCTGCTGGGCGGGAGCCACGAAGTACGGCTTCGAGGTTAAGTACGCGTGAGCTCGAGTTCCCCCACCGTCGTCGGTGTGGTCGTCGCGCTCGGCATACTCGCCGGGTGCACGGCCGCGCCGGCCGCGGATCCACCCCATTCCGGCGAGGTGCCGGCCTTCGCGGGGCCATGGGCCGCGGAGTTCGCTGACGTCTATACCTGGACGACAACGGACTTCGAGCGTGCGGCGCTCGCCGACGGTGTGATCTCCGACCAGGAGCTCGCCGAAGTCCGGAATCGGATGACAAGTTGCCTCACCGCACTCGGCTTCTCCGAAATCGAGTTCGGCCCGGATGGTTCGCTCAGCCTCATGCCCCCCGGTGGGTACGACGAGGACACCACCGGCGACCAAATGCTCGACTGCTCCACCGAGTCAGGGGAAGGCACCGTGGGGGCGCTGCATTCGTGGATTCGACGCAACCCGCAGAACCTCGACGAGGACACGATCATGGCCGCCTGCCTGGTGAGGGAAGGCGTCGTCGATCCGTCCTACGACGCCGCCGCGTACGCGGAAGACTCGACGAACGGCACCATCCCGTTCATCGACCCGGCCGCGGGACAGGTCGCCGACATGAAATGCAACCACGACCCGCTCGGACTCTTCGGATGACCCGCGACCGGTGGGTGCGGGGCGGAATCGCCGCCGCGGCGCTGGCGGTCACCGCATCCGTGGGCCTCGCGGCGGGCCTGCTTCTGCAGATCGATGAGACACCCGCGACGCTCGCCACAGCCGCACCCGTCGGCCCGGTGCCCGTGACCCAGCGCGAGTACGACGACCGCCGCACGGTCGAACTGGCGCTCAGCCTTGAGCCGGAGTCGTCACTCGCCTCGTCCGCATCCGGGCGCATCACCGCACTGACGTGCCACGCGGGGAGCACCTTCGCGTCGGGTGCGTCGAACATCTCAATCGACGGATCGCCGGCACTCAACCTCGCAACCGCGGTCCCGCTGTGGCGCGACCTGACACACGGCGACCGCGGTGCCGACGTAGGTGCCCTCCAAGACGAGTTGCGGCGGCTCGGCCACGACGTCGCGCCCGACGGCGTGTTCGGCCGCAGTGAGCTGCGCGCAGTCCGGGACCTCCTCGCCGCGCCGAAAGACCCCGAGCTCGCATCGGGCCTACCGGCCTCGCGCGTGCTCTGGCTTCCGGCGCCCGAGGTCACCGTCACCGCCTGCGAAGCCACCACGGGCGCCGAGATCGCGGCGGGGGACCCGATCGGCACACTCAACAGCGGACTCGCGGGCGCCGCCATCAGTCGCATGCCCGACGCGCTCGTCGACGGCGAGCGGGTCGTCACCGTCGAGGGCGACTCGTACCCGGTGGACGCCACGGGCCGCATCAGCGACCCGGACGCGCTCGCAACGCTCTCCGCATCCGACGCATTCATGCGGGAGATGCGGGCCGAATCGACCACCCTCAGTGCCGCCTTCGTGCTCGCGGCACCCATCCCCGTGTCCGTGCTGCCCCCGGCCGCGCTCTACGCGCTCGACGGCGGGCACGGATGCGTCACCAGCGACGGCGAGCCCCTCGCCGTGCGCATCATGGGCTCCGAACTCGGGCAGACCTTCGCCGTCTTCGAAACCGACACGCCCCCGAAAACGATCGACTTCTCGCCCCAGAGCGAGGCGACGTGCAGGTGACGACGCGCGGACTCGGCCACCGCTTCGGTGACGGCCCGTGGCTGTTCCGCGGACTCCAGCTCACCTTCGAACCGGGCCGCGTCTACTCACTCACCGGACCCTCCGGCTCCGGCAAGAGCACCCTGCTGAGCCTGCTCGCCGGATGGACCACCCCGGCCGAAGGAACCATCGAGCGGTCCGGAGGTGAACGAATCGGCTGGGTCTTCCAGAACCCGCACGGCGCCGCCCACCGCACCGCCGCGGACCACGTCGCCCTCCCGTTGCTCGCTGCAGGCGCGCGCCCCGAGAAGGCCGATGCCGAGGCGGCACAGATCCTCGCCCGCTTCGGCATCGCCCACCTCGCGACCCGCCCCTACCGGGCGCTCTCCGGCGGGGAAGCGCAGCGACTGATGCTCGCCCGCGGGATCGCCTCCTACCCCGGGCTGTTCCTCGTGGACGAGCCGACCGCCCAACTCGACATGCGATCCGCTGCCGACGTAAACGCAGCACTCGCGCAACTTGCCACCGACGGCGTCACTGTGGTGGTGGCGACCCACGACGAACGCACCCGCGACGCCTGCACCGACCACATCGATCTCCGCCGCCTCAACCGTGCGGAAACCGCCGCATGAGGTTCACCTCGATCACCCGCGAGGCCTACCGCGACACCCGTTCGGGAACCGCCCGCGCCGGAACCTTCGGGCTTGTGCTCGCGCTGCTGCTCCTCGCGCTCGCGGCCGCCGACCTGCTGGCGGTGCGGGTGATCACCGATGCGGCGGAACGCTTCCGCACGTCAGGCGCCTCGATCGTCACCCTCACAGCGCCCGACCGGATCGACGGGGCAGCATGCGACGCACTCGCCGACATCCGCGGAATCCGGGCCGCGGGCGCCCAGCCGCCCGGCGCCCCCGGCGGCGGCGCGGCCG
>JAEWJX010000055.1 GCA_023386365.1 Actinomycetes bacterium | reverse complement strand
GCGATCGCCTCCGCGTCGACCTGCTCCTCCGGCAGGTAGCTGAGGGCCACATCCGCGCCCTCCCGTGCGTAGGCGATCGCCACCGCCGCGCCGATGCCGGAGTCGCCGCCCGTGATGAGAGCCTTGCGGCCGGGCAGGCGTCCGGTGCCGCGGTAGCTGGTCTCGCCGTGGTCGGCTTTCGGGTCCAGTTCGGCGTCGAGGCCGGGGAGGGGCTGCCAGGAGGCGTGCGGCTTGATGTGGGCGTGCCGCTGCACGGGGTTGTCGAACGTGAGTTGGTCGGACGCCATCGTCGTCTCCTTCGCCTTCGGCGCGAGTTTGTTGTGAGGCACAACTTTAGGGGATGGCGCCGCTCAGGCATAGGCGGCCCGAAGGATTCTGCGCTCCACGTACGACCACACCCCCGACACCGCCAGATACAGGGTGGCCGCGAGAGGCACGACCGCCGCCGCGATGAGTACCGCGAACGGCATCCAACTCAGCGGCCCGCGCGGGTTCAGCATCGCCGCGCCGGGGACCGCCGGCGTGCCCTCGACCACCGGCGGTGCGTCGCGCAGCGCCATCCGGCGGTTCAGCCACGCGACCACGCTCAGCACGATCAGCAGCGCCGGGAACACCAGATCGCTCGGCTGGAATCCGGACGCGATGTCGATCAGATGCCGCCCGAGACCCGCCCCGAACAGCGAGGCGTCCAGGAGCGGGTTGGGTTCGCCCGCGATCGTCGGGTAGGCGAAGAGCGCGTAGACCAGACTCACGACGGGCAGCTGCGCGAGCATCGGCAGGCAGCCGGCGAACGGAGACACCTTCTCCGCCGCATACAGCGCCATCGTCTCCTTCTGCAGCTTCTCGGGGTTCTTCTTGTAGCGCTTCTGCAGTTCGGCGAGCTTCGGCGCGATGCGGCGACGGCCCTGCGCGGCCTTCGCCGTCGACACACCGACGGGGATCAGCAGGGCGCGCACGGCGAGCGTGACGAGCACGACGGCGCCGGCGGCCGTGACGAGGGCGGCGAGGGCGGTGAGGCCGGATGCGGAGGCCGCGAGGATCGCGGCGATGGGCGGGAAATCGAAGGGGTTCATGGGTGCTCCTGGATCGGATGCGGACAGGCGGGATCGTCTGGCCGCCCCCGAGGCAGGGGAGCGTCGGTGGCGCGGGTGCGCTAGGCGGCCGAGGCCGCGGAACCGGGAGCGCGCGAGCGGATGTGACCGCGGGCGTCCGGGTGGGAGGCGTCGGGCAGGTGCCCGAGCAGAATGGCGTGGCGCCTCGACCGGTGCCCGACCGCGATGAGGCGCGGGCTGGCGGCGCCCGTGGCGTGCGCGAGGGCGACGACAGCCGCCGCGACCGCGCCGAGGAGGGCAGTCGCACCGAGGGTGGCGAGGATGACGCCCGGCCCCTGGAGCCCGAGCACGCCGAGCACGACGGCGATGCCGTGCATCAGTTCCGCGTAGGCCTCGGTCACGGGGTCAGTCTAGGTGTGCCTGGCTGTGGTCCAGCTGGTTGAGGACCGCAGGCGGAAGCGCGTCAGAACTTCCTGGTGAACGGCAGCGGCTTACGCATACGGACCAGCAGGAGCAGTGGGATGAGCACGTACGGCAGGTTGAACGCCAAGAACTTGAGCGGATTGCCGGTCTGGAATTCCGGCTCGCCGAAGAACTCCACGCCGAAGACGATGATTCCGGTGATTGACGCGATCATCGTCGCGTAGATCACGGCGGGCAGCTGGATCCAGTTCCAGCCCAAGAACCAGGTAGAAGGCCAGGTAGATGAACGCCGACAGGCCGGTCACGATGCGCATCCACACCGGCGGGTTCATGAACAGCGGGTCGGCGTCGTGTGCGTACCAGTAGTTCGAATCCACCAGGAATTGGCCGTTCGGCTGCGAGAAGTCGACCCCGAGGGTGGGCAGCATGTCGGCGATGCAGGAGGTCACGATGAAGACGCCGAACATGACCGCGAAGAAGATGTCGATCGGGCGCTGACGGAGAGGCAGGTTGACGACGGCGTCGGGCATGGGCGGCAGCCTAGCGGCGCGGGGTCTACACTCGACAGCGAACACGGGAGTCCGGTGTGCCGGGCTGAGAGGAAGCTCATCCAAGCTTCGACCGTCGAACCTGATCCGGATCATGCCGGCGCAGGGAGGCATCTCAGGGCCGATCGCATCCGCGGTCGCCCACCCGTGCACTTTCACCGAATGAAAGGGCACGCATCGTGACCACGGAATCCACCCCCACCACCACCGAGGCGAAGCGGGCGGCCCCGAGCCGCCGCTGGCGCGTTATCGACATCGTCACCGCCAGCGTGCTCGGTGTGGCGCTGGGGCTCGTCTTCATCCTCTGGAACACCACCAGTTCGCCGCTGCGCGATGCCCTCGGCGCCGTGCTGCCGGGCCTCGGGGCGCTGCTCGCGGGCGTCTGGCTGCTGCCGGGCGTCATCGGCGGCCTCATCATCCGCAAGCCGGGTGCCGCGCTCTTCACCGAGCTGGTGGCGGCGACGGTGAGCGTCATCATCGTGCCCAACGAGTGGGGCTGGTGGACGATCGAAGCGGGGCTCGTGCAGGGTCTCGGCGCCGAGATCGTGTTCGCGCTCTTCCTCTACAGGCGCTGGGGTCTCGGGGTGGCGGTGCTCGCCGGTATCGGCGCAGGCCTCGCCATGGCGATCAACGACCTGATCGTCTGGTACGCCGCGGGCCTCACCCCCGAGTTCGCCACCATCTACACGATCTCGGCCGCGATCACGGGTGCCGTCATCGCCGGCCTCCTGTCGTGGGTGCTGGTGCGGGCGCTCGCCGCCACCGGCGTGTTGTCGCGTTTCGCGGCGGGACGCGAACGGGCCGAGCTGGTCTAGTCGGGCGGGACGACACGACGGATGCCAGTGAGACGGTGACGGATCAGGTGCGCGGTGGCGCACGGGTGGAGGCGCGCGGCTGGAGCTGGCGGCACGCCGGCCGCCGCGACCCCGCCGTGCGCGGCCTCGACCTGACCATCGAGCCGGGGGAGCGGGTGCTGCTGCTGGGCGCGTCGGGCGCTGGCAAGTCGACCCTGCTGCACGGTCTCGCCGGCATCCTGGGGGGTGCCGAGGAGGGCGAGCAGCACGGGGACCTGCTCGTCGACGGGGTCCCCGCCGTGTCGGCGCGGGGCGCGTCGGGTCTCGTGCTGCAAGACCCCGACACCCAGGCGGTGCTCGCCCGGCTCGGCGACGACGTCGGCTTCGGCCTGGAGAACCTGGGGGTCTCGCCCGACGAGATCCGTCGGCGGGTGCCGGAGGCGCTCGCGGCCGTCGGCCTCGACCTGCCGCTCACCCACTCCACGACCGAGCTCTCGGGCGGGCAGAAGCAACGTCTGGCTCTCGCGGGGGTGCTGGCCATGCGCCCGCGGCTGCTGCTGCTCGACGAACCGACCGCCAACCTCGACCCGGATGGCGTGCACGAGGTGGTGGAGGCGGTGATGGCGACCGCAGCCGACCGCACCCTCGTCGTGGTGGAGCACCGCGTCGACGCGTGGTGGCCCCACGTGACGCGCGTGGTCGTGCTGGGCGCGGACGGCGTGATCGCCGACGGCGCCCCGGATGCGGTGCTCGAGGCGGCATCCGACGTGCTGGCGGAGGCGGGGGTGTGGCTTCCGGGGACGGCCGACAGCATGCCCACCCACCCGGCGGGCGCGCCCGGCGACGAGCTGCTGCGCGTCGACGGTGTCGCGATCGGGCGGGGCGTCCGCTCCCGCCGGAGGGCGAAGAAAGGTACCCCCGCCACCCCGGAGGAACTCGCCGCCGCGGTGGCGCGCGACCTCGACGTGGCCGTCCCCGTCGGGCGGGTCCTCGCCGTCACCGGAGCGAACGGCGCCGGCAAGACGACCTTCGCCCTCACCCTCGCGGGCCTGCTCGCGCCGGTCGCGGGGCGGGTTGTGGCGACGGATGCGCTTGCCGACGGCGCCGCATCCGACCCGGCCCTCTGGCGTTCGCGCGAACTGCTCACCCGCATCGGGTACGTCTTCCAGAGCCCCGACCACCAGTTCCTCGCCGGCAGCGTGTGGCGTGAACTCGAACTCGGGCCCCGCGCGCTGGGCCGCGCACCGGAGGAGTTCGCGCCCGAGATCGACGCGCTGCTCGACCGTCTGCGGCTCGCCCGGCTCGGCCCGGCGCACCCCTTCAGCCTCTCGGGGGGCGAGAAGCGGCGACTCTCGGTCGCGACGGTGCTGGCGACCGCTCCGCGCGTGCTTGTGCTCGACGAGCCCACCTTCGGGCAGGACGCGCGCACCTGGCGCGAGCTGGTGGCTTTGCTGGCCGAACAGCGGGACGCGGGACGCGCGGTGGTTGTGGTCACCCACGACCGCACCCTCATCCGCGCCCTCGACGCCGACGAGTTCGAGCTCGGGGCGCCGGTCGGCGTACGGGATCGGGGCGCCGCATGACCGTGCTGCTCGCCCCCGTCACCGGCGACAGGGTGGTGCACCGCATCAACCCTGTCGCCAAGATCGCCGCATCCGCCGCGATCGGCGTTGCGCTGCTCATCACCATCGATTGGGTGTCGGGGGCGGTGGCGCTCGCCCTCGTCGCGCTTCTGGTGCCGTTCGCCGGCGTGCCGATGCGTTCGCTCGCCGTGCGTATCGCGCCGCTGCTGATCGCGGCACCGCTCACGGCGCTCACCCTCGCCCTGTACGGGGCGCCGTCGGGCGAGGTCTACGGCACGTTCCTGCTGGCCACGGTCAGCGAGGGGTCGCTCCAGCTGGCGACCGCGGCGGCGCTGCGCGTGCTCGCCATCGGCCTGCCGGCGGTGCTGCTCGTGGCCACCGTCGACCCGACCGACCTCGCCGACGGCCTCATCCAGACCTGGCATCTGCCCGCACGTTTCGTACTGGGGGCGCTCGCGGCGTTCCGGCTCGTGGGGCTCATCGTCGACGACTGGCGTGCGCTCGTGCTCGCGCGGCGTGCGCGCGGCGTGGGCGACGCGGGCGGGTTCCTCGGCCGCATCCGGTTCCTCGGCTCGGTGGCGTTCGCGCTGCTCGTGCTGGCGTTGCGCCGAGGCGGCTCGCTCGCGACCGCCATGGAGGCCCGCGGATTCGGGGGCGACGGCCAGCGCAGCGCGGCCCGGGTCGCACGATTCGGCGGCGCGGAGTGGGTGCTGGTGCTGATCGGCGTGACGATCGCCGTCGCCGCCCTCGCGGTGTCGATCGCGGTCGGAAGCTTCAACCCGATCCTGGGGCCGCGCGGATGACCGACGTCGTCACCGAACCGGATCTCGCTCCGCTGCTCGAGCGGCTGACTGCGGGTCCGCAACCGTGGGTACTGCTCATCGACGGCCGGTCGGGTGCCGGAAAGACGGTGCTCGCCCGCCGACTCGCGGCCGTCCTCCCCGCTGCCACGCTCGTCTCGCTCGACGACGTCTACCCCGGATGGGACGGGCTCGCCGCCGGTTCGGCGGCCGTACCGGGGATCATCCGCCACGGCGGCTGGACCCGCTGGGACTGGGCCGCGGACCGGCCGGCGGACGCCGCATCCGTACCGCGCCACGGTCCGCTCATCGTCGAAGGCTGCGGCGCCATCTCCCGCGAGTCCCGAGCCCTCGCTAACCACGCGTGGTGGCTCGACCTCGACGACGCCGAGCGCAAACGTCGCGCGATCGAACGCGACGGCGACACCTACGCGCCCCACTGGGACCGCTGGGCGGCGCAAGAGGTCGCATTCGCGGCGCGGGAGCACCCGCGCGACCTGGCCGACCTGCTGATCGCGGTCCGCTAGAGGCGCTGCCAGGTGGTGGTGAACGGCGACGCGTCGGCCTTCGTCGTCATCGTGTCGCCCGAGCAGGTGACCGCGAGCGGCACATCACCCGCAGGCTGCTCCGGCATCGGGACGGTCTGATCGGATGCGGTGCCGTTGATCGCCACCGTCGTCTGAACGTCGTAGTCGGTGTTCTGGAAGTTCGAGAACACCATGGTGCCGTTCGTGTCGTTCGCCGGCGCCTCGCCGTCCCACGCCCAGTCGGCGCCGGTGGCGCCGGTGTGGGTCTGCGTGACCGTCATCACCAACCCTCCGCCCATGTCGATCGTCATCACGAACGTCATCGCGTTCGCGAACCCGAGCACCCCCTCGCCACCGATCGCCACATCCTGGGTGCCGGATGCGGTCGCCCCCGTCACGTTCAGCCCGTTGGCCGACAGCGACGCCGACAGCTGCGCCACCAGGTCGCCGAGGTCGGCGGTCCAGTCGCCATTCACGCACTCGCTGAGCACCGGGCCCAGGTCGTCCGCCACGGTCGAGCCGTCGACTGGCTCCTCGCTGCCTCCCGACCCGCCGCCGGAGCCCCCCGGCGTGCAGGCCGTCAGCGCGAACAGCGCGGCCAGCGGGAGGACGAGCAGAGGCAGGGTGCGACGGTCCATGGCGGTCTCCTCGGTGCGGTGACCGCAGCCTAGGGCCAGCGGGCCGCGGAAGGCGAGACCCGATCCGTGCCGTCAGGCCCAGCCGAGACGGTGCAGTTCGTCGTCGTCGATGCCGTAGTAGTGGGCGATCTCGTGCACGAGCGTGATGTGGATCTCGTCGCGCAGCTCATCCTCGGTCTCGCAGATGGCGAGCAGCGGTTCGCGGAACAGCACGATCCGGTCCGGCAACTCGCCGAAGCCGTAGCGATCGCGTTCGGTGAGGGCCACCCCCTCGTAGATGCCGAGCAGGTCGAGGGAGCCGTCCTCGGGGCGGTCCTCGCACACGAACACCACATTCTCGAGCCCGTCGACCATCTCGTCGGGCAGCTCGTCGAGCTCGTCGATCACGATGCGCTCGAACTCGTCGGCGCTCAGGTCGAGACTCATTCGTCCTCCAGCAGGTCCACCAGCACCCACTGCAGCTCGCCGAGCCACAGGTACACGTCGGCGAGCGGCCCAGCCTCAGGCTCGTCCCCGTCTTCGCGGATTCCGAGACGGGTTCCCACCATCATCCGCAGGTCGGTGAGGCTGCGCACCCAGGTGGCCGCCGCCTCGGCATCCAGGTCGATGACGCCCTCCGTGGCGGTCGCAGCGATCTGCTCCGCCGCCGCCACCTTGCGCGACTCCAACTCCCCGCGCGTGTAGTGCCGGAACTCGTCGGATGCCGCCACGTCGTCGCGGTACGCGTCGGGGAACAGCCGCGCCAGCAGGGGCGCATCATCGAGTTCGGGGGCGCGCACCACATCCGCGAACTGGTGCGCGAGCACCGTCAGCAGTCCGGCCTCCTCGGCCGGCAGCTCGATGCGGATGACATCGTCATGCCACCCGAGCCTCATGCGTCGCCCTTCGCGACACTTGCCTGCAGGCCGTACTCGTGCATCGCCTGCGCGTGGCGTTCCATCTCCTCGCGGTTGCCGGACGCGACGACGGCGCGGCCCTCGTTGTGCACCAGCATCATCAGCCGCACAGCCTCGTCGCGGGAGTACCCGAAGTAGGTGCGGAAGACGTGCACCACATAGTTCATGAGGTTGATCGGGTCGTTCCACACGATCAGGATCCACGGCACGTCAAACGACACCATGGTGTCCTCTTCGAGGACGGACCCGATCTTCTCGGGGGATATCTCTTCAGGGCGACCGACGGGACTCGAACCCGCGACATCCGGCACCACAAGCCAGCGCTCTACCAACTGAGCTACGACCGCCATACGCTGCTCACGCAACTGGACGATTCTACGGTATCCGCGGCGCCCATTTCGCCACCGCCTCTTTCGAGGCCGTCGCGGCCTCGTCGCTGGTCGGACCCGGCTCGGCCACGAACGCCACCCGGCGGTAGTACTCGAGCTCGCGGATCGACTCCAGGATGTCGGCGAGCGCGCGGTGGCCGCCGTTCTTCGCCGGGGCCTGGAAGTAGATGCGCGGGAACCAGCGGCGCGTCAGCTCCTTGATCGACGACACGTCGACGTTGCGGTAGTGCAGGTGCGCGTCAACGCGCGGCATGTACTTCGCGAGGAACGCGCGATCGGTGCCGATCGTGTTGCCGGCCAGCGGGGCCGTGCCGTGGTCGGGCACGAACCGGAGGATGTACTCCAGCACCTGGTACTCCGCGTCGGCGAGCGACACCCCGTTCGGGATCTCCTCCAACAGGCCGGATGCGGTGTGCATGTCGCGCACGAACTCGCCCATGTGGTCGAACGCCGACTGGTCGGGCTTGATCACGATGCTGAAGCCCGGGTCGACCGGCACCAGCTCGTAGTTGGTGATCACGACGGCCACCTCGACCAGTTCGTCGACTTCGAGGTCGAGACCGGTCATCTCGCAGTCGACCCAGACGAGCAATTCGGTCGTAGAACTCACCTGGCCACTCTAGTCTCGCCCGCTGTCGCGGCCCTTCTCCGCCCCCGCGCCCGCCCCCGCTGGCTGAGTAGCGCGCCGCCGCTTCGCGGTGGCACCCCACCTCGCTGGTTGAGTAGCGCGCCGCCGCTTCGCGGTGGCACGCGTATCGAAACCCGCAGGCTCGCCACTCGGAGCGGGGGACAAGTCAGTTGGCGAACCATGTCGCGACGCGCGGGTTCGGGGGGAATGCGGGGTTTCGATACGCGTGCCGTGCCTGCGGCGCGGCGCGCAACTCAACCAGCGGGAGGAGGTGCCGTGCCTGCGGCGCGGGCGCGCTACTCAACCAGCGGGGGAGGGGTGCCGTGCCTGCGGCGCCGCGTCAGGCGGCGTCGCCGAGGCCGATGGCTTCGGCTTCGTCGTCGGGGCTGTCGGTGGCGGCGTCGGCTCGGGCGAGGAGCGGTCTGCCGGCGACGACGAGCCCGGTGGCGACGAGCACGGCGCCGGCGGCGACGTAGTACGGCACGTGGTCTCCGGCGACGGAGGCGAGCAGCGCGGCGAGCGGGGGCGCTGCCGCGCCGCCGAGGAATCGCACCGAGGAGTATGCCGATGAGGCGACGGGCCTCGGCAGGTCGGTGGAGTCCATGACGGTCTCGGTGAGCACCGTGTTGAGGATGCCGAGCAGCAGTCCGCCCACGACGATGGCGGTGATGAGGCCCGGCACGGAATCCACGGCGAGGCCGGCGGCGACGAGGTCGAGGGCGAGCAGCGGCAGCACGATGGCGAGCACGCGCGACCGCGGCATCCGGGCGGTGAGGAGGGGCGCGACCCACACGCTGGTGATGGCGAGCCCGATGCCCCAGGCGCAGAACACGAGGCCGAGTCCGATGGCGTCGAGGCCGAGCGGGAAGGGGCTGAAGGCGAGCAGGGTGAAGAAGCCGATGTTGTAGAACAGCGCGGTGACGGCGAGCAGGGCGAGCGCGGGGGTGCGGAGGGCGCGCAGCGGGTCGCTGAGTCGGCGCTTCTCGCGTGGCCCGCGGTCGGCGGGGAGGAGCACCGCGAGGGCGATGACGGCGATGGCCATGAGCGCCGCGGTGCCGAAGAACGGTCCCCGCCAGGAGATGCTGCCGAGGAGTCCGCCGAGGAGGGGTCCGATGGCGATCCCGATGCCGAGGGCGGCCTCGTAGAGCACGATCGCGGCGCCGGACCCGCCGCTGGCGGCGCCGACGATGGTGGCGAGGGCGGTGGAGATGAAGAGGGCGTTGCCGAGGCCCCAGCCGGCGCGGAAGGAGATGATCGCCTCCACGGAGTCCGACAGTGCGGCGCCGAGTGCGAACACCACGATGAGGGCGAGTCCGATGAGCAGTGTCCAGCGGGCGCCGATGCGGCTGGAGACCCACGCGGTGACGAGCATGGCGAGGCCGGTGACGAGCAAGTAGCTGGTGAACAGCAGCTCCGCTTCGGTGGGGGTGGCTCCGAGGTCGTCGGCGATGGCGGGGAGGATCGGGTCGACGAGGCCGATGCCCATGAAGGCGATGACGCAGGCGAACGCCACGACCCAGACGGTGCGGGGCTGTCGGAGGATGCTGCCGGTGCCGTGGGCGCTCATGAGGCGGCGGCCGCGGTGCTCTGGCCGAGACGCGATTCGAGGATCGCGGATGCAGCGGTGAGCGCCGCCCAGTCGTCGGCGCTCAGTTCGCCGAACCAGGGTTCGAGGGTTTCGGCGAGTTCGGCGCGCCAGGCGGTGAGGGCGGCGGCGCCTTTCTTGCTGACGACGATGAGCCAGGCCCGTGAGTCGTCGCGGTCGGCGATGCGGGTGACGAGTTCCTCTTCGACCATGGTGGCGAGCAGGCGGGTCATGCCGGGCTGGGTGACGCGGCTGGCGGCGGCGAGTTCGCCGATGCGCATGGGCCCGTCGGTTTCGAGGATCGACAGGGTGCGCCATTGGGCGGATGGCGTCTTGCTGCCGGTGCTCTGCGCGGCGAGCCGGGTGAGCCGGTGGGTGGAGACGAGGAGGGATTCGAGGATGTCGGTATGCATCACGATGTGAAGCATACCAGTGTTATATAACTCGGGTATGGATCACGCGTCCGCGGGAACCTCGCGCAGCGGTCGCCGGGCTCGGCGGGCCGCCCACGCGGTGCGGATCCGACGTTCCAGGGGCCGCTCGACCCACAAGTGAATGGCGCCCGCGAGCAACAGAGCCGGCGCGAGCACCACCGGGTACCAGACGAGGTTCTGCCACGCGGGCGCGTGAGTGCCGACCGTCGCGATGAACACGTACATCACGGTCGCGTGCACGAGGTAGAACGTGAACGACCACTCGCCGAGCACGATCAGGGGACGGGAGGCGAGCACCGAACGGCGCCCGCGGATCTCGCGGGCCGCGACGGCCGCGATCGCGAACGTCAGGGCGACCAGGATCGCGAACGGCGTGAACGCCGAGAGGACCGTGATCACTTCAGGCGGCAGGCCGACACGATCCGCCGACGCGCTGGCGGCGATCACCACACCGCCCGCCGCGAACGGCACCCATGTGGGAAGTCGCGTCAGCCATCCGCGACGCATCGCCTGGGCGACGAGCATCCCCAACACGAACTCATTGAGACGCAGCACCGGAACCGGCAGCGCGCCGAGAGGGTACCCGGGAGCAAAGGACACCAGCGCCTGATGGGCTCCGCTCAGCCCGAGGACCACTCCGCCGGCGATGAAGGCACCACGACTCGACAGCAGACGGATCACCCGCATGAGGAGCGGATGAAGTGCGTAGAAGAAGAACTCGACGGTGAGGGTCCACGCCGCAGGATTGCCGGAGAAGAAGATCACCGGATCTCGCCACCATCCCTGGATCAGGGGGATCGACAGGGCGAGGATGGCGAAGTTCACCGGTTTCACCCACCACTGCGCGGGGTCCGGGTCGAACGAGTAGAAGACGGGGATCGCGAGCAGCAGGGCGACGAAGGCGGCCGGCCAGATGCGTGCGAAGCGGTTGACGTAGAACGTCGACACGGCCGTCGTCGGCTTCGCCGACCACGTCAGTACGAACCCGGAGAGGATGAAGAAGAACATCACCCCGTAGTTGCCGTAGTGCGCGACCCCGCTGAGTCCCGGCAGCGGCGCGAAAACACGCATGTGGTAGAGGAAGACGGCGAACGCCGCCCACCAGCGCAGCCCGGTCAGGGCGTTGAGCCGAGGGGCATGGGGTTCAGGGATACCACCGGCCGGCACCGGAACAGCCTAGGCCACGGCTTCCGGCGGGATGCGCTGAGGTAGCCTGACATCCGCGCCCTCGTAGCTCAGCGGATAGAGCAGGAGCCTTCTAATCTCTTGGTCGCAGGTTCGATTCCTGCCGAGGGCACGTCGGAGGGCGTTGTCGCCGCGGCACGAGGGGGTTCGATGCGGGTACTGCTGCGTCGATCGCTTGTGCACGCCGATCAACTGCTCGCCGCGCTTCTGCTGATCGCCGTCGGCACCGGGGCCCTCGCCGCCCTCGTCGCGACGCTCGCCGCCGGGGTCGACCGTGGAGTCGACACGGTGCTGCGGGACGCCGAACCCACCGCGGGTGCCCTGCGCGTGCAGACCGCTCTCGACCCCGACGGTGCCGCCCAGGATGAGCGCTATCGCGCGAGTCTCGCCGAGGCGATCGGGGATGCGCCGCTCCAGGTGCTGCGTTCCGTGCGCAGCGACCCGGTGACCGCAGATGTCGCGGGAGCGGAGCGGCCGCTCCGGCTGGGTGCGCAGGAGAACCTCGCCGAGCTGGCCGAGCTGGTCTCGGGGGCGTGGCCGGCATCCGACTCCGACGCGACGCTCTCCGTCGCCGCCGCGTCGGCGCTCGGCGTCTCCGTCGGCGACCGGTTCACCACCGCGGGCCGTGACTTCGTGGTCGCCGGGATCTGGCGTGCCCACGACCCGGCAGACCCGGTGTGGTTCTCGGAGACGGCGGTCGCCTCCGGGCTGCTGGGCGATGCCGCCGGCCCGGTCATGGTCGACGACGCGACGCTCGAGGCGCTCACCCCGCGCGCTGCCGTGGCCTGGACCCTCGTTCCGGATGCCGAGGTCGGGACCGCGGACATCGCGGCGCTCGTCCCGGTGGAGTCGCGGGTGCGTGCCGCCGCCGACCGTCTCGGCACGGGCCGCTACGCGGTGACCACCGCGGGCGGACTCTCCGACACCGCCGAACGCATCGAAGCCTCGGTCGCGACGACCCGCGGACTCGGGGGTGTGGCCATCTCGATCCTGCTCGCGGCGACAGCCCTCGCCGTCGGCCTGGTGTCGCGGTCGCTCGCCCAGGTGCGGCAGGGCGAGACCGTGCTCATCGACGCGCGCGGGTCGTCGCGCGCGCGGCTCGCGCTGTGGGCCACGGTGGAGGCGCTCGTCGTCGCCGCCCTCGGGGGTGCGCTCGGCTTGGTGGGCGCGGTCGTGCTCGGCGCCACGGGCGTCCTCGCCTCACCCGATACCGGAGTGCTCGCGGTCGCCGGGGCCGTGGGAATCGTCGGCGGAACGGTGGTGGCGGCCGCGTCCGCCCGATCCGGGACCCTCGGCGACACGCGAGCGATGCGTGCCGCACGTTCGCGACGCGCGCGCCCGGTCGCCGAGACGGAATCGGTCGCGCCCGCTCTGATCGCGACGGTCCTCGCGGGTCTGGCGCTCGCCGCATCGGCCACGGGGTCCGCAGCCGCCGGTCCGGTGGCGCTCATCGCCCCCGCGCTCGCGCTCGTCGCGGGGGTCCTATTGGTGCGCCTGCTGGTCGCCCCGGTGCTGCGGGTGGCGGAACTGGTGGCGTGGCGTCGTCCGGGCCTACTGCCCGTCCTGCCGCTGCGTCAGCTGGGTCGACGGCCGCGTGCCGTGGCGTCGGCGTTCCTCATCGTCGCGCTCGCGTCGGGGGCGGTCGTCTTCGCCGGGCTGTCGGGGGCGGCGCAGGCGCGCGCCGACGCGGCTTCGGTCGCCGCTCAGGTCGGAGCCGATGTGCGCGTCCTGTTCTCCGGTACCGGCCGCTCCCCGGTCTCCTCGGCGCCGTACGCTTCGCTCGCGTCAGTGGATGCGACGACCGAGGTCACGGTGCTCGACGCGACGCTGGGTGGGGTGCCCGCCCGGCTGCTCCTGGCCGGCGACGACTTCGCCGCCGCCGTCCCGTCGGCACCCGAAGTTCCCGGCACGGTCGGGAAGGGACCCGGTGCGGTCCTGTCTCCGGTGCTCGCGGCAGACCTCGGCGCCACGGTCGGCGACGCGCTCTCGGTCGAACTGGGCATCGTGCGTGAGCCGGTGATCGTGACGGTCGAGGCGGTTGCACCCGTGCCGGGCACCGGCGCCTCCGGGCTGCTCGTCGGTGCGGGAGCTTTCGCGGATGCGATCCCCACCGACGCGCGACCGCCGGCATCCGAGGTGTGGATCGCGTCGGGCGACCCGCAGGCGGCGGCCGCGGATGCGCGCGCCGCAACCGCCCGCCCTGCCGTTTTCGTGACGGCCACAGCCGTCTCCGACGCCGCGATCTCGGAGGTGGGCGCGGCCGTCGCGACGGTGGCGGCGGCGGTGGTCGTGCTGGTCGCCTGGGCCGGCTTCGGCGCGGCAGCCATCGCGCTCGGGCGGGTGCGCCGCGGGGAGTTGCTGCCGCTGCGGTCGATGGGGGTGAGTCCGCGCAGCCAGGGACGTGCCCGGGCCGTGGAGCTCGCGGTGACGGCCGCAGCTGCGCTGGTCGGCGGTGCCGTCGTCGGCGCCCTCGCCGCGAGACTCGCGGTCGCGGGCCCGCTCGAGTTCGACGCGCTCCTGGCCCCGGCGACGCTCGTGCTGCTCGCCGGATGCGTGGTGGCCGTGGTGTCCGTCGCGTTCGCCGCAGGCGCGGCCGTGGCCCGCGCGGCCGCCCGCGCGGGGGGTACCCGA
>JAEWJX010000098.1 GCA_023386365.1 Actinomycetes bacterium | reverse complement strand
GGGGGGGGGGGGGCCCCCCCGGGCGGCCCCCCGGGACCGGGGTTCAGCCGCCGATGACGGCGTTGATGCGCTCCTCGGCGCTGGCGAGGGCGTCCTCGACCGACTTGCGGCCGGCCTGCGCCTCGATGAGTTCCTCGGACATGATGTCCTGCATCTCGGTCTGGCCCTTCGCGGCGACCGGGGGCAGGGCGATGCCGTCGAGCGAGTCGAAGACCGCCTGCCGGTTCTCGGGGGCGCCCTTCTCCAGGTACACGGAGAGCTTCGCCTCGTCGGAGATGGGCGGCAGCTCCCAGCCGGCGTCGAGACGCACGTCGACCATGGTGTCGGACGACGTGAGGAACTCGACCCACTTGGTGGCGGCCTCGACGTGCTTCGAGCTCGCGCTCACACCGACGGCGTTCGAGAACACGGCGCTCGCCTGCTGGGTGTTGCCCGGCTCGACGGCGATGTCCCAGCCGAAGGGCACATCGGCGACCGCGCCGAACACCCAGATGCCGGTGTGCATCATGCCGAGCTTGCCCTCTTTGAAGAGGTTGGTGTCGAAGTCGGGGGTGCCCTGACCCTGTTCGATCGTCGGCATCACGGTGCCGCTCTTCTCGGTGAGCCACTTCGCGGCCTCCACACCTTCCGGTGTGTTGAAGGCGACGGCGGTGCGGTCCTCGTTCAGGAACTCCCCGCCGTTCTGCGCGAGCACCTTGTAGAACTCGTAGAAGCTGACCGGCTGGTGGTCGCCCCAGACGCCGGCAGCCTGGTCGGTGAGCGCCTCGGCGGCCGCCTGCTCGTCGGCCCACGTCCAGTCGGAGCTCGGGTAGTCGAGTCCGGCCGCGTCGAACAGGTCCTTGTTGTAGTAGAGCACCACATCCGAGAACGAGCTCGGCGCCGCGTACTGGGTGCCGTCGGTCTGGTACGCCTCGAGCACCGACGCGCGGTACACCGACGGGTCGGCGAGGGTGAGCGGGGCGAGCACGCCGTTCGCCTGGAACTCGGCGTAGTTTGCGTACTCGAGGTCGAACACGTCGCTCTGCGTCCCGGCCGCGAGGTCGGTCTGCAACGCCGTGCCATAGTCCGCGTAGGGCAGGGTCGTCACGTCGACGGTGATGTCGGGGTTCTCCTCCTCGAACGCGTCGACGATCGCCTGCAGGTTCTCCTCGTTGCCTCCGTTCGAGATGAAGTTGGTGTACGTGATCGTCACCGGTCCGTCGTCCTCGGCGGCGGTCGTGCACCCGGAGAGGGTCAGTGCGCCGACGGCGACGATGCCGACGGCGATGGGAAGGCGCTTCATGTGCCGTTCTCCTTCTGTGTGGATGTGGGTTGCGGGTTGGTGTGGGCGACCGGGATCACTTGAGCCCGGAGTTGGCGACGCCCTGGATGACGTACTTCTGGGCGAAGACGTACAGGGCGAGCATGGGGAGGATGCTCACGACCGAACCGGCCATGACGATGTCCCATTGGGTCGTGTACTGCCCCTGCAGGCCGGCGAGGGCCACGGGCAGGGTCTGGAGTTCGGGTGAGCGCAGCACCACGAGCGGCCACAGGAAGCTGTTCCAGCTGCCCATGAAGGCGAACACGGTAAGCGTGGCGAGTGCCGGGCGGATGTTGGGCAGTATCACGTTCCAGAAGATGCGGAAGTGGCCGGCACCGTCGAGCGTCGCCGCTTCGTCGAGTTCGCGTGGCACCTGGTTGACCGCCTGCCGGAGTAGGAAGATGCCGAAGGCGCTGGCGAACGTCGGCAGCAGCGCACCCAGGTAGGTGTCGATGAGCCCGAGCGTCTTCAGCTCCACGAACAGCGGCACGATGAGCACCTGCAGCGGGATCATCATGGTCGCCAGGTAGATCGCGAAGACCACGCCGCGTCCGCGGAACGGGAGCCGGCTGAACGCGTAGGCGGCCGTCGCACTGGTGAACAGCTGCACGAGGGTCGTCGCGACGGCCAGCCCCAGGCTGTTGAGCACGATCCGCAGGAACGGCAGCTCCTGGAACAGCCGCCGGTACGCCTCGAGCGACGGGTCGTCGGGGATGAGCTTGGGCGTCAGGGTGAGGCCGGCACCCGGGGTGAGCGAGGTGACGATCGTCCACACGAACGGGAAGAACATCGCCACGGCGCCCGCGATCACCACGACGTGCAGCACGACGCTGCCCGCGAGACCGCGTCCCGAGCCGGCGGGTCGGTGGAGGGCGGTGTCAGCCATACGTCACCCACCTGCGCTGTCCGATGATCTGCACGACGGTCACGGCGAGCACGACGGCGAACAGCATCCAGCTGAGGGCGGATGCCTCTCCCGCGGCTCCGTACCGGAACGTGAGGTCGTAGATCTGCTGCACGACCACCTGGGTGGCGCCGCCCGGGCCGCCACCGGTCATCGCGTACACCTGGTCGAACACCTGGAAGCCGTTGATGAGCGAGATCACGATCACGAAGAAGGTGCTGGGGCTCAGCAGCGGCATGACGACCGAGAACAGCCGCCGCCACCATCCGGCGCCGTCGACGCGCGCCGCGTCGATGAGCCCGGGGTCGATGGCCTGGAGGCCCGCGAGCAGGATGATCATGACGAAGCCGAGGTCTTTCCACGCCGAGGCGAGGATGATCGACGGCATCGCCCACGCGGGGTCGGCCCACCATCCGGGACCCTCGATGCCGAACCAGGCGAGCATCGTGTTGACGACGCCGGTCGACGGGTTCAGCAGCCAGCGCCAGACGAGCGCGACGACGATCCAGCTCGTCACCACCGGCAGGAAGTACACCCCGCGCAGCAGCGAGCGACCCTTCAGCCGGGCGTTCAGGGCGAGCGCCAGCGCCAGCCCGCCGATGTAGACCAGGGGCAGGTAGCCGACGATGTAGTAGGCCGTGTGCAGGAAGATCTCGGCGGTCTTCGGGTCGCTCAGCAGCTCGGCGTAGTTGTCGAGCCCGACGAACGTGGGGGGTGCGAGCAGGTTCCACTCGGTGAGACTCACCCACGCGGCGCTGACCATGGGGATGAGCACGAACGCGGTCAGCGGGATGGCACTCGGCAGCAGGAAGGCGAGCACGGTGAGCACGTAGCGCACGCGGGAGCGGCGCGGTCGACCAGCCGTGAGGTCGCGTTTCGGGGGCGCTGTCAGCGCCTCCCGGGATGCGAGACTCATGCGCCCTCCCCGGCGGGGGCGGATGCGGCGAGCCGTTCACGGACGAGGCGCCCCTGCTCCCCCGCGACACCCTCGGCGTCGAACGGGGTGGCGAGCACGAGTGCCGCGGCACCCTGCGCCCAGCTTTCGTCCTGCCAGGTCTCGACGGCCACCCCGACGCCGCGGCGCGCGGGAAGCAGCGCCGAACGGAACGCCGGCTCGAAACCGAGCACCCAGTGCGGCCACGCGGCGGTGCCCTCCCCCAGCAGGATGACGATCTCGGGGTCGAGCGTGTGCACGATGCCGGCGAGGGTACGTCCCAGAAGGTGACCTGCTTCGCCGAACAGGGCGGATGCGGCGGCGTCCCCGGCATCCGCGGCCGCCCGCAGGGCAGCCATCCCGGCGGTGTCGGCGATGATGCCGCGTTCGCGGGCCGTGCGCACGAGCGCCGCCTCACCGACGAGCGCCTCGAGGCATCCGTGGTTGCCGCACATGCAGAGCGGGCCGTCTTCGACGACCGGCGTGTGGCCGATCTCGCCGGCGCCACCCGCGAACCCGCGGAGTACGACCCCGTCGACAACGATCCCGGCGCCCACTCCGGTTCCGATCGTGACGACGAGGAAGCTGTCGTGTCGACGCCCGGTGCCGTAGAGGCGCTCGGCCATGGCGAGGGCGTTGACGTTGTTCTCGATGAGCACGGGCAGCTGCAGGGCGCGGCGCAGGGTGGCCCCGAGCGGGATCTGGTTCCAGCCGAGCTGCGGCGACACGACGACGCCGTCGCCCTGGCGGTCGACCGACCCCGGCACCCCGACACCGACGCCGAGCAGGCGCGTGCCGGCGCTCCCGGCGATGAACCGCTCGAGCAGGGCGACCAGGTCGGAGAGCCCCGTGGATGCGGCGGCGTCGAACCGCTCGCTCGCGGAGCGCAGCACCGAACCGTCGAGTCCGACCTCGACGAACGCGACGTGGTCGGCCACGACCTTCACGCCGATCGCCGAGCCGCCACGCTGCGCGAGGCCGAGCCGACGGGCGGGACGTCCGCCCTGCGAGGGCTCGTGGTCGAGTTCGACGATCAGGTCGTCGGCGAGGAGCTCCTTGGTGAGCTGCGTCATGAGGGCCGGGGAGACGCCGAGCACCCGGGCGAGTTCCGCCCGCGAGGAGGGACCCTGCGCGCCGAGATGTGCAAGGACGGCCGAACGGTTCACGTCGGTGCGTGCGGTGGCGCGGATCATCATCGGTCCTCGGGTTGCGAAGCGGTTATTTCAGGAGTAAATAAACCAGGGAACGAAGTGCGTGTCAAGCCGATGAAGGAGCCACCCGATGACCGACACCGATACCCGCCTCCGCTTCGAGCGTCGCCGGCAGCGGATCGTGGATGCCGCAGCCGCGCATGCCGACGTCGTCGGAGTGGTGGCGTTCGGCTCGACCGCCGAGCTCGACCGCGTCGACGAGTGGTCCGACCATGACGTCGCGGTGATCACCGCACCCGGGGCGGAGGCGCCGCTCCGACACGACCTCTCCTGGGTGCCGGACGCGGACCGCATCGCCTTCTCCGTCATCGACCGGCACGACGGCGTCACCGTCGTGTACGACGACGGACGCGTGATCGAGTTCGGCACGGCGACACTCGAGGGGTTCGCCGGCTGGGCCGGCAACGCCGCGGAGGCACTGCTTGACCGCGGCGGCGTGGCCGACGCCGTCGCCGAACTGGTCGCGCGCCCCGCCCCCGGCGATGCCGTCGACGTGGGAGGCTCCACCCGGATCGCCCTCGCGAAGCTCCTCATCGGCACCGGGCGGGCGCGACGCGGCGAACTGCTCACCGCCGGCCACAACATCCGCGGCGAAGCGGTCGAGCATCTCCTCACGGCACTCGGGGCAGCCCTACCCGGCGACCGGGACCGGCTCGACACCCTCGACCCGCGGCGCCGCTTCGAGCAGGTGCACCCCGCGCTCGGCGCGCGCATCGAAGATGCGCTGCGTCACGACCCGGAGACCGCTGCGCGCATGCTGCTCGAGATCGCCTCGGAGCAACTCGGTACGCGCGACGACTTCCCGATCCGGGGCGCCGCCGCCATCCGTCGACGCCTCGGCTGGGACGCGACCAGCAGGTGACGTCGGGGGCTGCGGATGCTACGCGGACTTCTCCGCGCGGCGCGCCGGGCGCGGCACGATCGTGGGCGCCGCGTTGTCGATCACGGCCTCCTTGGTGACCACCACGCGGGCCACCTCTTCGCTCGACGGCACCTCGAACATGATCGGCCCGAGCACCTCTTCGAGGATCGCCCGCAGACCGCGCGCGCCCGTCTGGCGCAGCACCGCCAGGTCGGCGATCGCCTCCAGAGCGCCCTTCTCGAACTCCAGCTCGACGCCGTCGAGCTGGAACATTCGCTGGTACTGGCGCACGAGCGCGTTCTTCGGCTCGGTGAGGATCTCCATGAGCGCCGACTGGTCGAGCGGCGTCACCGTGGTGACGACCGGCAGGCGGCCGATGAACTCGGGGATGAGACCGAACTTGTGCAGGTCTTCGGGAAGCACCTCGCTGAACAGCATCGACTCGTCGCGCTTCGAATGCAGCGGGGCGCCGAACCCGATCCCGCGGCGGCCGACGCGCTGGGAGATGATGTCTTCCAGCCCGGCGAAGGCACCCGCCACGATGAACAGCACGTTCGTGGTGTCGACCTGGATGAACTCCTGGTGCGGGTGCTTGCGGCCACCCTGCGGCGGCACCGAGGCCACCGTGCCCTCGAGGATCTTCAGCAGCGCCTGCTGCACACCCTCACCGGAGACGTCACGCGTGATCGACGGGTTCTCCGCCTTGCGGGCGATCTTGTCGACCTCGTCGATGTAGATGATGCCCGTCTCGGCGCGCTTCACGTCGTAGTCGGCGGCCTGGATGAGCTTCAGGAGGATGTTCTCGACGTCTTCGCCGACGTACCCGGCCTCGGTGAGCGCCGTCGCGTCCGCCACCGCGAAGGGCACGTTGAGGCGCTTCGCGAGGGTCTGGGCGAGGTAGGTCTTGCCGCAGCCGGTGGGGCCGATGAGCAGGATGTTCGACTTCGCGATCTCGACGTCGTCGAGCACGGCGTCGGCGGATGCGATGGTCTGGCGGGCGCGGATGCGCTTGTAGTGGTTGTAGACGGCCACGGACAGGGCGCGCTTCGCGGCCTCCTGCCCGATGACGTACTCCTCGAGGAAGGAGAAGATCTCCTTCGGCTTCGGGAGGTCGAACTCGCTCTGCGGCTCCTCGCCGGCCTCGGCGAGACGCTCTTCGATGATCTCGTTGCAGAGTTCGACGCACTCGTCGCAGATGTACACGCCGGGACCGGCGATGAGCTGTTGCACCTGCTTCTGGCTCTTGCCGCAGAAGGAGCACTTGAGCAGGTCGGCGCTCTCACCGATTCGTGCCATCGCGGTCTCCCCTCGCTGCGGTACCGGAAGCCTAACCCGTCCTGGTGACGCGCGAGGTCAGGCGACGACATTTCATGTCTCGGGCGCGCCGCCGGTCGGCGGTAGCCTGGACGGGTGACCCCGAGAGCCTCCCGCCTGCTGCGCGGCACGCTGCTCGGCGCGGTCGCCACACTGCTCGCCGCGCTGTCGCACACCTGGGCGGGCGGCGTGGCTCCGGATGCGCTGGCGCTCGTCCTCGGCGGCGTCTTCGCCTCCGCGGTCGGAACCGCCGCCGTCGGCCGCCGCGGGTCGCTGCCGCGCACCACGATCGCGGTCGCGATCGGTCAGCTCGCGTTCCACCTGGCGTTCTCGCTGCTCGGCACCGGCGCATCCGTCACGGGTGTCGGCGGACCGCACGCGCACCACCTGGTGCCCTCCATCACGGCCAACCCGCTCGAGGCGGTCGAGCGCGGCGGCGCGTGGATGTGGGTGGCGCACATCGCGGCCGGCATCCTCACCGTCGTCTACCTGCGCCACCTCGAGCGCCGCGCCTGGTCGGCGCTCACGCACCTCCTCATCCGGCCGGTGACGGCGCTCCGCGCCACGGCGATCCGCATCCCGGATGCCGTCCGCGTCGCCGCGCCCGCGCCTCACGTCGCACGACACGTCGACGCGCTCCGCCACGCGATCGCACGACGCGGCCCCCCGGCCCTCCTCGGCGTCTGACCCGCACGGTGCGGGTCGCGCCCTCTCGACCCCACCACCCCCGGCCGTCCTGACGCGGCCGACATCAGACACCCAGAAGAGGTAACCATCAGCATGTCCACGACCACCAAGACCCTCGGCGCATCCGTTCTCGCGATCGGCGCCGGAGCGGTGATCGCCCTCGTCCCCGCCGTCGCTGCGAGCGCCCACGTCTCCGCGAGCGCCAACTCGACGGCGGCCGGCTCCTACTCCGTGATCACGTTCTCCGTGCCGCACGGTTGCGAGGGCTCCCCCACCACCGGCATCGAGATCCAGATCCCCGACACGATCCTGTCGGTCACCCCCACCGTGAACCCGAACTGGACCGTCGAGAAGCAGAACCTCACCCTCGACGAGCCGCTGGAGGGTCCGCACGGCGAGACGATCACCGAACGCGTGGCCAGCGTCACGTACGCCGCCATCGGCGACGGCCTCGCCGACGGGTACCGCGACACCTTCGACGTGCAGGTGCTGTTGCCGGAGGGGGAGGCCGGCGACGCCGTCGAGTTCCCCGTGCTGCAGACCTGCGCCGAAGGCTCGACCGAGTGGGTCGACGACGACGTCCCGACGGTCATCCTCACCGCCGCCGCGGAGGGCGACCACCACGGCGGTGACGCCGAGGAGGAGCACTCCGCCGCGGAGACGCCGACCGCATCCGGTGACGACGCGCTCGCCCGCACGCTGGGCGTCGCCGGCCTGGTGGTCGGCGCCGTCGGCATCGTGCTCGCCGTGACCGCACGCCGCCGGGCGAAGGCGGAATGATGCGACGCGCACTGCGTGCGATCGGGATCGGGGCCGCGGCGGCAGCACTCGTGCTGACGATCGCGGCGCCGGTCTCGGCGCACTCGGCACTGGTCTCGTCGACGCCCGCCGAAGGTGAGACGCTCAGCGAACTGCCCGCCGAGTACTCGGTCACGATGAACGAGACCCTGCTCGGCGGCGCCGGGGATGCGGCGTTCGCGCTACGGGTGCGCGACGCCGACGGGCTCTACTACGGTGACGGCTGCCTCACCATCGTCGACGCCACCGTCTCGACCCCGGCCGCGATCGGACCGGCCGGCGACTACGTGCTCGAATGGCAGGTGGTCTCGGCCGACGGCCACCCGGTCGGCGGGGAGATCCCGTTCACCTGGACGGGCGAAGCGACCGCCGAAGGCAGCGCGAGCCCCGTCGGATGCGGGGCGACCATGCCCGAGACCACGGCACCCGACTCGGGTTCAGACCACCACGACGGCGACACCGCATCCGAGATCGCCGTCACCGACGTGCTGTGGATCGTCGGCGCCGTGCTGGCGGTCGCCGCGGCGGTGACCATCGCGCTCATCGCCACGAGACGCAAGCCCTGAGAACGCCGAAGGGCCCGATCCTCGCGGGGATCGGGCCCTTCGTGCGTGCCTTCGGCGTTACGCCTTGGTGAGCGCCGGCAGCGTCTTGCGGCTGGTGAGCACCTGGTCGATGAGGCCGTACTCGAGCGCCTCGCTCGCCTGCAGGATGCGGTCGCGCTCGATGTCGTTGTGCACGTCCTCCTGGCTGCGGTTGGAGTGACGCGACAGCGTCTCCTCGAGCCAGGTACGCAGACGCAGGATCTCCTTCGCCTGGATCTCGATGTCGGACGCCTGACCGCGACCCGCCTCGCCGACGGCGGGCTGGTGGATGAGCACGCGGGCGTTCGGCAGGGCGAGGCGCTTGCCGGGCGTTCCGGCGGCGAGGATCACCGCGGCGGCCGACGCCGCCTGACCGAGCACCACGGTCTGGATCTGCGGACGGATGTACTGCATCGTGTCGTAGATCGCCGTCATGGCCGTGAACGAGCCGCCGGGGCTGTTGATGTACATGACGATGTCGCGGTCCGGGTCCTGCGACTCGAGCACCAGCAGCTGCGCCATCACGTCATCGGCGGACGCGTCGTCGACCTGCACACCGAGGAAGATGATGCGGTCTTCGAAGAGCTTCGCGTACGGGTCCTGGCGCTTGAAGCCGTAGGCCGTGCGCTCCTCGAACGACGGCAGGATGTAGCGCGACTCGGGCATGCGGGAGGCGAGGTCGCCACCGGACATGAAGGTGGGGGTTTCCATCGTGGGTTTCCTTCTTCTCTCTCGCGCTTACTTCTTGGCCGCGTCGGTTCCGGCGCCGCCCACGACATCCGCCGCCGAAGCGCGGATGTGGTCGACGAAGCCGTACTCGAGGGCTTCCTCGGCGGTGAACCAGCGGTCACGGTCGCCGTCGGCGTTGACCTGCTCGACCGACTTGCCAGTCTGCTCGGCCGTGATCGCCGCGAGACGGTTCTTCATGTCGATGATCAGCGCCGCCTGGGTCTGGATGTCGGAGCTGGTGCCACCGAATCCGCCGTGGGGCTGGTGCAGCAGCACGCGCGCGTTGGGCGTGATGTAGCGCTTGCCCTTGGTGCCGGCGGTGAGCAGCAGCTGCCCCATGGAGGCCGCCATGCCGATGCCGACGGTGACGACGTCGTTCGGGATGAACTGCATCGTGTCGTAGATCGCCATGCCGGCGGTGATCGATCCGCCGGGGCTGTTGATGTAGAGGTAGATGTCTTTCTCGGGGTCCTCTGCGGCGAGCAGCAGCAGCTTCGCCGCGATCTCGTTCGCGTTCTCGTCGCGCACCTCGGATCCGAGCCAGATGATGCGGTCCTTCAGCAGGCGGTCGAAGACGCTCGGCGTGAATGCCGGTTCAGCCATGGGAGGAGCTCCTTGTTCTGTATGAGGACATTGCCTCGATGACGTTGTCGAATCTACCGGCGGGTCGCGAGCGGCTCTGCCGTGTTCGCCGTGGGCAGAGTGCGCGTCGTTCGGCACCCCGGCCACGACGTACCGTGGAGGCATGGAATGGCGTGTGCGGATGGCGGCGGTGTGGGCTGAGGCGGACGGGTTGAGCGACACCGAGCTGGTGTCGCGGATCGACGAGCTGGCCGCCGAGCGCCCCGACGACCCGCTGGCGCTGTTCGAGCAGGGTGGTGCCCGCGACTCGACGGGCGACGAGGCGGGGGCGGAGAGCTTCTACCGTGCGGCGCTGGCGGCGGGCCTGCCCGAGTCGGAGCGTTCGCAGTGCGTCATCCAGCTCGCCAGCACGGTGCGCAACCTCGGTCGACCCGAGGAGTCGCTCGAGCTGCTGCGCGACGAGTTCACCGGCCGCCCCGACGACGAGCTGGCGGATGCGGCGGTCGTGTTCGCCGCTCTCGCGCTCGTCGACCTGGGTCGCCCCGTCGATGCGACGGCGTCGCTCATGCACGCCCTCGCCTCGCACCTCCCCCGCTATCAGCGGTCGGTGCACGCCTACGCGGATGCCCTGCTCGCCTAACCCAGCATCCGGTCGAGCGTGTTGAGGTTGCGGCTGGTCACGTGGGGCCGATACGCCGCCTTGCCGATGGCTTTGCCGAGCTCCGAGTCGAGGGTGTCGCCTTTCGGCACCGTCCAGTAGACGACACCTTCGCCGCCCGCTGACTGCTCGTGGGCGGGGTCGATGTCGAGGGCCAGCAGCTGGGCTTGCACCTCCGGGTCGGTCACGAACAGCGCGTAGTCGTGCCATCCGTCGCGGCCCCGCGCGAACGGGTAGCCGTCGACTGCGGCGCGCAACGCGTCGACGGTGAGCACCTGCACGACGGCGTCGTAGCCGAACCGCGACGTGAGCGCCGCTTCGACCTGCTTCTTGACGTCGGCTGCGGAGCCGTCGCTGGTGGCGAGCGCGTTGCCGCTGGCGAGCACCGTCTTCACGTCGTCGTAGCCGAGGCCGGTGAGTTCTTCCCGCAGTTCGGCCATCTTGACGGTGATGCCGCCGACGTTGACGCCGCGGAGGAGGATCGCGTACCGCATCCGGTCACCCTATGCCCGGGCGCTGACAAACGACGAGGGGCCCGATCCTCGTCGGATCGGGCCCTTCGTGTCAGGTCAGTGCGAGTGGCCCTCGTGGTCGTGGCCGTCGTGGTCGTCGTGGTCGACGCCCACCAGGTCGGTCTCTTCGATGATCTCGGAGTCGTCGGTGCCGTCACCGAGCACGGTGGCGGTGAGGGCGGAGACGTCGACCGCCTTGCCCTTCTCGTCGACGACCTTCGCCTTGCCGAGGGCGACGGCGATCGCCTTCGAGCGGGCGACCTCGCCGACCATCGAGGGGATCTGGCCGGACTGGCCGAGCGCCTGGATGAACTCGCCCGGCTCCATGCCGTACTGGGCGGATGCCTGCACGAGGTACGAGGTGAGTTCGTTCTGGCTGACCTTCACCTCTTCGGCTTCGGCGATCGCGTCGAGCAGCAGCTGACGCTTGAAGACCTTCTCGGACTCCTCGGCCACCTCGGCACGGTGCACGTCGTCTTCGAGGCGGTTCTCGTTCTCGAGGTGGCGGTGCACCTCGTCGTCGATGAGGCCCTGGGGCACCGGGATCTCGGCCTTCTCGAGCAGCACCTCGACGAGCTTGTCGCGGGCGGCGGCAGCCTGGCCGAACTCGGCCGACTTCTCGAGCTGCTCCTTGATGTCCTTGCGGAGCTCGCCGATGGTGTCGAACTGCGACGCGATCTGGGCGAAGTCGTCGTCGGCCTCGGGCAGCTCGCGCTCCTTCACCGAGATAAGGGTGACCGAGATCTGGGCCTTCTCGCCCTGGTGGTCGCCTCCGACCAGGTCGGACTCGAAGGTGGTCGACTCGCCGGCGGTGAGGGTGTCGAGGGCCTCGTCGATGCCTTCGATGAGCTCGCCGGAGCCGATCTCGTAGGAGATGTTGCTGGCGGTGTCGATCTCCTCGCCGCCGATGGTGGCGACCAGGTCGAGCTGGGCGAAGTCGCCCTTCTTGGCGGGACGGTCGACGGTCACGAGTGTGCCGAAGCGGGTGCGGAGGTTCTCCAGCTCGGCCTCGACCTCATCCGGTCCGACCTTCGCCGACTCGACCTCGACCTTGAGGCCGTCGTACTTGGGCACCGTGAACTCGGGGCGCACGTCGACCTCGACGGTGAACTCCAGGTCGCCGGAGAAGTCCTTCTCGCTGGGCCAGGTGGTCACGTCGGCTTCGGGGCGGCCGAGCGGCTTCAGCTTCTCGTTGCTGGCGGCTTCGCGGTAGTAGCGCTCGAGGCCCTCGGAGACGGCGTGGTTGAGCACCTCGGCGCGACCGACGCGCTGGTCGATGATGGGCGGCGGCACCTTGCCCTTGCGGAAGCCGGGGATGTTCACCTGCTCCGCGATGTGCTTGTAGGCGTGCTCGATGGAGGGCTTGAGCTCGTCGGGGGTGACGGTGATGTTGAGCTTGACGCGCGTGGGCGAGAGCTTCTCGACGGTCGTGGTGACCATGGGGATGTATCTCCTGGGGTGTTGGTTTCGCTGATGTGTCCGTCGGGGCGACAGGATTTGAACCTGCGACCTCCCGCTCCCAAAGCGGGCGCTCTAGCCAAGCTGAGCTACGCCCCGGATATGCGGGCCTTCTCGAGCCGGCATGTCGGGCGGGTGACGGAGCGACGTCCGGCCCGAAAACGGCCTCGCACAGTCTAGCCGGTGCCGGGCGTGCCTTCGCCCCGATGTCGGATGTGGGGCGCACCATGGACGGCATGGCGAACATCGAGATCATGGAGGTGCGGGCGTACGAGCCTCGCTGCCTCGAATGCGGCGAGACCGGCCCCATCGAGTCGAGCGCCTTCTGGGCGATGGCGTGGGATGAGGCGCACGTGTGCGTCGCCGTCCGTATCGATGCCGAGGCACCCGAGCTGATCAGCGCCTGAGCGTCACGCTCGCGCGGTTCGATCCACCCTCTCCGCTGGGATAGACTCGCGGGGTTGCGGCGTGTTCCATGCCGCTTCGGGGATGTAGCTCAATGGTAGAGCCTCAGTCTTCCAAACTGATTACGCGGGTTCGATTCCCGTCATCCCCTCCACTTTTCCTCGCTCCGGCCGAGCGGCGCGAACGTCCCTGATCGGCCTACCGTCGCCTCGACCACCGGCGTAGGGTCTGCGCCATGGTCAAGCACGTCATCGCGACGTCACGTGCGCCGCAGTCGCCCCTCTACAGCCAGGGCGTGAAGGTCGGGTCGACGATCTACGTGTCGGGGATGGTCGGCATGGATCCGGAGACCCGCGAGATGGCGGGAACGTCGATCGGCGAACAAACGCTGCAAGCCCTCCTCAACTGCGAGGCGGTGGTCGAGGCGGGCGGCGGATCCCGGGACGACGTCGTCGAGGTCGCCGTCCTTCTGACGCACCCCGACGACTTCGCCGGCATGAACGAGGCCTACGCCCAGTTCTTCACAGGCGACCTTCCGGCACGTTCCGTGACGAAGCTCGGCGTCGAGCTCCCGAACGTGCTCGTCTCCATCAGGATGGTCGCGCACGTCGACGACTGACCAGCTCAGTCGAGCATCATCCGCTCCCCCGAACCCGATGGCTTCGGGTCGGGGAGACGGCGGATGCGGAACCCGTTGATGAGGCCGATGGCGCCGGCGCCGATGGGGATGAGAAGGGCGATCTGCAACGCCAGCGGCCGCGCCTCGGTGTTGATGCGCAGGATCTCGTCTTGGATGTCCTCCGGCTCGTCCGCGAGCAGCTCCTCGAGTTGCGCGTCGGACATGATCTGCGCGTCGTCCTCCAGCACCTGGGCGACGTGCTCCTTGTCGTCAGCGGGCAGCACCGTGCTCGACATCGCCATGCTGGTGAAGATCAGCGACAGGCCCGCAAGCATGATCGCACCGGCGAACGCCAGACCGAACGACAGGCCGAACGACCCCGCCGCCGAGTTCACGCCCGCCGCCTCGCTGACACGCTCATCCGAGATCGGCGACAGGGTGAAGTTGTTCAGCTGCGACACCAGCAGCCCCAACCCGGAACCGGCGACCACCAGCGGCAACGCGAGCGCCCACCCGTTCTCGGCCCGCGGCACGATCGGGATGATGGCCACCAACCCCAGCGTCAGCAGGGCGAAGCCGAACAGGATGAGCGTTGCCGGGCGCCCCCTGTCGATGCGCCCCACGAGCAGCGCCACCGCGAACATGCTGAGCGACAGCGGCGCGATCGAGAGCCCGGCGCCGAGGGCGTCATAGCCGAGCACCATCTGGAAGAAGATCGGCAACACGATCATCGACCCGCCGAGAGCGATCTGCTGCAGCATCTGCTGACTCACACCCAGCCTGAACGCTTTCGCCCGGAACAGCGCCGGATCCAGCAGGGTCGGCTTGCCGGCCTTCTTGCGACGCACCAGCCAATACCCGAGGCTCCCCAGCCCGAGCAGGCCCACGGCGATCAGCGCACCGACGGCGCCGCCGCCTTCCTGCCACACGAGGATGCCGATGACGATGCCTCCCATGCCCACCACCGACAGCACCGAGCCGACCAGGTCGATGCGGCGCACGCCGGTGAACGGCACGTCCTTCACCAGCTTGATGCCGAGCAGCACGATGGCGATGATGATCGCCTCCAGCAGGAACGCGATCCGCCACGACAGGAACGTGGTGATCACGCCGCCGATGAGCGGTCCGACGGCGGCGGCGATCGCGGCCGACGCCCCCACGAACGCGTAGACGCGCTTCTGGTGCTCGCCCTCGAAGTTGCCGTGGATGAGCGACTGCATCGACGGCAGCAGCAGCGAGGCCCCGAGGCCGCCGACCACCGCCCAGAAGATGATGATCGGCAGCAGAGACTGGGTGAGGGTCATCGCGATCGCGCCCGCCGCGTAGCAGAGCAGACCGATCACGTAGGCGCGTTTGCGCCCGATCAGGTCGCCCACCTTGCTGCCGATGAGGATGAACGCCGCCGACACGAGCGCCTCGAGCGCGATCGCCGACTGCACGCCACTCACCGTCGTGCCGATGTCGCGCACGACGGCCGAAATAGAGACGTTCATGATCGACGTGTCGACCACCAGCACGAACATCGCCATCGCGAGCAGGATGGCGAGGGTCGCGTTGAACTTGGGCGCGGTTTCCTCGGGCGAGGCCATGGTTCACCCTCGCGGGGACTGGCCGCGAGAGCATCACCCGATCACAATGAACGGGTGCGCACCGTGAGAACGCTCCGCCGCTACTGGGTGACGATCTCGATGCTCGCGGCCTTCGTGGTGGTGAACGTCGTCAACGGTGCGCTCACCGGCAGCTTCGAGCCGGGCGATCCGCTGTACGACGATGTGGCGTACGGCATCCCGTCGCTGCTGAACGGCCGCATCTGGACCTACCTCACCGGCATGTTCTTCGTGTCGAACCTGCTCATCTACATCCCGATCCTGCTGCAGTTCGCGATCACGTCGGCCGTGTACGAACGTCGGGCCGGCCACGGCCGCACCCTCCTGGTGGCGCTCGGCGGGCAGGCGTTGGGGGCACTGCTGACGAGCCTGGTCATCCTGGCGCTCACCCCCACCGGATGGCATTGGGCGAAGGACCCGGGGCACGACCTCGACACCGGAATGTCGATCGCCGCGTTCGCGCTGCTCGGTGCACTAACCGCCATCATGCAGCCGGTGTGGCGGCGACGCGTGCGGGTGGCTGGCTGGGCCCTCGTGCTGGTGCTGTTCCTCGACTCGGCGCAACTGTGGGACCTGGAGCACCTCGTCGGCTTTGCCCTCGGCGTGTTCGCCGGGCCGTTCGTGATGGGTCGGGCACCGCACCGCCCCGAGATCCGCTTCGGACGCCGCACCCAACGCACCGCGGTGGCCGTCGTGGTGGCGGTGGTGGGTATCGAGACCGTCATGGAGGGGCTCCTCCCGGCAGGTCTCCCCCAACTCTTCACTGTTGAACGCACCGGGGCGCCCAGCGGCATCGACATCACCCTCGTGGTCGTGGCCGTGCTGCTGCTGTTCGCCGCGGATGCGCTGCGCCGCGGCCGCCGCCTCGCCTGGGTGTTCGTGACCGCCCTGTTCGCCCTCGCCGTGTTAGCGATCGCGGTCGTCGAATCGAGTGGCGAGCGCGTCGCCGATCTCATCATCTTCGGCTCCGTCCTTCTGCTGCTCCTGGTGAGCGTGCGCGCGTTCACCGTGCGCACCCGTCGGCGCGCGTTCCGCAGCGCCGGGCGCCGGCTCCTCTGGGTACTGGTCGCCCTCGCCCTCTACACCGGGGCCGGGTTCCTGATCCTGCAGGACGAGTTCACCCCCACCGCCACCCCGCTCGCCGCCCTCGGGGAGTTCGTCGGCCGGGTGTTCTTCATCGACCCGAACGTGGTCGAACCGACGACCGACATCGCGCGCCTGTTCGTGAACACGATCGGTCTGGTGTGGGTGGCGGCGATCGTCATCTCGGTGATCGGCCTCTTCTACTCCAGTCGCCGCCCGCCCGCCGACCCCGAAGCCGACGAACGGCTGCGGCAGGTGCTGCGACGTCACGACTCGTCCACCGTGCAGTGGATGCTCACGTGGCGCGGAATCACGCCCTGGTTCAGCGCCGACGGCGAGACGGCGATCGGCTACCACCTGGCCGGCTCGGTGGCGCTCGTGCTCGGCGACCCGGTGGGTCCGCCGGCGGCCCGCGCATCCGCCCTCCACGAGTTCGACCGGTTCTGCTTCGACAACGGCTGGATCCCGTGCCTGTTCTCGGCGGGTGAGGACACCGCATCCCTCGGCCCCGCCCTCGGCTGGAAGTCGGTGGAGATCGCAGAGGACTCGATCATCCCGCTCGAAGGGCTCGCCTTCACGGGAAAGCCGTGGAGCAACATCCGCACCGCCCTCAACCGCGCCGAGCGCGAAGAGGTGCGATTCTCCGAGACGCAGTGGGCGGATGCGCCTGCCGCGGTGACCGATCAGCTGCGGATCATCTCCGGTGGCTGGGTCGACGACAAGGCGCTGCCCGAGATGCGCTTCACGTTGGGCACGCTCGCCGAGGCGGACGACCCGGAGGTGCGGCTGAGCCTCGCGACCGACCAGGCGGGAACGGTCCAGGGCTTCACCTCGTGGCTGCCCGTACACCGCGACGGGGTGCCGGTCGGCTGGACCCTCGACCTGATGCGGCGCCGCGACGACGGCTTCCGGCCCGTGATGGAGTTCCTCATCGGCGAGAGCGCGCTCGCCTTCCGCGACGCCGGGTACGAGTTCCTCTGCCTGTCGGCGGCACCCCTTGCGAAGGCTCCGGAACGGCTCGACGCGAACTCCGACGGACGGGTGCTGCAGCGCATCCTCGACTTCCTGGGCGGAGTGCTCGAGCCCTTCTACGGGTTCCGTTCGCTGTTCCAGTTCAAACAGAAGTTCAACCCGGTGCATCGCGCCCAGTACCTCGTGTTCCCGGATGAGACGGCGCTCCTCGAGATCGGCGTCGCCATCGTGCGCGCCTACCTGCCGGATGCGCGAGCAGGCGACTGGCTGCGCCTCGCCTGGGGCGTCGTCCGGCCGGAGCGGGAGGGGACGACCGACCCCCACGACTCACAGCGTCCCGGCATATAACCCGAAGTACCCTTGATCAAGTCGACCGGCGATCTGCCCTTGGCTCTCATCTGGCCCTCGCGGGCCGCCAAGCGGACGGACACCTCATCTCCTCCTCGACATCTGCACTCGGCCGTATCCGTGAGACCCGGCCCCGCGAGACCGACACCATCGACCCCATCCAGAGCTTCACCGCCATCTCGCGTCAGGTGCGCGACGCGGGCCTGCTGAAGCGCAGCCGCTGGTTCTACCTGGCGCTCGGCGCCGGGCTGCTTCTGGCCCTCGGCGGCGTCATCACCGGCTTCGTGCTGTTCGGGGCCAGCTGGTATCAGCTGCTCATGGCCGGCGCGCTCGGCATCATCTTCACCCAGATCGCCTTCATCGCCCACGAAGCCTCCCACCGGCAGGTGCTCAGCTCCGGGCCCGCCAACGACCGCCTCGGCCGTCTGCTGATCGTGCTCGGGGTCGGCATGAGCTACCAGTGGTGGATGACGAAGCACACCCGCCACCACGCCAACCCGAACCAGGTGGGCAAAGACCCCGACATCGAGATCGACACGGTCGCGTTCACCGAGGAATCGGCCGCCACCCAGAAGGGCGTCCTCGCGTTCATCACCCGCCGTCAGGGGTGGCTGTTCTACCCGCTGATGATCCTCGAGGGCCTCAACCTGCACTTCCACTCGCTGCGCTCGCTCGTCGAACGTCGGCAGGTGAAGGGCCGCTGGTTCGAGCTCAGCATGATCGCGCTGCGGTTCGCGATCTACTTCGGCGTGATCTTCTGGGTGCTGCCGCTCGGGATGGCGTTCGCCTTCATCGGCGTGCAGCTCGCGGTCTTCGGTTTCTACATGGGCACCTCGTTCGCCGTGAACCACACCGGCATGCCGATCATCCCCGCGAGCGCCAAGCTCGACTTTTTCACCAAGCAGGTGCGCACCTCGCGGAACATCTCCGGCGGGATGTGGGCGTCGGCCCTTCTGGGCGGCCTCAACTATCAGGTCGAACACCACCTGTTCCCCAACATGGCGCGACCGCAACTGGCGAAGGCGCGGCTGCTCGTGCGCGAGCACTGCCGCGTCAACAGCGTGCCCTACACCGAGATGAGCCTCGCGCGGGCACACGCCAACGTGGTGCGGCACATGCACCAGGTGGGGCTCGCCGCGACCGACCCGTTCACCTGCCCGCTCATCGCCCAATACCGGCGCGCCTAGCGCCCCCTCGACGTCCGCCTCGGCAACCGCCGTTCCGGATGCGTCCGCCCCGGCGGATGTTCACACAATGAAGGAGACACCATGCCCACCGGAACCGTGAAGTGGTTCAACGCCGAAAAGGGATTCGGCTTCATCGCCCCCGACGAAGGCGGCGACGACCTCTTCGCCCACTACTCGGCGATCGCCGGATCCGGACACCGCAGCCTCGACGAGGGTCAGCGCGTGCAGTTCGACGTCGCGCGTGGCCCGAAGGGTCTGCAGGCGGAGAACATCTCGCCCGCGTGACCTGACGGTCGGCACCCCTCCAGCGAGGGGGCTGGCCCCCCACCGAATCGGGGGGGGGGGCGGGGGGGGGGGCGGGGGGCGCGCGCCCAGGGA
>JAEWJX010000092.1 GCA_023386365.1 Actinomycetes bacterium | reverse complement strand
GCGCTGGCGCGGCGCGAGCCGCGGCGGGCGGGGGCTGCGGGAGCCTCGACCGCTGCCGGTTCGACCGGGGCCTCGGCGGGAGCCTGCTCGGCGGGGGCATCCTCTACGGGAGCCTCCTCGACCGGCCCGTCGACTACGGCGGTCTGCTCGGGGGTCTCGTCGGCGGGAACCGCGGCTTCCGTCACCTCGGCGGCGGGCGCCTCATCGGTGGCGACGGAAGGGGCTTCGGCGTCGGCGAGTTCGGAAAGAGAGTTCACAAGGTCTCCTTTTCGCATCTGGGAGATGCCCGCGATGCCGCGCTCTGCTGCCAGAGCCTGGAGCTCGGGAAGCCGGAGACGGCTCAGGGCGGCGCGGTCTCCCGCGATGTCGGCGGGGGTGGTGGCGTCGTTCACGACTAGATCGTCCTTTCGACCCGGGCACAGAACTTCCCGGGTGGGCTGCATCGCCGGCTGCGGTTCGGGTTGCATGAAGATGCGCGAGAACGCGGTTGGCGAATGCCGGTGGAATGCACCCTCGCGCCGGGTTACGCCGCGGCGTCGTCCGAGTGCAGCACCACTGTAGCACCCCGGAAGTCCACGGCCAGCATCAGGCACTCCCACGGCGACTGGGCGTGTTCGGCAACGAGTTCCGCGGCGCGCAGACGCTGTGAGGGGTCGCTGCCCAGCACGAGGATCGACGGGCCGGCCCCCGACACCACGGCGGCGAGGTCGTTCGCGCGCAGCACCTGGATGAGCGCATCCGTCTCGGGCATGGCGCTCGCACGGTAGCTCTGGTGCAGCTTGTCTTCGGTGGCGGCGAGCAGCAGCTCGGGGCTCTGCACGAGCGCGGCGATGAGCAGAGCCGAGCGGGACACGTTGAAGATCGCGTCCTCGTGCGGCACCGACTCGGGCTGGAGGCTGCGGGCGAGGGCCGTCGACATGGTGCGTTCCGGCACCGCGACGAGCGGGCTGACGCCGCGATGCACCATCAGCTTCTTGAAGCGCGGACCCTCGGGGGTCATCCAGGTGATGGTGAGGCCGCCGAACAGAGCCGGGGCGACGTTGTCGGGGTGCCCCTCGAGCTCGGTCGCGAGCTTCAGCAGAAGCTCGGCGTCGAACTCGACGACGCCTTCGAGCAGACCCTTCGCGGCCATGATCCCGGAGACGATCGCGGCACCCGACGAGCCCATGCCGCGCCCGTGCGGGATGGTGTTGTGGGCGACGAGGGAGAGGCCGGGAAGCTCCTGACCGACGGCGGCGAAGGTGTGCGCGATCGAGCGCACCACGAGGTTCGTCTCGTCGGTGGGCACCTCGCCCTCACCGACGCCGTGCACCTCGACGACCGCGCCGGGCTCGGCGAGTGCGGTCACCTGCAGTTCGTCGTAGACCGCCAACGACATGCCGAGCGTGTCGAAACCGGGACCGAGGTTCGCGGTCGTCGCCGGCACGCGCACCGTGACGGTGCGTCCGACGACGCTCATGCAGACGCCCCGCTGAGGCCGAGGACCTCGGCGATCTCGGCCACGTCGACGGAGACGCTGGTGGGCTGCACGTCGGAGCCGTCGGCGGCGCGGAGCGCCCACTGCGGATCCTTCAGACCGTGCCCGGTGACCGTCAGCACCACGGTCGACCCCTTCGGGATCACACCCGCCTCGGCACGGTCGAGGAGACCAGCGACACTCGCGGCCGACGCCGGCTCGACGAACACGCCGACCTCGCTCGACAGGATGCGGTGGGCCTCGAGGATCTTCGCGTCGCTGATCGCGCCGAAGTAGCCGTCGGTCTCCTCACGCGCGGTGAGCGCGAGCTCCCACGACGCGGGGTTACCGATGCGGATCGCGCTGGCGATCGTCTCGGGGTCACGGACGATCTCGCCGCGGACCAGCGGTGCGCTGCCCTCGGCCTGGAAGCCGAACATGCGCGGGCGGCGGGTGGTGACACCGCGATCCGCCTCTTCCTTGTAGCCGCGGGTGTACGCCGTGTAGTTGCCGGCGTTGCCGACGGGGATGAAGTGGAAGTCGGGAGCGTCGCCGAGCACCTCGACGACCTCGAACGCGGCCGTCTTCTGCCCCTCGATGCGGTCGTTGTTGACCGAGTTCACGAGGTGCACGGGGTAGTTGGCGGCGAGGTCACGCGCGATGTCGAGGCAGTCGTCGAAGTTGCCGCGCACCTGCAGGAGCTCCGCACCGTGGGCGATCGCCTGGGCCAGCTTGCCCATCGCGATCTTGCCCTCGGGAACCAGCACGGCCGCGGTGATGCCCGCGTGGGTGGCGTAGGCGGCCGCCGAGGCGGAGGTGTTGCCGGTCGAGGCGCAGATGATCGCCTTCGCCCCGTGCTCGACCGCCTTCGACACGGCCATCGTCATGCCGCGGTCCTTGAAGGATCCGGTGGGGTTCATGCCCTCGAACTTGACCCACACGGTCGCGCCGGTGCGTGCCGAGAGCGCCGGTGCGGGGATGAGGGGTGTTCCGCCCTCGCCGAGCGTGATGATCGGCGTCGCATCGGAGACGTCGAGGCGGTCTGCATATTCGCGCAGGACGCCGCGCCACTGGTGTGCCATGTGTTCCCTACAATCCTTCGACCCGGAGCACGCTGTCGACCCGTTCGACGACGGGGCTGCCCGCGAGGGCTGCGACCGTCGCCGCGAGAGCCGCCTCGGTGGCCTGGTGCGTGCCGATGACCAGCGTAGCGCCGGAGGACTCCCCCGCCTGACCGCCCACGGCGGGCGCCGGGATGCTCTGCTGCACCGCCTCGACGGAGACACCGTGATCGCTGAACAGGGTCGCGATCTGGGCGAGCACACCGGGCTGATCGATCACGCTCAACGTGATCTGGTAGCGCGTGACGACCGAGCTGATCGGCAGGATCGGCAGGTCGGCGTGGGTCGACTCCGCCACACCGGGGCCGCCGACCACGTGGCGTCGCGCAGCCGAGACGAGGTCGCCGAGCACCGCCGATGCGGTCTGCACTCCGCCCGCCCCGGCGCCGTAGAACATGAGGCTGCCGGCCGCTTCCGCCTGCACGAAGACGGCGTTGTTCGCGCCGTGGACGGCCGCGAGCGGGTGGCTCGCGGGCACGAGAGCCGGATGCACCCGGGCGCTGACGCCGTCTTCACCCGTCTCGGGGTCGACGAGCCGCTCGCACACCGCGAGCAGCTTCACGACGAAGCCGCTCTTCTGCGCCGCCAGCACCTGCTCGCGGGTGACCGACGTGATGCCCTCGTGGTGCACGCCCTCGACGGGGACGATCGTGTGGAAGGCGAGGCTCGCCAGGATCGCCGCCTTCTGCGCCGCGTCGTACCCCTCGATGTCGGCGGTCGGATCGGCCTCGGCGTAGCCCAGCTCGGTGGCGACCGCGAGCGCCTCTTCGAGGGTGCCGCCCTCGCGGTCCATGCGGTCGAGGATGTAGTTCGTGGTGCCGTTCACGATGCCGAGGATGCGCTGTACGCGGTCGCCCGCGAGGCTGTCGCGCAGTGGGCGGATGATCGGGATCGCGCCGCCGACGGCCGCCTCGTAGTAGAGCTGGGCGCCCACCTGCTCGGCGACCGCGAAGAGCTCGGGACCGTGCGTGGCCAGCAGAGCCTTGTTGGCGGTGATGACGTCGGCGCCGGAGGTGAGGGCCAGCTCGATGTACTCGCGCGCGGGCTCGATGCCGCCCATCACCTCGATCACCACATCCGCGCCGAGGATCAGCGAGCGGGCGTCGGTGGTGAGGAGTTCGCGCGGTAGGTCGGCGGTGCGCGGACTGTCGAGGTTGCGGACGGCGATGCCGACCACCTCGAGGCCGGCGCCGACACGCTGGGCGAGTTCGTCGCCGTGCTCCAGCAGGAGGGAGGCGACCTGCGCCCCCACGGATCCCGCGCCGAGGATGGCGATGCGGATGTTGCGGTATTCGATCATGTGCGGTCCGAAGGGTGGTGGATGGTGCGGACGTCGACGGCTTCGGCGTCGCTCGAGTAGCCGGAGTCCCGGCGGAGGAGGTCGTGCTCGTTCTCGCGGCGCACCAGCACGCGGCTGTGGCCGTCGCGCACCGCCACGACGGCGGGGCGACCGAGGTAGTTGTAGTTGCTCGACAGCGACCAGCAGTACGCGCCCGTCGCCGGGACCGCCAGCAGGTCGCCGGGGCGTACGTCGCCGGGCAGGTAGTCGTTCTGCACGACGATGTCGCCCGACTCGCAGTGCTTGCCCGCGACGCGCACCAGAGCCGGTTCGGCATCCGAGACGCGGTTCGCGATCCGGACCGTGTAGTCGGCCTTGTAGAGGGCGGTGCGCAGGTTGTCGCTCATGCCGCCGTCGACGCTCACGTAGCGTCGCACGGCGGTGTCGTCGACCCGCACGTCTTTGACGGTCCCCACCTCGTAAAGGGTGAGGCCGGCGGTGCCGATGACGGCGCGCCCCGGCTCGATCGCCACGGCGGGGATCGGGATGTCGAGGCGCTCGCACTCGGACGCCACGACCACCGCCAGTTCGCGCGCGATGGTCTCGATCGGCACGACCTGGTCGACGCTGGTGTACGCGATGCCGAATCCGCCGCCCAGGTTCAGCTCGGGCACCTCTCCGCCCGCGCGGAGCTGCGCGTGCACCTCGAGCAGGCGTCGCGCGGCTTCGCCGAATCCGGACGACTCGAAGATCTGCGACCCGATGTGGGAGTGCAGACCCAGGAAACGCAGCCCGGGGTGGGAGCGGATGACCTCGACGGCTGCCGCGGCGTCGGCGAGCGGGATGCCGAACTTCTGGTCCTCGCGGGCGGTCGCCAGGTACTCGTGCGTCGAGGCGTGCACGCCGCTGTTGATGCGCAGCCGCACGTTCTGGGTGCGGCCGTGTCGGACGGCCGCGGCGGCGACACGTTCGATCTCGACGACGCTGTCGAGAACGATCGCGCCCACCCCGACCTCGACCGCGTGGTCGATCTCGGCGAGGCTCTTGTTGTTGCCGTGGAATCCGAGGCGACGCGGGTCGATGTCGGCAGCGAGCGCCACCGCCAGCTCTCCCCCGCTGCAGACGTCGAGGTTGAGACCCGCGTCGATCATCCAGCGCGCGACCTCGATACTGAGGAACGCCTTGCCCGCGTAGTAGACGGTGACGCCCGCGCCGTGCGCGTCGAATGCCGCAGAGAATGCGGTGCGGATGGCGACCGCCCTGCCCCGCGCGTCGTCTTCGTCGATCACGTAGAGCGGGGTGCCGTACGCCGCGTGCAGCGCACCCGCCGTCACCCCCGCGATCCGCAGGGCGCCCGACTCGGCACGGTCGACGTGCGACGACCAGACCCCCGGCGCGAGCGCATTCGCGTCGCCGGGCTCGATGAGCCAGTCGGGGGCGAGAGGGTTGGCTGCCACGATGACCTCACGGTGTCGTCGGAACGAAGAGAGTGAGGCGAGCGAACCCGGATTGGTCCCTGAAGCCGAGACGATTCTATCCGGCGCGCCCATCCTGTTTCGCGCATACGTCGTCGGGGGTCACCCGGAGACGCCGACCCGACTCCACAGCGACCGGAGGGTGAGCGGGTACCCGACCGCGACGGCCGCCGCGATGATGAGTGCCACGACGGTGCCGAGCATCGCCGACGCCGGATAGAACAGCACCGGGGAGACGAACGCCCCCACCGTTCCTCCGATGGCAGTGGCCCATTGCTCGCGCCGGAGCCGGCGCGGCGGTCGGCTGACGATCGCGAGCCCCAAAAGGGCACCGAGAACCGGAGGGACGGCCATCCCGAGTCCGATGGAGATCACCGCGGGGACGAGCGAGGCGAACAGGTCTGCACCGCCGCCGGCGGCGACGACGCCGGTGGAGGCGAGCCCGGTCGCCACGATCAACCCGCCGATCGCGGAGCACCAGGTCAGCCGCCAGACGACGCGACGGATCGGCGGTGCGGCGGGCGCCTGATCCGCCGTCACGCCGGGCACGTGCCGCGGGTCGTGAAGCCGTCGCCCGCCAGCGCGTTGCCGGAGCCGTCGAACTCGATGCGCAACACGTCGCCCTGCACCACGACCGTGGTCATCGTGAGGGCGGCGGGCAGGCGGTCGGCGATGCACACCGTCTGCTGCTGCAACACGGTCCCCGCGAGTCCGCCCCACACGGGGTCGTCGGCGAACGCCGCCGCGTCGACCGTCGTATCGCCCACCCGGACGCTCGTGGCGGTGAACCCGAGGTCGCCGTCGACGGCGGCGGGCGTGAGCCCGAGACCGAGCGGCAGCGACATCCCGAACAGCGACAGCGTTCCGCCCGCGACGACCTCCGGCGCATCGAGAGTGACCGAATCGATGGGCACCCCGCTGAGGCTGCCGGAGATGTTCGCGAGCGCCGCCTCGGAGACGTCGTACCGCACCGAGATCTCGTCGGTGGGTGCGTTGAGGTCGAACGGCACCCCCCGGGCGGTCATCGTCAGATCACCCGACAGCGGACCCACCGGGTAGTCGCCGATCGTCACCTCGACATGGTCGAGCCGCCCCGAGACCGCCTGCAGGAGCACGGAACCCCCTCCCAGCTCCACGCCGACCGCGGACCCCTCGGGGACTTCCATCACCTCCGACACCTGGGCGGCGATGAGATCCTCCGCCCACCCGCGCGCCAGCACGTCGATCGCGATCAGCGCGCCGACGACCAGCACGAGGAACACGCCGAGCACCCACGGCCACACCCGCCGCCTGCGGCGCGGGAGGCCATCGACCGGGATGCTCGCCGTCACGTCACATCCGATCCGGTGCCGAGACGCCGATGAGCTGGAGTCCGTTGCGGAGCACCTGGCCCGTCGCGTCGTTCAACGCGAGACGCGTGCGGTGCACGTCCTCGATCGGGTCGTCACCCTGCGGGATCACCCGGCACGCGTCGTACCACCGGTGGTAGGACCCGGCCAGGTCTTCGAGGTACCGGGCGACGCGGTGCGGCTCACGGAACTCGGCGGCCTGCAGCACGATGCGGGGAAGTTCGGCCAGCGCGCCCAGCAGGATGCTCTCGGTCTCGTGCGACAGCAGCGACGGGTCGAACACGGAGCGGTCGACACCGGCGGCCTCCGCGTTGCGGGCGACAGCGCGCGTGCGGGCGTGGGCGTACTGCACATAGAAAACCGGGTTGTCGTTGGTGCGTTTCGCCAGCAGATCGAGGTCGATGTCGACCTGCGAATCGATCGAGCTGCGCACGAGCGCGTACCGGGCCGCATCCACGCCGACCGCCTCCACCAGGTCTTCCATGGTGACGACGGTGCCGGCCCGCTTCGACATCCGCATCGGCTGCCCGTCCTTGACGAGGTTGACCAGCTGGCCGATGAGCAGCTCGAGGTTCACGTACGGGACGTCGCCGAACGCGGCCGTCATGGCCATGAGCCGCTGCACGTACCCGTGGTGGTCGGCGCCGAGCATGATGAGACAGCGGTCGAACCCGCGCTCGCGCTTGTCGAGGTAGTAGGCGAGGTCGCCCGAGATATAGGCGGGGTCGCCGTCGGACTTGATGACGACGCGGTCCTTGTCGTCGCCGAACTCGGTGGTGCGCAGCCAGGTGGCGCCGTCGGCTTCGTAGATGTGCCCGAGGTCGCGCAGGCGGGCGACCGCGCGGTCGACGGCACCGGACTCGTGCAGCGAGTTCTCGTGGAAGTAGACGTCGAAGTCGACGCCGAAGTCGTGCAGGCTCGCCTTGATCTCGCCGAACATGAGGCCGACCCCGAGCTCACGGAACACCTCCTGCTGTTCGGCACGCGGCAGGGCGTCGAGATCGCCCGGGTAGTCGGCCTCCACGCGCGCCGCGATGTCGAGGATGTAGCTGCCGCCGTAGCCGTCCTCGGGCGCCGGCTCACCGCGGTGGGCGGCGACGAGGCTGCGCGCGAACCGGTCGATCTGGGCGCCGTGGTCGTTGAAGTAGTACTCGCGGGTGACGAGCCCGCCCTGGGCTTCGAACAGGCGCGCCAGGCTGTCGCCGACCGCCGCCCAGCGGGTGCCGCCGATGTGGATCGGCCCGGTGGGGTTGGCGGAGACGAACTCGAGGTTGATGCGTTCGCCCGTGTACAGCGTGCCCGTGCCGTAGCCGACGCCGGCTTCGAGGATGCGCTGCGCGAGCACGCCCGCCGCCGCGGCATCCAGCGTGATGTTGATGAACCCGGGGCCGGCGACATCGGCCGCGGCGATGCCCTCCACCTCGACGAGCAGGGCGACCAGCTCCTCCGCGAACTCCCGCGAGGGAACCCCCAGACGCTTGCCGAGCTTGAGCGCGGCGTTCGACGCCCAGTCGCCGTGGTCGCGGTTGCGCGGACGTTCGAGCGTGACGTCTTCCGGCGCGATCGCCTCGGGATCCGCGCCTCGGGTGGCGGCCGTCCGGCGCACGAGGTCGAGCAGGACGGCGGCGAGTTCGGCGGGATTCACGAGGGTCGATCCTACCCGGGCCGGTCGTGAGCGGATTCGGCATGCGCGGGGGTGAGAATGTATCCATGCCGCGTCGCTCCCCTGCCTTCCTGCTGTCCGCCGCGACCGTCCTCGCCGCGGCGATGATGCTCACCGCGTGCACGACGCCGGAGCCCACCCCCACGTCCCCCGCGCCGAGCGCGGGGAGCGAGACGCCCACCCCGACCGCGGAGCCGCCCGCATCCGCGCCGCCCGCGACCTCGACGCCGGTCGACATCGCCTGCGACGCGCTGATCCCGGCGCAGACGATGTACGACTTCAACCCGAACTTCAGCCTGCTCAACTCGTGGACGCCGTCGTCCGGCAGCGCCGCAGCGGACGCGGCGGCCGCGGACGGTGTGGCCTGCCGGTGGCAGAACGACACCAGCGGCGAGGTCATCGACGTGTCGGTCGCCTCGTTCGACACCGCGACGCTGGACCACCTCGCCAGCGAAACGTACGCACACAGCACGATGGTCCCCACCTACGGCGGCGACGAGGCCTACTTCGAGGTCGACGGCAACGTCGGGGAGGCGGTCGTGTTCGACGGCAGCTACTGGGTGGTCGTGAGCTCCAGCTACTTCCTCGAGCCCGGCGACGCCGAACCGATCGTCGCATCGGTGCTCGAGGCGCTCTAAGCGCTCAGCTCAGCTCGACCAGTTCGTCGGGATCGTCGACGAACTCCTCGTCGGCGCGGGCGTCGACCGACATCGCCCGCAGCACGACGTCGGCGAGCGTGTTGGTCTCGAAAGCCGTATCGGTCGCGTCGCGGCCCGTCGCCATCCGGATCATGGAGCGTCTCGGCGCGAGTCGGGTCGCGTCGACCACCACCCAGCGGCCCTCGATGTACGCCTCGACCACGGCGTGCAGGTCCATCGGCACCAGTTGGGGTGCGTACACCGAGACGAGCCGCGCGGGGACGTCGAGGGCGCGCAGCAGGGCTGCCGTGAGGTGCGCGTAGTCCCGGCACACACCGGCGCCCGCATCCAGCGTCTCGGCGGCTCCTCCGATGGGCGAGGTCGCATCCGGCCGGTACTCGAGGCGGGTGTGCACCCATTCGGCGACCGCGCGCACCAGAGCGGCTCCGTCGACGCCCGGGAACGTGTCGCGTGCGAACGGGGTGAGGGTGTCCGACTGCACGTAGCGACTCGGACGCAGGTAGACGATCGGATCGAGCGGCGACGTCGGCACCGGATCCGCGCGGCCGATGACGGTCGCCGCGTAGTCGACCTGCAGAATGCCGGGTCCCGTCTCGAACAACGCCAGTCGCGTTCCGTGCGCCTCCCGGAGCGGTCGCGTCTCCACGGGCGCCCCGTCGAGAGCCACCCGCAAGGTCTCCACCGTCGTCGGAACCCCCTCCGCGACCGCCAACGCGAGCACGAATGCCGTCGGGTCGACGACCTCGAAGGTGAGCGCCGAACGCACCTCCCGACGCAGTGTCACGGGGCTCCGTGAGGGGCGGGGGCGACGGGTTCCATGCTGCTAACCTAGGTCAGTCCCGCCCTTGTAGCTCAGTGGATAGAGCGCTTCCCTCCGGAGGAAGAAGTCGCACGTTCGAATCGTGTCAAGGGCACCGAATCGCCGGATGCCGCATCCGCCCCAACCTTTCCGCCGAGATGCTCGTCTGATCAGGTAGAGGGGAGGACACCGTGGCACGCACACCCGCATGGGAATTGGTCGTCGCCGAGCTTGTCGCCGAGCGCGGCGATGCGCTGCTGCGCTACGCACGCCTCCTGAGCGGTAGCGCCGACGACGCGGCCGACCTCGTGCAGGACGCCCTCGTGCGCACCTTCGGCCGACTACGCAACGGGTTCACCGTCGACAGCGCCGAGGCGTACGTGCGGCGGGCGATCCTCAACGCCTCCCTCGACCGTGGACGACGGGTGAGCCTCTGGCGCAAGGTCGCCCCCACGCAGTACCAACCGGACGAGCTGCCCTCCGCCGACGGCGTCGTCGATCTGCGCCTCGACGTGCACGAGGAACTGCAGAAGCTGACCCCGCGCGAACGGGCCTGCCTGGTGCTGCGGTACTACGACGACCTCAAGGTCGACGACATCGCCGAGACGTTGGGGATCAGCTCCGGCACGGTGAAGCGATACCTGAGCGACGGGCTCGCCAAGATGGCGATCGCCCTCGCCGACGATGGCACCGCCGAAGGCCGTCTCGGCCCCGGTGGCGCCCGACCGGGAACCGGCACGACGCCGCTGCGCACCAGCAGCCTGCGCCCGCCCGAGAAGAAGGGGGGCGAGCATGCCCACCGAAGCTGACCTGCGCGACCTGCTGCACGGCGACGGCGCCGAGCCGGGTGCGCTCGACACGACCCGCATCATCCGCAAGGCCCGCGCCCGCCGCCGACCCCGCCAGCTCGTCGCAGGGATCGGCGGAGGTGTCGCTGCGGCCGGTGCGCTCGCGTTCGTCCTTCCCGCGGCACTCGGCCTCGGCGGCGGCGGCCTGTCGATGGCCGGAGGCTCGGCGGCCGACGACGCCGCGACGGGCGACGACGCGTCGATCCTGAAAGAGGACGGCGCCGCCGGCACCTCGGCGTCGCTCGCAGCGAGCGCCGAACTGCTCAACACCTGCGGCGCCCCGGTCGCCGAGCCCGCACCCGACACCTGGGGCATGGGGCTGGTAGTCGCGCCGGTCGACGCCGTCGCGGGCGGCGAGACGATCGAGACCGACGTCACCCTGACGAACACCGGCGAGACCACCATCACCACGAACAGTCCGATGTACCTGACCTTTGCGGGCGACGGGACGGTGCTGTGGCACGGCGAAGGATCGGTCGATGTCGTCCGGTTCGAACTCGATCCGGGCGCATCGGCCCGCATCCCGGTGACCTTCGAGCCGGTGAGCTGCACCGCCCCCGGCGAGGCCGTCGCCGAACCCGGCTCGTACGAGGTGAGCGCCGCCGTCGACGTGATCACCGCCGACGGCACCGCGCGCGTCGCGACGGGACCCGCGACAACGATCACTCTGCGCTGACCCGGTTCACGAGAATAGGATTCCGGCATCGCGCGCAGCCGGCGCGCCGGAACCCGGAGACCGAATGGCCGCCTTCGTCGTCGTCCCGCAGTGGCAGGGCTCGCCCTCCAGTCGCGCGATGCGTCTCGCGGATGGCGCCGCCGCCATCCGGTCGGATCTCCCGAACGCGGCCACCCGCGACGTGCCGGTCCCGCTCGAGGCCGGCGACGAGCAGGGAACCGGGATCGCCCGCTTCGGCTCGCTGCAACTGATTCGAGAGCGCATGGGCGACGTGCTGGGTGAGCTCAGCGAACCCGCCATCGTGATCGGCGGTGACTGCGGGGTGTCGTCTGCGGCCGTCTCCCACGTCGGCGGCGACGATCTCGCGCTCGTCTGGTTCGACGCGCACCCCGACCTCAACACCCCCACGAGCTCGACGTCGGGCGCCTTCGGCGGGATGGTGCTGGCGTCTCTCATCGACGAGGGAGCCGTGGACCCCGTCCGCGTCGTGCTCGCGGGTACCCGCGAATGGGACCCTGCGGAGGAGGACTTCGCCGCCGAGAAGGGCATCACCTCCCTCGACGTGGCGGCGATCGCGGACGCGGAGACGTTCGCCGACGCGGTTGTCGCGACCGGGGCCTCGCGCGTGTACATCCACGTCGACCTCGACGTGCTCGACCCGGCCGAGTTCGACGGGTTGCTGGCGCCGATCCCCTTCGGGGTCTCCGCGGGGGAGCTCGTCGCCGCCGTGCGCGCCGTGGTGAACCGCCTCCCCCTCGCCGGTGCGACGATCGCATCGTTCGCGCCGGAGTCGGCCGCCGTCGCCGTCGACGACTCCCCCACGATCCTGCGTCTGATCGCCGCCCTGCGCGCCTGACCCCACCGCGAGTCTCGACCCGCGCCGCCGGGCGCCCCTACGCTCGATGCATGAGCGCGCGTGTCGTCGATGTGATCGTGATCGGAGCAGGAACCGTCGGCGAGAACGTCGCCGACCGCACCCGGCAGGGAGGGCTGTCGACGGTGATCGTCGAAGCCGAACTCGTCGGTGGCGAATGCTCGTACTGGGCGTGCATGCCCTCGAAGGCGCTGCTGCGCGCGGGAGCCGCGGTGCGCGCCGCGCGAGCCGTCGGCGGTGCCGCGGAGGCGGTCACGGGCGAGATCGACCCGCGCGGGGTGTTCCGACGCCGCGACGTGATCACCCACAACCGCGACGACGCGTCGCAGGTCGCGTGGGTGGAGGGGGCCGGAATCGAGCTGGTGCGCGGCCACGCCCGGCTCGTGGGGCCGCGCCGGATCGTGGTGACCGCCGCCGACGGCACGGTCACCGAACTCGAAGCGCGCCACGCGATCGCGCTCGCGACCGGGTCTGTCGCCGTGCTCCCCGACATCCCTGGCCTCGCAGACGTGAACCCGTGGACGAATCGGGAGGCGACGTCCGCCTCGGAGGTGCCCTCGACGCTCGCGGTGCTCGGCGGCGGTGTCGTCGGATGCGAGCTCGCGACCGCCTACGCGTCACTCGGGAGCAGCGTCACGCTCATCGCCCGAGGCGAACTGCTCGCCTCGCAGGAACCGTTCGCCGTGGAGCTGGTGCGTGGGGGACTGGAGGCGGCCGGGGTGCGTGTGCTCACGCAGACCGGCGTCAGCGAGGTGCACCAGGCGGAGAAGAACGCCGTGCTGACACTCGGCGACGGGAGTCGTGTGCTCGCCGAGAAGGTGCTCGTGGCAACCGGACGCGTCGGGCGTACCCACGACCTCGGCCTCGAGGAGGTCGGGCTCGCCGCGGGCACCCGGATCGAGGTCGACGACACGATGCTCGTCCCCGGTTTCGACTGGCTGTACGCGGTGGGCGACGTCAATGGTCGGGCGCTCCTCACCCACCAGGGCAAGTACCAGGCGCGTGCCGCGGGTGACGCGATCGCCGCGCGTGCGGCGGGCAGGCCCGTCGATGACTCCCCGTGGGGCGCGCACGTCGCCACCGCCGACCACCGCTCCGTGCCGCAGGTCACCTTCACCGATCCAGAGATCGCGTCGGTGGGTCTGACGGCGGCCGCGGCCGAGAAGGCGGGGCTGCGCATCCGGGTGCTCGACTACGACCTCTCCTGGATCGCGGGGGCGACCGTCTACGCGGACGACTATCGCGGGCAGGCGCGCGCGGTGGTGGACCTGGATCGCAACGTGCTCGTCGGGGCCACGTTCGCGGGGCCGGATGTCGGGGAGCTTCTGCAGGCCGCCACCATCGCCGTCGTGGCGGAGGTGCCCATCGACCGCCTGTGGCACGCGGTGCCCGCCTACCCGACGCTCGCCGAGGTGTGGCTGCGGTGGCTGGAGGCGTTCGGGCGCCCGGGGACCACATGACCCGAGCAGAGCGCGCCGCCGGCGCCGTCGTCCGCGCCGTGGTGCGGGTGCCGGGCCTGCGGCGGTTCCTGCTGTGGCCGGTGATCGCCCGACCCGGGTACTGGTTCGCCACCGCGTGCGCGTTCGTGTGGGGCACCGTGCTGCTGGGACGCCACCGCCGCAGCCACGGACTGCACGTGATCCACCGCCTCCCTCGCTGGGCGTTCGGACGCGGGGGGACGACGATCGGCGCGGTGTATCTGACGCGCGACGGCACCGCGGATCGGGTGCTCGAGCACGAAGCCGTGCACCGGGCGCAGTGGCGGCGCTACGGGATGAGCATGCCGATCCTGTACCTCGCCGCGGGGCAGGATGCGCTCACGAACCGCTTCGAGATCGAGGCGGGGCTGGAGAAGGGCGGGTACCGCTGAGTCGCGTCAGTGCGACGAGAGGGAGTGCGCGGCGCGGTCGCCCGAGATCCACGCGTAGACCTGGTGCTCACGGTCGAACTCGACGGGGAGCATCTCGGCCAACCAGGCGTCGACCGCGGCACGCATGCTCTGCCCGCGGTCGCGGCACAGCCAGGTGACGCACACGCGCCCGGGGGCTGCGAACTCGCGGATGCCGGAGGCGTCGGCCACCTCGAGGAAGATACGGCCGCGGGCCTTCGCCGGAAGCGTCGCCGCAACCGTCTCGGCGATGGCGATGTCAGCATCCACGGCGCCGAGCAGCACGGAGTCACCCTCGCCGGGGTTCCAGGCGATGGTGGCGGGGAGGACGTCGGAGAGCAGCATCACCGCCAGTATAGGTCAGCCTTACCTAACGCGTTGCTGCGAGTCCGCCGGGACTCGGCTGGTGACCACCGTCGCATCCGCCTGGGTGAAGCCCCGCTTGCGGAGGGCCCGAGCACGCTTGCCGGCGCTCCGCAGGCGCGGATTGACGTACTCGTCGATGCCGAAGTTGACCAACGCGAGCCCCATGCCGACCAGAGCGATGCACAGCCCTGCCGGCAGATACCACCACCACCGGTCGGGGAACGCGTTCTGGCTCTGCGCCCAGAACAGGATCGTGCCCCAGTTCCACTGGCTGATCGGGGTGACACCCACGAACGCCAGCGTCGTCTGCGTGAGGATGGCGGCCGTCACCGTACCCACGAAGCTCGACGCGATCACCGCCATGAGGTTCGGCAGCATCTCGACCCCGATGATGCGCCACAGCGGCTCACCGTTGGCGCGCGCCGCCTGCACGAAGTCGCGGTTGCGCAGCGACATGGTCTGCGCGCGCAGCACCCGCGCTCCCCAGGCCCACCCGGTGAGCGCGAGGACGGTCGCGATGAGCATCATGTTCGGGTCGTCGAAGTTCGACGTGATGATGATGATCAGCGGGAGGCCCGGGATCACCAGGAAAACGTTCGCCAGCGCCGACAGCGCCTCCGATCCGCCGCCCTTGATGTAGCCGGAGGTGACACCCACCAGCACGGCGAGCACGGTGCCGATGAACCCGGCAACGAATCCGACGAACATCACGTCGCGGGCGCCGATGATGATCTGACTCAGGATGTCCTGGCCCATGTGGGTGGTGCCCAGCCAGTGGGTGGGGCTCGGGGGCGAGTTGCGTGCCTCCAGGTCGATCGCGCTCGGATCGTACGGGGCGATCCACGGGCCGATGATGGCGAGCAGCGTGAAGAAACCCAGGATCGACAGCCCGACGACGGACTTGCCGTTGCGGAAGATCGAGAACGATTCGCTGAAACGCTTCGAGCGCGGGGCCGGGGTGACGGCCTCGATGGTTCCGGTGGCGGCGGTCACAGTGCCTCCTCCTGTCGGGTGCGGGGATCCAGGGCCGCGTACGCCATGTCGGCGACGATGTTCGCCACGAGGACCGAGAGGGTGATCACGAGGAAGATGCCCTGCATGAGCGGGTAGTCCTTGGCGAGGGTCGCCTCGAACAGGCGGAGGCCGAGGCCGGGGTAGCTGAAGATCATCTCCATGATGAGCGTGCCGCCGACGATGAACCCGAGCGAGAGCGCGAAGCTCGACAGCTGCGGCAGCACCGCGTTGCGGGCGGCATACCCGGTGACAACCTTGCGGGGCGGGAGGCCCTTCGCCTGGGCGACGGTGATGTAGTCCTCGTCGAGCACCGTGATCATCATGTTGCGCATGCCGAGGATCCAGCCGCCCAGCGAGGTGATGACGATCGTCAGCGCCGGCAGGGTGCCGTGGTAGATGACGTTGGAGATGAACTCCCACGTGAAGCCGGGCTGCACCGTCTTGTCGTAGGCGTGGGACGCGGGGAACCATCCGAGGGTCGTCGAGAAGACGGCGATCATGATGAGCCCGAGCCAGAAGTAGGGCACCGTCGAGAGGAAGGTGGTCACCGGCACCAGGAACTCGGCCTTGCTGCCGCGCCGCCAGCCGATGAACGTGCCCACCGACGTGCCGACGAAGAAGCTGATGAGGGTCGCGATGCCGACGAGGCCGATCGTCCACGGGAGCGCGTCGGCGATCACTTCGCTGACCGGCGCGAGACCCTTCGACAGGGAACGGCCCAGGTCGCCCGAGAGCAGTAGACCCCAGTAGTCGAGGTACTGCTGCCAGAGGCTGCGGTCGGTGTTGAGGCCGAACAGGATCTTCAGCGATTCGATCGCCTCGGGGCTGACCGTCCCCTGGTTGCGGGCGAGGTAGGCCGTGATCGGGTCGCCCTTCATCATCCGGGGTAGGAAGAAGTTGATGGTGATGGCGGCCCACAGGGTGAACAGGTAGAAGGCGGCACGCCGCAGGAAGAACCTCATCCCTGGCCCCCCTTCGTCGTCGGGCGCGGATCGGAGGCGAACAGGGCATCGGGGTTGGGCGATGCGTCGCGCAGGCGCCGCGTGTACTCGTGCTCCGGCTCGAGGATGACCCGGTCGGCGGGTCCGCGTTCGACGACGACACCGCGGTTGAGCACCATGATCTCGTCGCTGAAGTGGCGCGCCGTCGCCAGATCGTGGGTGATGTAGAGCACCCCGAGGTTGGATTCGCGTTGCAGCTCGGCGAGCAGGTTGAGCACCCCCAGACGGATGGAGACGTCCAGCATCGAGACCGGCTCGTCGGCGATGAGCAGACTCGGACGGGAGGCGAGGGCGCGGGCGATCGCGACACGCTGCCGCTGGCCGCCGGAGAGCTCATGCGGGTGGCGGTCGGCGAGCGCCGGGTCGAGCTTCACGCGCTCGAGCAGCCGATCGACCTCGGCATCCACCTCCCGCGACGGCACCACCCGGTCGAGTCGGAGCGGCCGCTCCAGGTGATGCCGGATGAGGTGGTACGGGTTGAGCGACGCGTACGGGTCCTGGAACACCATCCGCACCGACTGCCGGTACGCGCGTAGCGCTCGCCCGCGTCGCGGGATCGGCTTGCCGTCGAGCAGGATCGTGCCACTGGTGGGCGACTCGAGTTGGGTGAGGATCTTCGCGATCGTCGACTTGCCGGAGCCCGACTGCCCGACGAGGGCGATCGTCTGCCCGGAGGTGAGGGTGAAGCTCACGTCGTCGAGGGCCTTCATGGTGCCGGCGCCGCGCACCTTGTAGGTGCGGCTGACGTGGGCGAACTCGAGGGTCGTCATCGGGTGGCTCCCGTCGTGTCGGCGCCCGTGCGGAGGAACCCGCCGCGGTCGCCGGTGAGGCTGGGGAACGAACTCAGCAGGGTCCGCGTGTACTCGTGCCGGGCGCCGTGGTAGATGTTCGCCGGGGTGTCGAGTTCGACGATCTCGCCGGCCTTCATGACCGCGATGCGGTCGCTGATCTCCAGCAGCAGCGGGAGGTCGTGGGTGATGAAGATCACCGAGAACCCGAACCGGGTTCGCAGTTCGGAGATCTGCTGGAGGATCTCCCGCTGGATGAGCACGTCGAGCGCGGTCGTCGGCTCGTCCATGATCATCAGCTGAGGTTTGAGGGCGAGGGCCATCGCGATCATCACGCGCTGGCGCATGCCGCCGGAGAGTTCATGCGGGTACGACCGGAGACGATCACGGCCCACCTTGACGATGTCGAGGAGCTCGGCACAGGCCTCGAGCCGTTCCGCCCGACCCATGCCGGGTCGGTGCGTGCGGAACACGTCATCCAGCTGGCTGCCGATGTTCTTCACCGGGTTGAGGGCGTTCATCGCACCCTGGAACACCATCGATGCCTTGTCCCACCGGAACCGGCGCAGCGCATCCGTGTCGAGGGCGGTGATGTCGATGTCGCCGCCGTCGCGGTCGTGGAAGATCACCCCGTTCGCGCTGATCACGGCCGGCGGCTTCAGCAGCCGCTGGATCGCGTAGGCGAGCGTCGTCTTGCCGCAGCCGGACTCGCCGGCGAGACCGAGGATCTCACCGCGGGCCAGCTCCAGCGAGACGCCCCGCACCGCATGGACCGGCGGCTCGACGTCGTAGACGACGTCGATGTTGTCGATCGTGAGCAGCGTCTGGTCTGTCACAGGGTTCTCTCCTCCCCCGGCGACGGCGCCGGGATCGTGTCATGCGGGGTGGGTGCCCCCGGGTTCGCACCTCGGGGACACCCACCGTCAGCAGGTACTGCCTACTCTGCGGCCTTCAGCTTCGTCAGGATGAGAAGCTGCGCCACGTTGGTCGGCTCGGGGACCGCGTACGGGTCGTCCTCGCTCGGCCATCCCACGTAGTTGCGGGTGTTGAACTCGCCGATGAACGGGCGGGTTCCGATGGGCAGCATGACCGCCTCGTCGACGAACGCCTGCTGCACGATCTGCAGCGCCGCGTCGCGGGCCGCGTCGTCGGCGGCGTTCGCATAGTCGGCGAGCGCCTGGGTGACGGCTTCGTCGTTGAAGCGACCGAAGTTGTACTGCTCCGACTGCTCGCCGATGGGCAGGTACCGGGCGCCGTCCATGGCGTTCGAGTAGATGTCCCACGGGGTGAGGCCGGTGTCGGTCCAGTGCAGGATCGCCTGGAAGTCGCCGGTGCCCTTCGCGGCCCACCAGCTGTCGACATCCGGGGTCTCGACCGTCGCGTCGATACCGATCGCCTTCACGGAGTCGGCGATGAGGGTGATGCCGGTCACGTAGTCGCTCCAGCCCTGCGGCACCTGGATGGTGAAGGTGACCGGCGCGCCCGACGGGTCGACGAGCTTGTCGTCGCCGTTCCAGGTGTAGCCGGCGTCTTCGAGGATGCCCTTGGCCGCCTCGATGTCGACCGTGTACTCCTGGCCCGCGAACTCGTCGATGATGTACGGGTCGCCGGCGGGGGTCGGCAGGCCGGTCACCGAGGTGACGGGCGGCACCGAGCCTTCGCGCGCGATCTCCTGGTGCTTGCTGCGGTCGACGACGAGGTTCATCGCCTGGCGCAGCGCCTTGTCGTCGAACGGCTTGCTGGTGGTGTTGAACCACAGCCCGTCGACGCCAAGGCCCGCCGGAGCCCAGTACTTGTTGTTGTCGGGGTCCTTCGAGAGGAAGGCGTCCTCGATGTTGGGGATGAAGCCCTGCGCCCAGTCGGCGTCGCCGTTGGCGAGGGCGGTGGTGAGCGCCGTGTTGTCGTTGTACGAGACGTAGTACAGCGTCGGTACGGCCAGCTCGCCGCCCCAGTAGTCGTCGCGCTGGTCGAGCTGCACACTCTGCGAGCTGAAACTCGTGAGGGTGTACGGGCCGGTTCCGACGGGCTCGGGGTTGGTGAAGGTGGTGACGTCGTCGACGTCGGCCCACACGTGCTCCGGGACGATGAAGGTGTGCAGCACCTTGTCCTGCTTGACGAACATCGAGTTCGCGAACGACACGGTGACCGTGTCGCCGTCGACCGTGATGTCCTGCACGCCGAGCGCGGTGGTGTCGATCGCCGGGTTGTCCTTCTTCAGCTGGAAGGTGAAGGCGATGTCATCGACGGTGAAGTCCTCGCCGTCGTTCCATTTCACGCCGTCGCGGGCGGTGAGGGTGATGCTCTTGTAATCGTCGGCCCACTGGATCTCGGATGCGAGCCACGGCACGACATCCTGGCTGGGGTCGATCAGGTTCACGAACGCGAGCGGCTCGAAGATGGCGTTCACGTAGCCGAGCTTGAGGGCCGACGAGTCGCCGATCCACGGGTTGTTGCTCTCGGTGGCGATGGCGCCGTCGGGCTTCGCGATGGTGAGTGCGGCCCCGCCGGTGGCGCCGTCGTCGTTACCGCCCGCCGAGCAACCGGTGAGCAACAGGGTCGACGCGATGCCGATCGCGGCGACCGAGGTCATCCACTTCTTCATGGACTCTCTCTCCTTGGTGTGAGTGTTGGGTCCGGCTCGCGCCGGGAGTGGGTGGTGTAGCCCGCGTGTGCTGTGGTCTCCTCTACTGTGCCTCGGGGGTGCCCACCCGGACCGCGGTGTCCAGGTGGAGGTCTCGGACGGAGCGGCCGATCCCGAGCCGGTAGGTTCCGGCGACGGTGATCCAGCGCCCCTGGTCGGCGTCCCAGGCTTCGAATGCGCGCCGGGGGACGGTGACGACGACCACGCGGCTTTCGCCTGCGGGGATGTCGACGTGGGCGAATCCGGCGAGCCAACGCACCGGACGTTCGAGGGGCGTGTGCGCCGGCGGCTCCAGGTAGAGCTGCACGATCTCGCGCGCATCCCGGGTACCGGTGTTCTGCACCGTCACGTCGACGGTGAGGTCTCCGGTGGGGGTCCACTCCGGTTCGGCGACGGCGGCGTAGGCGAAGGTCGACCAGCCGAGTCCGTGTCCGAACGGTGCGGCGGGCGTGGCGCCGGAGCGTTCCCATCCGCGGTAGCCGACGTGGATACCGTCGGAGTAGCGGATGCGCCGGTCGGTTCCCGGAAGGGCGTGCGGCACCGGCACGTCGGCCTCGTCGGCGGGCAGGGTCCACGGGAGGCGACCGGATGGCTCGCGGTCCCCCGCCAGGACGGCCGCAAGTGCGTGGCCCATCTCCTGACCGGGGAACCAGACCCAGAGCACCGTACGTGCGCGGTCGAGCCACGGGAGCAGGACGGGGGCGCCCGCGTTGACGACGATGACCGCATCCGGGTCGGCCTCGAGCACCCGCTCGACCAGTTCGTCCTGGCGCCCGGGAAGCTTCAGGCTGGTGCGGTCCCAGCCTTCCGACTCGACTTCTTCGTTGGTGCCGACGATGACGACGCTGAGGTCGGCGCGGCTCGCCGCATCGACGGCGTCGGCGATCTCGGTGTCGATGTCGTCGCCGGGGACGCGGTGCCGGAATCCGGCGCGGACGATGGCACCGTATCCGCCGGCGCGGATCACGAGGTGCTCGGCGTCGATGACGACCGTCCGGGCTTCGGTGATCTCGACCTCGCCGCCGTGCCCGTCGGGCGTGTTGATGGAGGAGTCGAGGATCACCTCGACGCCGACCGGGGCGTGGTGTTCGGCGACGACACGACCGTCGATGGCGATGCGGTAGCCGCCGACGGTGGCGACCTCGAGATGGTGGGTGCCCGGCTCGACGAGCGTCACCTCGGCGCGGAGCGCGACGCGGTGCACGTCGTCGCCGAGGTCGCGCAGCCAGCCGTCCCACGCGTGCAGGCGTCGGGTGTCCAGGATCGTGCCGTCCTCGGCGAGATAGCGGGCCTCGATGAGGGCGCCGTCGGCGGCGGCAGAGCGGCCGGCGAGGTCGAGGTCGGGGGCGTAGCGGCGCGAGTCCCCGCCGCGCCGGACCTCCAGCTCGGCCTGCGGGAACCGTGCGGCGAGGCCTTCCTCCGGGCTGACCACGTGCTCGGGGTGCACCGTGGAGCTACCGCCCCCGAGCACGTGCGGGCGCACAGAGTTGGGCCCGATGAGCGCGATGGATGCGGGGGCCGGACGGTCCCATACCGGGTTCTCGTCGTCGCGACGAAGCACCACGGTCGAGCGGGCGGCGACGTCGGTGATGAATTCGCCCAGCTCCGTCGACTGGTCGATCGGGGTCTCGGGACGATCCAGCGCTCCGACTCTCCGCGCGAGGCGCAGGATGCGGGTCACCTTGTCGTCGATGACGCTCTCGGGCACGCGTCCGTCGTGCACGGCGTCGAGCAACCGCTGCTCCCAGGGCCCGCCGGGTCCCGGCATCACGATGTCGAGACCGCCGAGCGCCGACCCGTCGGTCGATCGCGTCGCCATCCAGTCGGAGACGACCGCGCCGTCGAAGCCCAGCTCACCCTTCAGCAGGTCGGTCACGAGCCGGCGATGATCGGTCATGGGCGAGGTCTCGTGTCCGTCGTCGACCTGGTTGTAGGCGGCCATGACCGACCACGCCTCCCCCTCGCGCACAGCGTGCTCGAACGGCGCCAGGTACACCTCCCGCATCGCCTGCGGGTCGACGGTGGCGACGTACTCGGTGCGGTCGGTCTCGGAGTCGTTGGCGATGTAGTGCTTGACGCACGCGGCGACGCCGTGGTGCTGGATACCGCGGATCACGTGGGTGCCGATGAGCGACGTGAGGTGCGGGTCCTCGGAATAGCACTCGAAGTGGCGCCCGCCGACGGGAGTGCGCTGGATGTTGACCTGCGGCGCGAGCACCACATCGACGCCGTGGTCGCGCGCCTCGCGTGCGAAGGCCCGGCCGACCGCGAACGCGGTCTCGACGTCCCAGGTGGCGCTGACCGCGCTCGGCGAGGGGAACAGCGCGGAGGTCTCGCCCGGGGTCTCGCCGAGTCCCCGCACACCGACGGGGCCGTCGGACATGGCCACCGACCGCAGCCCGATGTGCGGCAGCTCGTGCAACCGCCACACCGTCTTGCCGGTCAGCAGCCGCACCTTCTCGTCGAGGGTGAGGCGAGCGAGGAGCTCGTGGATGTCGCCGTCGCGCTGGAGCGCAGGGGCGGCGGTGTTGCTCACGGTGGTGCTCCTCGTCGTTGAGTGGGTGGCGCTGGCGAAATACTTACATGCCAGTCAGCAAGTTGCAACCAATCGTCGCCGTTCGCGTCAAAACCCCTGGTCAAGTGGCGTGTCGTGGGATCGCTCCCACGGTTTGCGACCGCGCGGGAGGGAGAGAAACACGCACCTTGACTTACTCCTCGGTAAGTAAGCCGGTGCTATAGTCGCCCGCATGACCACCCCGCGGCGCCGCGAGCCGAAGATGCGTCAGGAGACCATCCAGCGCCGGCAGGAGATCCTCAAAGCAGCGCTGCAGACCTTCGGGAGCAAGGGCTACAACAAGGCCCCCCTCACCGAGATCGCCGACCAGGTCGACATGACGCACGCCGGCATCCTTCACCACTTCGGATCGAAGGACCGGCTGCTGCTCGAGGTGCTCAGCTACCGCGACCAGACCGACGTCGCCCACCTCGCCGACCAGCACATCCCCGACGGGATCGAACTGTTCCGGCACCTCGTGCGCACCGCGATCCTCAACAGCGGACGCCCCGGCATCGTGCAGGCCTACGCTGTCCTGTCGGCCGAATCGGTCACCGACGACCACCCGGCGCGCGAGTTCTTCGAGGGTCGCTACGCCACCCTCCGCGCCGAGGTGCGCCACGCACTCGACGTGGTGTGCGAAGAGCACGGCATCGTCGATCGGTCGCGCATCGACGACGCGGCGGCCGCGATCCTCGCCGTCATGGATGGCCTGCAGGTGCAGTGGCTGCTGTCACCCGGAGACGTCGATCTCGCCCGCTCGACCGAGTTCGCGATCCGCGCGATCGTGTCGGGGGTCATCGCTCCCCAACCCTCGGTGCTCGACGAGCCCGCACCCGAGCCGTTCGTCTCACTCGGAGACTCCATGGGCCTCGGGACCACCCCCTCCTGAGGCCGGAGTCACATCCCCCAGGCGGGTGGATGGCGCCGATGCCAGGCGATGCGCCGTTCCAACTGCGCCCCGAGCGCGAGGAGGGTGCGCTCGCCACCCGGGCGGCCGATGAGCTGCACCCCCATCGGCAACCCCTCCTCGGTGACGTGCACCGGGAGGGTGATCGCCGGGAGCCCGCTCACGTTGACGAAGCTCGTGAACGGCGTGTACCGGCACTGCTGCGCGAAGTTCTCCTCGCCGTCGGACGAGTCGTACCAGCCGATCGGTCGGGGCGTGAGCGCCAGCGCCGGCGTCAGCACGGCGTCGAACGGGGCGAAGCGGTCGATCGTGCGCCGTTCGTAGCCGGCCAGCCACGCGAGGGCGTCACCGAGCTCGCGGGCACCGAGGCGACGACCGCGTTCGATCAGCCACCGCGTGAGAGGTTCGACCGCCTCCAGCTGTGCGTCATCCAGCACGAGCGTCGCGGCGCCCGCCTGCCAGATCGATCTGAACGCATCCGCGTAGCCCGGCTCGTCGGGCACACGCAGTTCGTCCAGGCCGTGCCCCAGCGCACTGAACTCCGAGATCGCGAGGTCGAGCGCCACCCGCGCCGCGGGGTCGAGCGTCAGCTCGTAGCTCGTCGACCAGGGACTGTCGGTCGTGACGGCGAGTTGGAAGCGCCCCTCCCCACGGGTCGCCGCGCTCAGGAACGGTGAGCCGTCGGCGTCGGGGGGTGCCGTCGCCCAGGGGGCGCGGGAGCCGGAGGGGGCGACGAGCGCGTCGAGCAGCAGCCCCGCATCCGCCACCGAGCGCGCGAGCGGACCCCCCACGACGAGTCCCGCGAGGCTCTCGAATCCGGATGCCGCAGGGATGCGACCGCGCGACGGCTTGAGACCCACGAGCCCCGTGGCCGCCGCGGGGATGCGGATGGACCCGCCGCCGTCCGAACCCGGCGCGACAGGAAGCAAACCCGCGGAGACCGCAACCGCCGCCCCGCCGCTCGAACCCCCGGCGCCGAGTGCCCGATCGTAGGGATTGCGCGCGGGACGCCCGGCGAGCGGTTCGGTGTAGCTCGGGAAGCCGAACTCGGGCGCACTGGTCGCGCCGAGACTCACGGCGCCCGCATCGTCGAGTACCTGAGCGAGCTCGTCACTCTCGTCGGGGATGTGACCGGCGAAGGCGCGCGAGCCGAAGGTGGTGACGCGACCGGCGCGGGCGACGAGGTTCTTGTCGGCGGTCGGGAGCCCCCACAGCGCGGCGGCGTGCGGCTGGTCCTCGACGGCGTCGGCGCGCAGCAGGGCGCCATCCGCATCCACGACGGCGAATGCGCCGAGCTCGGGATCGAGGCGCTCGATGCGTGCCAGGTAGTGCTCGGTGAGCTCACGGGAGGTGACTTCGCCGCGGCGCAGCCAGTCGAGCTGCTCGACGGCGCTCAGGTGGTGAAGTTCGAACACCCTTCGACATTACGGGTTGACATCTCCCACGCGACCTGCTTGGTTAGTTACTCAAGTAATGAACCAACCACCCACAGGAGCAAGCGTGGACGACAGCCGCCCGATCTTCCTTCAGATCGCTGAACAGATCGAGAACGACGTCATCTCCGGCGCGTTGCCCGAAGAGACCCAGGTTCCCTCCACCAATGAGCTGGCCGCATACCTGCGCATCAACCCGGCGACCGCCGGCAAAGGTGTCAACCTGCTCGTCGACACGGGGATCCTCTACAAGAAGAGAGGGATCGGCATGTTCGTCGCCGACGGCGCCCGCGCGCGCCTCGTGGCCCAACGCCGCGACCAGTTCCGGGAGCAGTACGTCACTCCCCTGCTCGCCGAGGCCGAGAAGCTCGGGATCACCCCCGCGCAGCTCGCAGGCATGATCGGGGAGGTCGACCGATGAACACCGTCATCAAGGTCGACGGCCTGAGCAAGACCTACGGGGTCGGCTCGGGCGCCGTGCACGCGGTCGCCGACGCCACCTTCGCGCTCGAAGAGAACCGCATCTACGGTCTGCTCGGTCGCAACGGGGCCGGCAAGACCACCCTCATGCAACTGCTCACCGGGCAGGAGTTCGCCACCCACGGCACCATCGAGGTGTTCGGCGAGAAGCCCGTCGAGAACGCACGCGTGCTCGACCGGGTGTGCTTCATCAAGGAGAGCCAGCGCTACCCGGACGACTTCCGCGTGAAGCACGTGCTCACCAGCGCTCCGTGGTTCTTCGCCGACTGGGACGCCGCGTTCGCCGCCGACCTGGTCGAGCAGTTCCGGGTGCCCGTGAACCGCCGGATGAAGAAGCTCTCCCGCGGTCAGCTCTCGGCCGTCGGCGTCATCGTCGGGCTCGCGAGCCGCGCACCCCTCACCTTCTTCGACGAGCCCTACCTCGGCCTCGACGCCGTCGCACGGCAGCTGTTCTACGACGTGCTGCTCGCCGACTACGCCGAGAACCCCCGCACGGTCGTGCTGTCGACGCACCTCATCGACGAGGTGTCCAACCTGCTCGAGCATGTGCTCGTCATCGACGAGGGTCGCATCGTCATCGACTCCGCCGCCGACGACCTGCGCGGCTCCGCGGTCGACGTCGTCGGCGCGCGGGGCGCGGTCGACGCGTTCACCGCCGACCGTGAGGTCCTCCACCGCTCCGGACTCGGCGGACTCGCCACCGCGACGATCGCTGGGCTGGACGCGTCGGGCCGTGCCGCCGCCCAGGCGGCGGGCCTCGAACTCGCACCGGTCTCGCTGCAGCAGCTCGTCATCCGCACCACCACCCTCGGCGACAGCGCCGACCGCACGAACGGAGAGAAGGCATGAGCGCCGTCACCGTCACCGCCTCCACATCCCCCACGACGCCGTTGGGCCGCGTCTGGCGGATCGTGAAGCTCATCACCGCCAACCCGGCGACCGTCATCGGGTGGCCGGTCGCGATCCTGGGCGCGATCTTCGTCATGAACTGGACGATCTGGTGGCTGATCTTCATCAACCTCGACGCCACCCAGTCGTCGGACGCCGCCGCCGGCATCCAGTACAACGGGGCGGTCTCGTTCGTCTTCGTGTACATGATGATCGTCGCCGTGCAGGCGCTGAACCTCACCTTCCCGCTGGCCCTCGGCTACGGGTCGACCCGGCGCTCCTTCTCTCAAGGCGCGATCCTCGCCTTCGTGTTGCTCGCGATCGGGTACGCGAGCATCATGACCCTCGGGGCATGGATCGAGGAACTCACCGGCGGGTGGGGCCTCGACGGTTCGTTCTTCCGGACGCTGTACTTCGCCAGCCAGGACGGCTGGTTCGCCCAGTGGTGGATCTACTTCTGCTGGCTCGTGTTCTTCCTCTTCACGGGCACGATCTTCGCGGCGATGTACGTGCGCTGGAAGGCCACCGGACTCATCGTGTCGTTCGGCATCCTCGGGATCCTGGTGGTGGGCGCCATCGCGATCGTCACGTTCACCGACGCGTGGGGCTCGTTCTGGCAGGCGCTCGCCGACCTCGGCACCCTCGGGGTTGCGTCGGCCGCACTCATCCCGGCAGTCCTCGGCGCGGTCCTCGGGTACCTGGTGCTCAGCCGGGCGACCCCGCGCGGATGAGGCGCTGATAGATTCTCGACGACGAAAGGGGCGGCGATGAGGGCGATACGGATGGGTACACAACCCGTCACGATCGCCCTCGTCGCCGCCGCCGCGTTGGTGCTCGCCGGATGCAACACGCCCTCCCCCGCACCCCGCGCGAGCGCGACCGCCGACGGCTCCCCCTCCGAGGAGCCCAGCCCGAGCGCGAACCCCTCGGCGGATCCCGTCTTCCGGATGCCGACCGCCTGCGCCGCTGTGCTCCCCGCGTCCCGGGTCGCGGAGTTCGCCGGCCTCGGCCGGGAGCTGCTCGCGGGCCCCGACGGCAAGTACGGCGACACCTACTTCGCCGACCCCACACCCGAGCAGTTGGCGGGCGGCATCACGTGCCTCTGGGGTGAGGAGAACGCACCCGAGAACTCGGTGATCGTGTCGGTCGCCCCACTCGACGACGTATCCCGCGGCGCCACCATCGAGGCGCTCGTCGAACAGGGACTCAACGAGCGTGTCGACGGTGAGAACCTCGTCTACGAGCGCACCGGCGACGACGTGGCCGCACCCGCGATCGTCAACGTGATCGCCGACGACAGCTGGGTCTCGGTGATCGAGGGCTCCGGCGGTCAGGAGAGCTACGAGGACGCCGTCGAGCTGTGCGACGAGGTCGCGGCCGAGGTCGGCGCCTGAGCTACTTGAGGCTCTTCTGCATGAGCACGGTGCCGAGCCACCGCCCGAACTTGAAGCCGACCTTGCCCATGTGGCCGATTTCGGTGAAACCGAACGCCTTGTGCATCGCGATCGACGCATCCGCACCCTTGTCGGCGATCACCGCGATGACCTCCTTGATGCCCGCCGCCTTCGACCGCTCCAGCAGTTCTGCCAGGAGCGCCGTGCCGAGACCCTTGCCGGTGGACGCCGCGCGCAGATAGATCGAGTTCTCGACCGTGAACCGGTAGGCGGCCTTCTGCTTCCACGGCGACACGTTCGCGTACCCGAGGATCTGGCCGCTCGGTGACACCGCGACGATCCACGGGTAGCCGAGTTTCGCGTTGTGGCGGAACTTGGACCGCAGCTCCTTGAGCGTCTGCGGTTCCTCGTCGAATGTGACCGTCGAGTTGGCGATGTAGTGGTTGTAGATCTCGCGGATGTCGGGCAGGTCGGCCTCGACCGCGTCGCGGATGCTGAACGCGAACTCGGGCTCGGGGGCCGGCTTCTTCTTCAGATGCTGCGGAAGCTCCCGCCGAGGGTTGTATTCCTCTTCGAGCATCCGGCCCCCTCCGTCTCTCAGGTCACGTCGCGACGCCAGGTGGTGAGCGCACCGGCGACGAGGAACAGCGCGGCATACGCGCCGAGCACGAGTCCACCCTGCCACCATTCGAGGGCCTCTGCGGAACTGCCGGTGAGCATCGTGTAGATGCTCGACCCGACCAGGGCATCCGTCGCGGCCCCCGGCAGGAACTTGCCGACGGCGGCCGTCCACTCCCAGAAGGCGGTCGCGGTGCGCAGCAGCGGTTCGAGGAACTGCGTGAACGCCAGCACGATCACGATCACGGCCACCTGGTTCGGGATCAACACGCCGAGTGCCACACCGATCACGGCCCAGAGCGCCATCGCGAGCAGAGCACGACCGACCAGCGCCCACGTGTCGCTCGATCCCAGGTCGGGGTCGACGCCCACGAGCTGCATGACGAGTGCGCCGATCCCGACGGATGCGATGAGGCCGACGAGACCGTAGACGGCGCCCCAGATGAGCCCCGTACCCACCTTGCCGGTGAGCACGATCCCGCGCCGGGGTGTGGCCAAGAAGGTGGGGGTGAGCGTCTGGTGCCGGAACTCGGTCGTGGACGCGAGAGCGCCGAAGAGCAGCGGGAAGACGTAGCCGACGGCGGTCACCGCGCTATAGGCGAGCGGCGGGATCGACGTCTCGCCGATCGCTCCCCCGCTCTGCTCCACGAGGACGCCGCCGAGGGCACCGATGACGCCGGCGTTGAAGCCGACCCAGCCGAACAGGATCAGCGCGAGGATCCACCACGTGCGCGTGGTGGTGATCTTGAGCATCTCGGAACGCAGCGAGCGGATCATCACAGCCCCCCTCCTTCGCCGACGAGGCCCAGGAAGACGTCTTCCAGCCCCTCTCTCTCGGGTACGAGCAAACTCAACGGCACGCCCGCGGCGAGGGCGTGCTCGCCGATCGCCGCCGCCTCCAGGCCCGACACGTGCAGACCGTCGGCGGCGACATCGACCTGGGCGCCCGCAGCGGTGAGGATGCCGGCGAGCGCGGTGCGGTCGCCGGCGTCGACGTGGACGCGGCCGATGCCGGTCTCGAGCCCGTCGAGCGGGCCCTGGTAGGCGAGGCGGCCGTGCGAGATGATGACGGCGCGGTCGACCGTCTGCTGCACCTCGCTCAGCAGGTGCGAGGACACCAGCACGGTGCGCCCCTGGTCGGCGAGGGAGCGGAGGAACCCGCGGATCCAGCGGATGCCCTCGGGGTCGAGTCCGTTGATCGGCTCGTCGAGGACCAGTGCTCCGGGGTCGCCGAGCAGGGCGAACGCGAGACCTAGCCGCTGGCGCATGCCGAGCGAGTAGCCGCCCACGCGGCGACGGCCCGCGGCGCCGAGGCCCACCCATTCCAGCACCTCGTCGACCCGAGCATCCGGGATGCTCGCCGCCGCGGCGGCGACACGGAGGTGGTCGCGGCCGGTGCGGCCCGGGTGGAAGCTCGCCGCCTCGAGGGCGGTGCCGACGGTTCGGAGCGGGTCGCCGAGTTCGGCGTAGCTCTTGCCGTCGAAGGTGGCCCGTCCGCTGGTGGGCTTGACCAGCCCCAGCAGGGAGCGCAGGGTCGTGGTCTTGCCTGCACCGTTCGGGCCAAGGAAGCCGGTCACGACTCCGGGCTCGACGCGGAAGGTGAGGTCGTCGACGGCGGTGGTTCCCCCGAAACGCTTGGTGAGGGACTGGATCTCGATCACGGCTCCGGTCATGCCCCCACGCTATCGACGGCGGTCGGCGGGCGTCCTCCCCCGGATGGCGGAGATCAGTCGGCAGGCGCCTCCAGCGCGCGCAGATCCCACTGCACCGGGGCACCGCCCGCCTCCACGAGCAGCTCGTTGGCGCGGCTGAATGGACGGGACCCGAAGAACCCGTTGCGCGCCGACAGCGGACTCGGGTGGGCGGAGGCGATGATCGGGGTGTCGCCGAGCATCGGGCGCAGCGTGCCCGCGTCGCGTCCCCAGAGCACCGCGACGAGCGGGCGGTCCCGCGCCACAAGCGCCCGGATCGCGTGCTCGGTGATCGCCTCCCAGCCGAGTCCGCGATGGGAGCCGGATGCGCCCTCCCGCACGGTGAGCACCCTGTTGAGCAGCATCACTCCCTGCTGCGACCACCCGGAGAGGTCGCCGTGGTCGGGAGGGGTGACGCCGAGATCGTCACGGAGTTCGGCGTAGATGTTCTGCAGGCTGCGCGGGAGGGGACGCACGTGCCGGTCGACGGCGAACGACAACCCGATCGGGTGGCCCGGGGTGGGGTACGGGTCCTGCCCGACGATGAGCACCCGCACGTCGTCGAACGGCGCGGCGAACGCGCGCAGCACATGCCGTCCCGCGGGGAGGTACGGCCGGCCGTCAGCGACCTCGGCACGCAGCAGGTCACCCATCCGCGCCACCTGCGGCGCGACGGGCTCGAGGGCTGTGGCCCACCCCGGGTCGACGAGCTCCGCGAGCGGGCGTGGCTCGCTCATGCGCCGAGCGTGCCCACGATGACGCCCGCCGGCTCGTCGAGCACCTGCCAGACGCTTCCCTCGCCGAGGACCGCGAACCCGTCATCCGAGACGACGAGGGCGGTGCGCTCGTCGATCGCGACGCCGCCGTCGACGAGCCCCGCCTCCGTCGCCGCGACGAGCCGGCTGAGCGTTCCCCATTGGGCGGCGTGCACGTCGACGGCGAGATCGACGAGGCCGAGCCCCTCCGCCACCGTCACCTCGTCCAGGTCCTCCGAGGTGGTCTGCGGGCAGACGGGGATGCCGTTGATGCGCCACCCGCCGATGATCGCGCGGTCCGCCGCGATCATCGCGCCGGCGGAGAAGCCGAGGTAGGGCAGCCCGTCGGCGACGAGCAGCCGGATCTCCTCGACCAGCGGGTCGACCGCATCCAGGTACGCGGGGGTGAGGCCGCCGCCCACCACGAGTCCGTCGATGTCGGTGAGCACCGACGCGGCGAACGTGTCGTCGGACGCGATCACGGTGACCACCGGTTCGCACGCCGCCACCTGCCGCAGCGACGGCGGGTACCCGGTGCGGTACTCCTCGGAGGGGGTGTCGCCGTCGACGACGATGAGCACGCCGATCCTCGGAACCATGCGGCCGCTGCCCGCGGCGCGCATCGACGCCTCCCCCAGGAACGCGCCGGTGATCTCCGGGTCACCGCCCGGCGACCACCCACCGCCCACGAGGTGCACGCTCATGCGGCGCCGTCGCCTTTCTCGGGGTAGGCGACAGGGCCGGCCGAGCTCCACGGGAACATGATCCAGCGGTCGGTGCGCTTCCACGTGTAGTACGGCTCGTGCACCGTCCCGGGCTTCGTGTAGAGGCAGATGGTGCGCACCTCGCCGCCCCCCGCCTCCAGCAGTTGCAGCACGAGTGCGAGCGTGCGGCCCGAGTCGGCCACGTCATCGGCGAGCAGGATGTGCTTGCCCGCGAGCGACTCACGGTCGAGCGTCGGCGGGAGCACGATCGGCTCGTCGAGCCGCGACTCGACCCCCGTGTAGAACTCGACGTTGAGGCTGCCGAGCATCTTCACGTCGAGCGCGTAGCCGAGGGCTCCGGCCAGCGGCAGTCCACCCCGGGCGATCGCGACGATCGCATCGGGCCGGAAACCGTCGGCCGCGACCGCCTCCGCGAGCTCACGCGACGCGCGCCCGAAGGTGGACCAGTCCAGAATCTCGCGCTCGTCTCCCGCCATGTCACCACGGTACCGACCCCGGGAAGGCCCTAGCATCCGATCATGGCGACCCGAACCCGCTCCGTCGGCACGATCACCTTCGCGCTCGTCGGCTTCCTCTTCCTCGTCGAGCTCGTGAGCGGCATCCTGCAGGGCTTCTACGTGCCGCTGATCCCCAGCATCGTCGAGCACCTGTCGATCCACGACGGCGACTTCAACTGGTTCGAGGCGTCGCAGCTGCTGCTGTCGGCGATCCTCGTGCCGATCTTCGCGAAGCTCGGCGACATGTTCGGCCACAAGCGCATCCTGCTGCTGACGACCGCGCTGACGGCGGGGGCGACGTGGTGGCTCGCCTTCACGGGCGACTTCTGGAGCTTCCTGGCGGCATGGTCGCTGCAGGCTTTCTACGTGGTCTGGTTGCCGCTCGAGGTGGCTCTCGTCTTCGACCGCGCACGCCGTAGCGGCACGGGAGCGTCGCAGACGCGGCGCTCCGCCGGGTTCCTCGTGGTGGCGCTGGAGCTGGGCGCGATCGCCGGAGCCCTCGGGGGCGCCCGGGTGCTGGGCGCCACCGACAACCTCACCCTGACGTTGATGGTGCCAGCGATCGCCGTGAGCCTCGTCTTCTTCGCGATCCTGTTCGGGGTGCCCGAGTCGCGTCCGACCGGCGCCCGCAGGCTCGACGGTGTCGGCTTCGCGCTGCTGTCCGCCGGGCTGCTGCTCATCACCGCCGGCCTCGTGTTCCTCCGGGTGACGGAGCTCGGTGGCACGCCGGTGCCCCTCGAGACCCGCCTCGGCCTGCTCGCCGTCGCGATCGTCGTCGGGGCCGCCGTGCTGTGGGTGTTCGCCCGCTGGGAGCTTCGCCACCCGGACCCCGCGATCGACCTGCGCGTGATGCGGCAGCCCACGATGTGGCCGCTGCTGCTGACCGCGGCACTCTTCGGCATCTCGGTGCTGGGCGCGCAGGCGCCGCTGTCGACCTACGCCGCCACGAACCCGACCGAACACGGATACGGGTTGGGGCTCGACGCCGACGTGCTGTCGTACCTGATCGGCGCCTACCTGGTCGCCATGATCGTCGGGGCGCTGCTGTTCGCGGCGGCCTCGAAGCGCCTCTCGCCGCGCCTCTCGCTCATCCTGGCGACCGCGTTCGTGGCGGCCGGATACCTGCTCTTCATCCCGTTCCACCTCGAGACCTGGCAGGTGGTGCTGAACATGGTCATCGCGGGCCTCGGCTCGGGTGCGCTCGTCGCCGCGCTGCCGGCGGCGGCCGCGGCTGCGGCGCCCGAGGGGCAGACCGGCGTGGCCGCGGGCATGACCAACACCACCAAGACGATCGGTGGCGCGTTCGCCTCAGCCATCTTCGGGGTCGTGCTGGTGACCGCGGGCGCCGAGGTGGGAGGCACCGTGGCGCCTCTCGCCGGTTACATGACCGTGTGGGCGGTGTGCGGTGGCGGCGCGCTCGTCGCCATGGCGTTGCTCTTCATGGTTCCGAAGCTCGCCTTCGCCGATGTGGAGCCCGAGCCGGTGACGGAGGCGGCGTCGGCCTAACGTTTCGGCGTGAGCTTGCCCTTCGCGATCGTGCGCACCGCCGACTGGGCGACCGGCTTGATGGTCACCAGATCCAGGTCGACGTGCGGAGGCAGCTCGATCGCGTGCACGATCGCCTCCGCGATGTCGTCCGCGGTCAGCGGGTTCGCGACGTCGGCATACACCGCATCCGCCGCGGCGGCGTCGCCCTTGTACCGCACGAGCGAGAAGTCGGTCTTGACCATGCCGGGCGCGATCTCGATCACCCGGATCGGCTCACCCCCGAGTTCGAGCCGCAGCACCGCCATCAGCGCGTGCTGCGCGTGCTTGGCGGCGTTGTAGCCGCCACCACCCGGGTAGACGACGTGGCCGGCGATCGAGGTGACGGCAAGGATGTCGGCGGCCCCGCGTCCCTCGGATCCGTCGCGCAACGCAGGCAGCAGCGCCGCGACCATGCGCTGGGTGCCGAGCACGTTCGTCTCGAACATCACCCGCCAGTCGTCCGGGTCGCCGTCCTCCACCGACTCGGTGCCGAGCGCGCCGCCTGCGTTGTTGACGAGCGCGTGCAGCGGGCCGCCCGCCTCGACCTCGGCACGCACCCGCGCCACGTCGTCGGCATCCGTCACGTCCGCGACGATCGGTGTGAGCACCCCCTCCTCGGCGAGCGCCGCAAGCCTGTCGGCCCGCCGTGCGACACCGATCACCTGCCACCCGTGCGCTGCGAAACGACGCGCCGTCGCCTCGCCGATCCCCGAACTCGCCCCCGTCACGACCACGCGGTATGTCATGCGGCAACGCTACGCGACCCTCGTAGGGTGGGACGGTGAGTGAGACCGCGCCGATCACGAAACCGCGGGTGCGCGTGCCCTACTGGGACAACGCCCGATTCGCCTGCATCGTGCTCGTCGTGATGGGGCACGCCATCCAGCGGCAGACGAGCGACTCCGACAACGCGCTCACCCTGTACCTGTTCATCTACGCGTTCCACATGCCGGCGTTCGCGATCGTCTCCGGCTACTTCTCCAAGGCGAGCCCTCCCGGGATGCGGCAGATGCGGCGCATCATCACCGACATCGTGCTGCCGTACGTGATCATGCAGACGATCTGGTCGCTGGTGCAGTGGGCCGTCGAGGGCAAGAACGTCTTCAACCCGACCGAGCCGCACTGGACCCTGTGGTTCCTGCTCGCGCTGGCGATCTTCCGGATGGTGCTCCCGTATCTGGCGCTGCTGCGCTGGCCGCTGCTGTGGGCGGTGGTCGCATCCGTCACCGTCGGCTACTTCGCGAACGTCGACTCCACGTTCTCGCTGTCGCGGGCGATCGGCATCCTGCCGTTCTTCGTGCTCGGCTGGAAGCTGCGCCACTGGGGCCTCATGGACCGCTGGCGGCACCTCGGCCCGGGCCCGACCTGGGGTGTGCGCACGGTCGCGATCGGGGTGATGGCGATGTGGCTCGGCGTCGTGATCGTGAACGTTCAGGCGTTCCGGGCGTTCGATCTACGTTTCTGGTTCTTCTACGACGACTCGTACAAGGCGCTTGGCGAACCGACGTGGTGGGCGGGTCTGCTGCGTCTCGCGCTCATCGCCCTCGCGGTGCTGCTGTGCGCGGCGTTCCTGGTGCTCATCCCCCGCCGACGCACCTTCTTCACGACGTTCGGCCAGGCCACGATGTACGTCTACCTGCTGCACTCGTTCGTGCTGTACCCGATCCGCGAGTCCGGCATCCTCAAGGACGATCACTCGTCGGCCGTCTGGCTGCTGACGATGGTGTTCGCGTCGCTCGCGATCTCCATCGCGCTGTCGAGTCCGTGGGTGCGCAAGGTCTTCCGCCCGCTCATCGAACCGAAGCCGAACTGGCTGTTCGCGAAGGCGGACGACCGCGCGCCCGCCGCGTCGCGTACCGACCCGACGGGCGCCCGGCGCCCCTGACCTCGGCTGGCTACTCGGCGGGGATCGCCTCGTAGCCGCGCGACACGCGCTTCGGCAGGGTGAACACCAGGGCGAACGCGATTACCGCGAACCCCGCGCTGAGCGCGAGCGACCAGGTGGCGCTGTGCCCGAAGGCGTTGGCGATCTCGTCCGGCGTGGGCTGGTGGTCGGTGGGGAACACGAGCAGCCCGAAGAACACGGAGCCGATCACGGCGATGCCGATCGCGCTGCCGATGCGCTGCATGGTGCCGATGACGCCGGATGCGGCCCCGGCCTCCGAGTTGTCGACCGTCGCGACGATGAACTGCGCGTTCGGGGCGATGAAGAGGCCGCTGCCGATACCAGCGACGAGGAGAGGCACGAGCAGTTCCCAGTTGGTGAGTTCCGGAGACGGCACGATGAGCAGCACGAGCCACAGGGCGATGAGGCCCACGGCCACCATGCCGGTGCCGATGACGAGGACGGTGCGCCCGAGCCTTTCGGCGAGTCGGTTCGACTGCGCGGCACCGATGATGCTGCCGATCGCGAACGGGATCGACACCAGGCCCGACTCGAGGGCGGTGTGGCCGAGGCCCGACTGCCAGAAGATCGAGATGGTGAAGAAGATGCTGGTGAACGCGGCGAAGTAGACGAGGGCGAGGATCGCGCCCGCCGTGAACTGCGCGTGCGCGAACAGGTGCGGGGGCACGAGCGGCGACTTGCCGCGAGCGGCGACGTGACGCTCCCAGAAGGCGAAGAGCACGAGCAGCACGGCACCACCGATGAGCGAGAGGTAGGTCCACAGCGGCCAGCCTTCGTCCTGGCCCTGGATAAGCGGCACGAGGATCGCCACGAGCGAGCCGCTCAGCAGCACGAAGCCCACCAGGTCGACGCCCGAACGCACGCGCTCGTCGCCCTTCGCCGGCAGCAGGAAGAACGCCGCGATGACGGCGATGATGCCGAACGGCAGGTTGACGAAGAAGATCGAGCGCCAACCTTCGGCCGTGCCGAGGGCTTCGATGAGCAGACCGCCCACGAGCGGGCCGAGCGCGGTGGAGAACCCGATGGTGGCGCCCATGATGGCGAATGCCGCACCCCGGTTGCGCGGCGGGAACATCAGCTGGATGAGCGCGGTGACCGGCGGGAAGAAGATGCCGCCCGCGAGGCCCTGCACGACACGCGCCACGATCAGCTGCATGTCGTTCTGGGCGAGACCGCAGGCGAGACTCGCGACGGTGAACAGCGAGAGTCCGGTGATGAACACCCACTTGTGGCCGATGCGGTCGCCGATGCGTCCCGCGGGGATCAGCGCGAGCCCGTAGGCGAGGGCGTAGCCGGAGATGATCCACGAGAGGGTCGCCTCGGACGCGTCGATCGAGGTGCGAATGGTCGGCAGCGCGACGTTGACGATGGTGGTGTCGAGCAGCGCCATGGCGACGCCGAGGATGAGGACGGCCAGCGCCAGCCAGGTGCGGCGCGGGACGGCCGGGGCCGCGGGGGGGGGGGGGGGGGGTTGGGGGGTGGGGGTT